>JANRKR010000001.1:0-5990 GCA_033763375.1 Rickettsiales bacterium
AGTTTCAGATTTTGGCATATTTTTAGCGATTTTTTTATGAAATTTTTTATAATATCGGAAAATATTTTAAAAAATTTCGTGAAAAAAAGAGCAAAAATAGAACTAAATATGAGAATAATTAGGTTTGAAAACAGGCTCTAAATAAAAAGCCTGCTTAAAACTAATTTAAGCAGGCTTAATAAAAAGACGAGTTGAACCAAACTAGTTATTGGCTTTGTTGACCAATTTATTTTTAGCAATCCACGGCATCATGGCGCGAAGTTTTTCGCCAGTTGCTTCAATTGGATGAGCACGACCTTTGGCGCGTAAAGCGTCAAAGTTTTTCTTTCCTGATTTATTTTCGGCCATGAATTCTTCAACGAATTTTCCTGATTGAATTTCGCCTAAAATTCTTTTCATTTCAGCCTTAGTTTCTGAAGTCACAACTCTTGGGCCGCGAGTTAAATCGCCATATTCGGCGGTGTTAGAAATTGAATAGCGCATATTGGCAATGCCGCCTTCGTAAAGTAAATCTACAATTAATTTCATTTCGTGAAGGCATTCAAAATAAGCCATTTCTGGGGCATATCCAGCTTCGGTTAAAGTTTCAAAACCAGCTTGGATTAAAGCGGTAACTCCGCCGCAAAGAACTGCTTGCTCGCCAAAAAGATCAGTTTCGCATTCTTCTTTGAAATTAGTTTCAATAATTCCTGATCTACCGCCGCCAACGCCGCAAGCGTAAGAAAGCGCAATTGACAAAGCAGCACCCGATTTATCTTGCGCAACCGCAACTAAACAAGGAACGCCGCCGCCTTTACCATATTCGCCGCGAACTGTGTGTCCGGGACCTTTTGGCGCCACCATGAAAACGTCTAAGTCGGCGCGTGGTTTGATTAATTTAAAATGAATGTTAAGTCCGTGAGCAAACGCCAAAGCCGCGCCTTGTTTTAAATTTTGGTGCAAATCTTTTTCATAAATTTCGGCTTGTAATTCGTCGGGCGTTAAAACCATTACTACATCAGCCCATTTTGCGGCATCAGCATTTGATAAAACTTCAAATCCAGCATTTTGCGCTTTAGCAATTGAAGCTGAATTTTCGCGCAGCGCAATTTTAACTTGCTTAACGCCGCTATCGCGAAGGTTTTGCGCGTGAGCGTGAGCTTGCGAACCATAACCAATAATGGCAATTTTTTTAGATTTGATGATGTTTAAATCAGCATCGCGGTCGTAGTAAACTTTCATGATTTATTTGTTGAAAAATTTAGTAAAAAAAATTTAGTAAAGACAAAGACGCTTAAAAATATTGACAGCAAACAACTTGTCAACATCGTAAAAAATTGATTTGTAACAGTGCTATTATCTGACTAAACTAAAAAATTATTATGAAAAAATTATTACTTTTTTTTGCCTTGATTTCTGCAGTTTCTTGTTCTCATGAAAATCAAAAAATTAATTTTGATCTTAATCTTGATAACCAAAAATCAAATATTGGCAATGGCACAAAGCTTGATTTACAAGTGTTTGATGATCGCCTTGATAAAACTATCGGCATTAAAGAATTTAGCTCAAAAGAAAAAATAACAATTACCAGTGATGATAATTTGGCGATAATGTTGCGCCGAAAAATTAATCAAAGCCTGATTTCAAAAGGTTTTGACGAAGGTTTAGACAAGATTGTTGAGATTCATATTAAAAAACTGGAATATAAAGCTAAGAGAAAATTTTTTATCGGATCATCAAAAGGCGAAGCTTTGATTACTGTAATTATAAAAAAACCAGAAAATTCTCTAACCTTTACCAAAAATTTTAGTCTTTATTTGGACAATAAACATTTTATCGCTCCTCTAGAATCAACAGATCGCGATATAATCAACAATTTATTGCAAGAAATTACTCAAGATATTTTAAACAGCGATGAATTATTAAAAATTCTTGCACAATAATTGATTTGCAGCGGCGCATAATCAATTTGTGATTTGCTATATACCAAATCTAAAATCTATTGATATTACTTGATTTGGTATATTGGGGTTAATCGCAATGCAGGGCGTGACTCGTGTCACGAAAAAATAAATCAATACCAAATCTAAAGAATTTAGATTTGGTATAAGTATAAATCTTGAAATTTCACAGGCAAAAATTACATCAAAAATATTACGTTAAGCATTTAGACGCTTTTATCCAATTGTTTCTATTAACTTAATTAATTCTTCGCCATGACTGAAATTAATAAAAATTGCGCCAATAATTCAGCAAAAGAATCGTGCTGCAAAAAAATTTTTACTACAAAAAAATCAATCGCCGTAATTGGTGTTATATTTGGTGTTTTAGCAACTTTATTAGTGCAAAGTTTTCATACTAAAAACCGTCAATTTTATTTTCTATCTCAACCAAGTTTTCCTTTCTTGCATAATCCTGCTTTTGCTGACAACGGTTTTTTTGATGATTTTAAAACAATGGAAAAAGAGATGAATCAAGCTTTCATCGATCATCAAAAACATATGAAAGAAATATTTGAAGAAGCTCAAAAAAACAGCCAAAACAATAATCAGTCAAAAATTTCTGCAAGCCAAGATGATCAAAATTATTATTATCAACTTGATTTTTCTGGCTTTAAAAAAGAGGAAATTTCAGTAAATATTAAAGATAAAATTATCACATTTTTTGGTGAAAGCAAAAAATCCAATCAAGCTAAAGATAGGGAAAACCAGGCTCGCAGCAATTTTTATTATTCTTTTATGGTGACAGATTATGACAGCAAAAAAGCGCCAGAAATTATTTATCAAGACAATAAAATTGTGGTAAAATTGGCAAAAAATTTGCCAAAAAAATGATCAGCAAAAAGATAAAAAGTGTTATTGTGATAATTTTACTCGCAATCATCGCAATAGAAATTTCCACGGTGCTGGCCAATAATTTATTTTTTGAAAAAGTCGCTCTTAAAGAAGCAGAAAAAAGATCAATGCCCAAAGAAACTTCCAACGCCATAAAACATGCTTACGCTGCCAGCTTAATTTACTCAACGCTGCGCAGTTTATTTCTTAGTGAAAATATCGCTAAAAATATCACCATTTTTTTAGGAAAGGCCAATGAGATTGCTGAAATAATTTTTAAACCAAATCAAGATTCCACTCTGGAAATGATCAAGGATTTAAATAATAATTTACTTGGCGTTTGTGCTGGAAAATGGATTGAAGAAAATTCAGAAAACCCCGCAATGCAAGAAAGACTTGCCTTCATCGGCAATTTGGCGCAGAGAAAAAAATTATTTTTATGGCGCAGCGATGTTGTCTTAAGCGAAAAACAAAAAAATGAACTTGGTAAATCACCAAGCTATTTTACCGCAGCAAAATTTTTTGAAGAAAACGCTGATAAAATTTCTTGTGAATTTTAATTAATGATCACAGTAACTATTCAGCAACTTTAGGAACTAAACTTTGAGCAATTACTGATATTTCAGAAGCTTGCGGCATAATTCTAATTGGATTTCCAGCCAAAATATCTTTGATTTCATCGCCGGTTAAGGTTTCATATTCCAATAGATTTTGTGCCAGTTTTTCTAAATCAGCTTTCTTATCGCTTAAAATTTTCTTCGCTTTTTGCAAAGCTTCATCAACTATGCGTTTAATTTCCTGATCAATAATTTTTCCAGTTTCTTCCGAAAAAGTTTTTTGGGCGGCATAAAATTTAGAAGATTCTTCGTCGGAATAATCAACTGTTCCAATCTTATCGCTTAAACCCCAACGCGTCACCATATTACGAGCCATCATAGTTGCTTGCGTAATATCTGAAGAAGCGCCAGTTGTGACTTTGTCATAACCAAAAATTAGTTCTTCGGCAGCGCGTCCGCCCATCGCAACAATTAAATCATCATGAAGTTTAGCGCGAGTAACTGAAAAGCGATCAGTTTCAGGCAAACGCATCACAAGACCAAGAGCGCGACCACGTGGAATTATTGTAGCTTTGTGAATTGGATCAGAATTAGGACAATTGAGCGCTGTAATAGCGTGACCAGCTTCATGATAAGCGGTCAATTCTTTTTCAGATTTTTGCATAATCATCGATTTTCTTTCCGCGCCCATCATGATTTTATCTTTGGCTTCTTCCAAATTTTGCATTGTTACCATACGTTGATTTTTACGTGCCGCCATTAAAGCGCCCTCATTTACTAAATTTGCTAAATCGGCACCAGCAAAACCTGGAGTTCCACGCGCAATGGTTTTAGGATCGATATCGGCTGCACCGGCAATTTTTTTAAGATGAACCATCAAAATTTGTTCGCGTCCCAAAATATCTGGATTTGGCACGGTAATTTGGCGATCAAATCGACCAGGACGAAGCAAGGCACGATCCAGAACGTCAGGACGATTGGTTGCAGCAATGATAACCACACCTTCATTATCGGAAAAACCATCCATTTCAACCAGAAGTTGATTTAAGGTTTGCTCACGCTCATCATTACCGCCACCAACGCCCGAACCGCGATGACGACCAACCGCATCAATTTCATCAATAAAAACAATACAAGGTGCTGATTTTTTTGCCTGCTCAAACATATCGCGAACACGCGAAGCACCAACGCCGACGAACATTTCAACAAAATCTGATCCTGAAATTGAAAAGAAAGGAACATTAGCTTCGCCAGCAATAGCGCGCGCAAGTAGAGTTTTTCCAGTTCCAGGAGAGCCAATCAATAAACAGCCACGCGGAATTTTTGCGCCAACATCAGTATATTTTTTAGCATCTCTTAGAAAATCAACAATTTCGCTGAGCTCTTGTTTTGCTTCATCAATTCCGGCAACATCGGAAAAAGTAATTTTGGTTTTGCTTTCCTGTAAAAGCTTAGCACGCGATCTACCAAAACCAAAAGCGCCACCACTTTTGCCACCAGTTGCGCCGCGCGCTAAAAAAATCCATAAGGCAATCATTAAAATAAAGGGCAACCATCCTAAAATTCCTGCAATAACTTTTTCAGATTTACTAACTAAAGGCACAGCAGTGATTTCAACACCTTTTTTTTGCAGAGTTTCAACAAGATTTGGATATTCTGGTAGATAAGTAAAAAATTGCGAACCGTCTTTTAGCTTTCCAACCAAATCACTTCCTTTGATTTCAACTTTAGTAACTTCAGCGGCATCAACTTTTTTCATGAAGTCACTAAAAACTAATTTACTTCCTGAGCTTTCTGGACCAGTTAGTGCTTGCGATATCGTCATAATTACCGCAAAAATGATCAGCCATATAACCAGGTTTTTTCCAGAATTTTTCATTGAGAAATTATAATTTTTTAAGTTGAGTGTCGAAAATAAGTTAAGAAGCGGGAAAAAATATTCAAGGGTGCTGGCTTTCTATAATAAAATGTAAATCTTTGCTCTTATTTTACCAAAAAGATAAAGTTAAAATAGAGTAAAGATTTACTGATTAATCCGTTAATTAAGTTCTCGTTTCTAATCATATCTTAATACCAGAGTAAATGGACCCCGTCATACGACGGGGTGACACGAGTATTAGTTATTGTTTCTTCTTACTCTGTTATCCCGTCTTACTCTTGTTACCACTTCTTACTCTTGTCACCCCGTCTTACTCTTTTCACTCCGTCTTACTCTTTTCGCTCCGCCTTACTATTGTCACTCCTTCGTACTCTTGTCACCCCGTCGCATGACGGGGTCCATTTACTTATGAATTAGAACAAAAACCCATTAACGTGTTAGTCCGAAGATTTATATTTTGGTATAAGTCAGAATTTGGATCGAGAATTAATTTAAGGTATTGCTTAAGAATTGAATTTTGTAAAAGATTATCAGCAAATAAAAACCCGCCAGAACAATCAAGGTCTGGCGGGTTTTTAGTTATTAATTTCTTACAATGCTACTAATAGACTTGGCGATAACCTACTCTCACTGGACCTAAAGACCAAATACCATCGGCGCGACTTGTGTTTCACTTGCGAGTTCGGAATGTATCGAGTGGTTCCACACCGCTATCGTCACCAAGTCAATTAGTAGCATTAA
>JANRKR010000002.1:0-10050 GCA_033763375.1 Rickettsiales bacterium
AATCTGGGGACAGTATACTAATTAATTTAACTAATCATTAAAACTCATTACGAATATCATTAACCTTATAACTAAAAACACCACAAATCATCATGGCAAGAATAGCAAGAATAGTAATACCAGACGTAGCTCATCATATAACTCAAAGAGGAGTACGTCGCATTAATATTTTTGACAATGCGAAAGATAAGAGATCTTACATAAAAATATTATCGGAGCTGTCGTTAGAAGAGCAGCTTGAGATTCATGCTTATTGTTTGATGGATAATCACGTTCATTTACTGGTTGTTCCCAAGAAAGAAGATAGCTTGAGAAAAGTTATAGGAGAAACTCATCGTCTTTATACTAGAATGATAAACTTCAGGAAAGATGTTAGAGGTCATTTATTTCAAGAGAGATTTTTTTCATGTCCTCTTGATGAAACTCACTACATTTCTACTGCTAGATATATTGAAAGAAATCCTGTTCGAGCAAAGATGTGCGATAAAGCTTGGAACTATGAATTCTCAAGCGCTAAGTATCATGTAGGTATAAGATCAAAAGATCCTTTGCTCACAAAAAAAGACTGGTTTTATAGCAACAAAGAATGGCAAGATTTTTTATTAGAGGATCCTAAAGAGATAGATTTGGTAAGAAAATTTACAAAAACTGGTCGTCCTTTGGGAAATAAAAAATTTTTAGAAAGTTTAGAAAAACTATCTGGTAGAGTTCTGGGAGTTAAAAAATCAGGGAGACCTAAAATTAATTAGTATACTGTCCCCAGATTTTTGTCCCCAGATTTTTAAATATTTTAATAACTTAAATAAATTATTTTCGTTACCAAATAATCAATAATCATATGTCAAAAAACGTCAAAAAACTTCTTAAAATTTTATTAGCTACCATCGCTCTTCTTGTAATAGGTTACATTGTAATTGTCGGATGGATTGGAGTTACTGTACTTGGTCCCGCCTTAGAGAGGTCAAATATTATAGAAAAACTAGAAAATGAATCTTACAAAGTAGCAATTTTAGTTGATTGCAAGGAGATGTTAAAAGCTGAGAATGCTTGGAATCCAACGGTTAATTACAATTATGCTTATTACCTTAGAAAAAAACATTGTCCCGCTCCAGAAGAATTAAAAAATGTAGAAGAGATTCAAAAAGAATTTTGTGGTCGCGTACTGAAAGAAGACCCATCTCTACATAACCTTTATGTGACGAGAGAAAAAATCTGCCCTCCTATTGAGGCTGATCATCATCATACTCAAGAAAATTAAACCAAGCGAATCATGAAATATCTTCAAATTATATTTGCGATATTATCACTTTTTATTTGTTCCGGCTGTGAGATCAAATACATTCCACCATCGAAAGGACCTACTGCAACTATTAACTTTAAAAACGACAGTTTTGGGGAGCTTTTAATTTCCTTTTTCGACAAATCTTCCCAATGCAAAGGAAGGAGAGTTACGCCATTAATAAGAGGCACCTCTAATGCAAGTCGTGTAACCCATGCTGATCAAGAGGTGACTTTTGAATATATTTTTACGACTAGGAATAAGCAATGTAGAACAAATTTAAGGTTCTTCCCAGAAAAAAATCATAACTACCTATTTAGAACCGCCTACATATATGATTATAATCAATGTAGGTGGACTATGGAAGATGTCACGCAAGAAAAAAAGCCACAACAAGTAAAGTTATCTCAAATACCTCATAAAGAAGGATATTACGAGAATGGATCGTTTTGTCGTGAAAAGTGATGATAATTCAACACAAATTATGAGTCGGAAATTTAATATTAATCAACTGTACAAACAAAACAAATTTTTACCAATAACCAACAACTAAGAATAAACTATGAAACATTCTATAAAAACATCTCTAATAATAATCGCACTCACACTTTCTGCTTGCCAAACCTCACTCAACTCTAAAGTTTCAAGCAAAGAAGAATCAGCTGCAAACGATCCGGCAAAAAAAGTTATCTCAACTTACTCAGGCGGAGAAGTAACGCTTAAAGATATCAACATTGAGCTAGAAAAACTCATCGTTCAAAACGCAAAGCTAAAAGGCTTAACTTTCGACAAACTCAATTCCGATCAAAAAGAAGCCATCATAAAAGAAGTTGTACTGAAAGAAATGGCTTACGTCGAGGCTAAAAAAAGAAGCTTGAACAAAGACAAAGATTATCAAGAAGCGTTAAAAGTTTTTGAAACTGAATTGCTGAAACAAAGATTATTTGTTGATTTAGCTAAACAAGCCTCTGATGAAAAAAATGTCAGAAAAAATTATGATGAATTGGTTGCTAAACTTAAAGACAAGAAAGATTTAAGAATCAGCTATATCATTGTTAAAACGCAAAATGAGGCTGAAGCAATTTATCAAACTCTTCTAAAATATCCAAACTCATTCGCCTCTCAAGCTAAAAGAAAATCACTCGACAAAGAAGTCGCTAAAAAAGGAGGCGATCTTGGATTTGTTATGGAAGATGCACTTCCTGCAGAAATTGTTAAACAGGCAAAATCCCTAAACAAAGGTGAGATTGGTAAACCGGTTCAGGCAACAGATAAATGGGCAGTGATAAAACTTGAAGATTTGCGACCAGCCGAAGTTGCGCCTTATGAAAAAGCTAAAGATGCTTTAGCTCAGAGCCTTGCTAAAAAAGCGATTGAAGATTTTCTCACGCAAAGCCTTGAGAAAGCGAAGATCAGCGTTTTGGTTAAATAAAACTTAATCAAAAACTAGTGGCAAAAATGGCAGCAAGAAAAAGCATAAATTCAAGAAGTCAAAAACTCGCTTGCTTATTGCTGTATCTTGCTGCTGTTTTATTTTTTGCAAATTCATCAAATGCGCAAAATGTTGATCAAAACATCATCAATCAACAAGACTGGATCACTCGTCAGCAGCAAAATAAAATCGAAGAAGATCGCCGTTTAAGAGAACAAGAAACAATCCGCAAAGAACGCGCCAGAAAGAAAAAAGAAGCTGAAGAAGAAAGTAAAAATCAAACACCAATTTCAGGCAAACCAGCAGAATGTTTGAAAGTAAAATCAATTGCCTTGATTGATGCCAATTCTGTTTCTAAGCGCCAACAGAAAAAATTAATTTCGCCCTTTATCGGCAAATGCGCCTCTGCAAAAACTCTCACAGAAATTATCACCGCAATTCAAACTTACTACAATGATGAAGGTTATGTAACAGCGCGAGTTGTCGTGCCAAAACAAAATATCCAAAGCGGCAATTTAGAGTTAAAAATTTTAGAAGGAAAAATTGATGAAGTGATTGTTGGCGATAACCATTTCACCGATAAATTGCAAGAATTCACCGCCTTTGGTGGGCTTGAAGGTGATACGCTGAATTTAGGCGATATTAATCAAGGGCTTTATCAAATGAATCGCCTGCCATCAAACAACGCCACTATGAAAATTGAACCAGCGGTTATGGAAGGAGAAGCCAAGGTTTATATCGCTAATCAAAAGAAATTTCCTGCTCGTGCAACAATCGGATATGATAATTTAGGAAATGATTTTACGGGAGTTAAACGCACAAATTTTTCTGGCGGGATTGATAATCTGCTTTCTTTAAACGATGCGATAAATCTAAGTTACACAACAAACCTCAATGATGACAGCCAAACCAAGGATATCAAATCTTTCACTTCCGGAATTTCAATTCCATTTGGCTACAACACATTTTCTTACGATTACTCAAGATCAGAATTTCGCGGCACAAATCCAGGAACTAACGGACCAATTCGCTTAACAGGTTTCTCAGAAAGAAATAACGCCACAATTGATCGAGTGCTTTTAAATAAAGGAAACTTTCGCCTTTCAACCAATGCTTCGCTCACAACCAAATCTTCAGCCAGCTATTTAAATGGTGAAAAAATTGAAACTTCTGAGCGCAAATTAACCATTGGAAATATTGGCTTCACAATTTCCAATTACTTCAAAAACGGCGTTAATCTTTATCTTAAGCCAAGCTATTCCAAAGGATTAAAATTACTTAACGCCAAACAAGATGGATCAAATTTAACCGCAGATACACCAAAAGCGCAGTTCGATTATTTCAAGCTTTACGCCTCAGTTTCAAAACGCTTAGTAATTCCAAAAACTGAAATTCCATTCACACTTTCAACTGAAATGGACAGCCAATATTCCAAGCAAACGCTTTTTGGAACGGAACAATTTTCTGTTGGTGGATATTATTCAGTGCGCGGTTTTAGAGAAAATTACATCAATGGTGATTCGGGCTATTACTTCAGGGGCAAAGCCAATTTTAACATCGGAGCACTTGCTGCGCCACTAATAAAAAATTCTCCTAAAAACTCTGATGGAATCATCAGCAAAAATCTTGTTCACCTAAACAAATTCGCCATCGAGCCATTTTACGATTACGGCTATGTCAAAAATAAATATGTCAGCAATGGTGCGGATGGAAGACTTGCAGGTGCTGGTGTAAAAACCTTGTTTAATAGCAGATATTTTAACGCATCGCTCACTTATTCTTGGGCGACCGATCGTTCTCGCTTGATCACTTCAACCACAAAAGAAAACAAGCTAATCTACTTTGAAATCAGCACGACTTGCTGTAATTAAGAGAAATTGGATATTTTGTGAAGGCTTGCTTTTTAGCTTTCCGCCTTTTTTATTGTAATATGCCAAACTAAAAATCTATTGACCCATTTTAATTTTGTCTTTTTGGTAAAAAGAGTACGACGGAGTGAAAATAGTAAGAAGTGGTAACAAGAGTAAGAAGGGGTGACAGTTCTATCATAGGTGACAGTTCTATCATAATTGTCACCCCGTCGCATGACGGGGTCCATTTACTATAAAATTAGAACAAAAACCCATTAACGCGTTAGTCCGAAAATTAATATTTCTTAAAGCCTTAGTGGATCAGTTACACAAAGGCTTTTCAAAACATCAATTTTTCCTCAAAAATTATTTGTAAAAATAGGTCAATAGATTTTTAGTTTGGTATAAATTTTGCAAATTACTTTTTAAAATTATGAGTTCTTTAACGCCTCTAACCTCACAAATTATTGAAGTTGTTGAAAAGGCTGCAATTGCCTGTTTTGATTGGATTGGCAAAGGTGATAATATGGCGGCGGATAAAGCCGCGGTTGAATCGATGCGCTATAATTTAAATTTAATGAACATCAACGGCACAATAGTAATTGGCGAAGGCGAACGCGATGAAGCGCCGATGCTTTATATTGGCGAGAAAGTTGGGCTTAATCAAAAATCTAAAAACGCTAACTTTAAGAATCTTTCTGAAAAAAATATTATTGATGTTGATATTGCTCTTGATCCGCTGGAAGGAACCACAATTTGTGCTAATGCTGGCGAATCTTCATTAGCAGTTATTGCGTTTGCTAAAAAAGGCGGATTTCTGCACGCGCCTGATGTCTACATGGAAAAAATCGCCGTTGGCGCCAATTTACCACAAGGCGTAATTGATTTGGATAATTCACCAAAAAATAACTTAAAGAATATTGCCAAAGCCAAGAAATGCGCTGTTTCCGATTTAACTGTGATGATTCTTGAACGCTCGCGCCACGCTGAATTAATCGCTAAAGTGCGCGAAGCTGGCGCCAGAATTCGTTTAATTAATGACGGCGATGTTGCTGGTGTAATTGCTTGCACCAATCAAGCTGCTCAAATTGACGCTTACATGGGAATTGGCGGTGCGCCGGAAGGTGTTTTAGCTGCGTCAGCACTACGCGTAATTGGTGGACAAATGATGGGTCGCTTAATTTTTGGCAATAATGAAAAACAAAAACAACGTGCCAAAAAAATGGGCATTAAAGATTTAAATAAAAAATATTTGGCTAATGAAATGGCGCAAGGCGATGTAATATTTGCCTGCGCTGGCGTGACTGATGGTTATTTACTTTCTGGCGTAAAAAAACATCATGATCGTATTTTTGTAAATTCTTTGGTAATGGATTCTGCGGCTAAAAAAGTTATCAAAACAACTTCGCAATACTTATAAACTGTAAGCCAATTTAAAAGTCTTAGTAAATAATGTCGAACATCAAATTAATGGCGCAATATATTAAAGACCTATCTTTTGAAGTGCCAAACGCGCCACAAATTTTCTTTAATAACCAAGAAAAACCCAATATTGAAATGTCAATTGACATTGACGCCAAAAAAATTTCAGAAACAACTTACGAAGTTAGTTTGAAAATTTCCGCCGACGCTTCCGCCAATAATCAAAGAACTTTTTTATGCGAAATAATTTACGCCGCATTATTTTCAATTGAAGAAACTGAAAGCCAAACTCTTGAACAAATTTTGTTGATTTATTGCCCAAATTTAATTTTTCCTTTTGTACGCCGTATCATCAGCAATCTTACAAGCGACGGCGGCTTTCCACCTTTGTTAATCGATATTATCGATTTCGCCGCTCTTTATCAACGCCGCAAAATAGCAGCTGAAGCCACGCCAATCAACGACACTAAAAATTAGTCGTTATGAAAAAAATTTTTTTTGGTTTAATTTTTTTTAGTCAATTTTTCTTAAATAACTTCTTTGATAAATATTTCTTACAAAGCGCCAATGCTGCTGAAATCTATGAATTTGATCCGCTTCATACCAACATTGTTTGGTTTGCAAATCATTTTGGCTTTTCTAATCCATCAGGCAAATTTACCAAAGCCAGCGGCAAAATAATTATTGACGAAGCCAATCCACAAAACAGCCAAGTTGAAGTTGTGATTGACATTAATTCTTTACAGACCGGACTTAGCGAATTTGACGCTCATTTAAAAAATGAAAATTTTTTTAATGTTGAAAAATTTCCGCAGGCTAGATTTGTCAGCAAAAAAATTATAGTTAATGGCAAAAACGCGATTGTCAGCGGCGATTTTACTTTGCTTGGCGTTACCAAATCAATTATTCTAAATGTTAAGTTAAATAAAATTGGTTTGAATAATTATACTCAAAGAAAAACAGTTGGATTTAGCGCCAACACTGAAATTAAACGTTCTGATTTTGGCATGAATTTTGGCATTGGCGGCATTTCCGATAAAGTGAAAATTAGCATTGAAGTTGAGGCTTTTCTTTTGAATCAAACCAAAAAAACTGACTAAATTTTTGGTGATTATCCCTTGACTCACAATTTTTTCAAAACCCCGTCATGAAGACGGGGTAGATCTTAACCAAGATTGTCACCTTAGTCTTCATGATATGGTGACAGTTGTGAGAAAGGTCACAAAACTATCCTAACTTGTCACCTTAGTCTTCATGACGTTGTCACCCCGTCTTAATGACGGGGCTGGCTGTGCTTCTTGGGATAATCGCCAAATTTTTAAGAAATTTACGATGCTTGCAAAAAACTAATGTGCTTTTAGTTTGTGCTTTTTGAATCTTGTCTTGGATTTTGTAGCACTTTCACAAATCTGCTTTTATTAATTGTTTTGGAGAGGTGGCCGAGAGGCTGCCCGCATCCGCGCAAGCGGTGCAAGATTTAATTAGCCTTCAGCTTTTGCTTTAGGTTTTGATATTTGGAGAGGTGGCCGAGAGGCTGAAGGCACCTTCCTGCTAAGAAGGTATACGGGTAAAACTGTATCAAGGGTTCGAATCCCTTCCTCTCCGCCAACATCTTATTGCAAACCGAATCACTCATAGGTTTTTGCAAATTTATTTATACCGCTCCAAGCCCTGCGTTTGCGGCACTTTGCTGCTTTTAGTTTTTCATTTCAGCTGCACTTTTCTATCTCCGAAAATTTTAAATTTCGGTAAAAATCTGGTGTTTTTCTCTCCGTTTCTCCGTTTCAAATGAACCTTTCCGAAAATAGTACATATCGATAAATACTGGCTTCACAGGTTTTTCATCGAACTTTCCCCATTGCTACCCTGAATGGGATTTTTGTTTCTTTTGCGAACTTTTGTTCTCACCAAACTCTACTAAAATCTCAATCTTATCCCTGCGGCAACAATAAAATTATCAACTCTTTGACCCAGTTGTTTTGCCAGATCTGCGGTACCAAAAGTTTTAGTGTGATAGCGCAAAGCAAAATATGGGGCAAATTTGCGGGTAATTTCATAGCGCGTTGCAACGCCAAGTTCCAAATCAGACATGCCAGATTTTACTTCTAATTTAGGAACATCTTGAGCAAAAAGTTCTGTCTCGAAATAAGGCTGCATGATCAATCTTTGAGTTAGAAAAATATCAACTTCCTGCTTAAGCCTAGCACTGTAATTACCTTTTTCGCTTAAGAAAAGTTGAGCCTCGGTTTCAAACATTTGCGGAGCCAGGCCTTCAAGGCCGATAGTAAAATAATTCAGATTTTGTGAAGTAAAATCGGTGCTAAAATCATGAGAAATGCCAACTTGTGCATCCCAGAATTGGGCGAAATTTCTGCTGTAAAATGCCTGGGCTTCAAATTTTTGCTCATAATTTCCGTAATTTTTCTTTTCGCTTTTCAGCCATAGCCTGTTGTAATCACCACCAACCCAACCGGAAAGATCGAAGCCTTTTGAACTTCCGTCACGAGCTTCTCCAACATCAGCCTCCACTGTGAAAGCATGAAATATCTGCTGATGATCATCGCCGTGATTCATTCCCTGTTTTACATCCTGCGCGGAAGCGATTTTGGAAAATAAGAAAAATATCAAACAGGATTTTAGAAAAAATTGAATTTTCATTATTTGCTCTCCTTATCAACAGTAACAGAAGTCATCATGCCACTTGCCATATGAAGAAGAAGGTGGCAATGGAATGCCCATTCACCAGCTTCATCGGCGGTTAAAAGCAATGAAACTGTTTTTGCTGGAGGAACAATCACTGTGTGTTTGTTTGGCAACCATTGCATTTTCTGGCCATTTTCTAACTGCATAAACATGCCGTGCAAATGAATTGGATGAGCCATCATGGTTTCATTGACAAATTTTAGGCGTACTCTTTCGCCATATTTTAAGTGGATTGGTTTGGGGAATTTCTTACCGTTAATTGTCCAGATATAACGGTTCATGCTGCCACCAAATTTGAATTCGATTTCGCGCGTTGGTTGACGTAAATCTTTTTGAGAATGAAGGGAGATTAGATCAGAATATTCTAAAGCCTTATTGCCTTCAGGCGTGCCACGATCTGCCCAGCCGCTTTTTACATTAGTCATATCCATTCCGGCCATACTCATCCCTCCCATATCCATCCCGCTCATGTCATGACCCATTGCTGAATGATCCATACCTTCCATATCCATTTTATCGTCATTCATCTTACTATGATCCATTCCTGACATATCGCCCATACTATTATCACCACTCATTCCTTTCATGCTGCTATGATCCATACCACCCATTGCCATATCAGCCATTGTTAAAACAGTACGTGGACGCATTGCAGGGATTTTGCCATTCATTCCTTCTTTTGGCGCTAAAGTTCCTCTCGCATATCCGGTGCGATCAATTGACTGCGCGATAATTGAGTAAGCCTCATCATCCTTTGGCTCAACAATTACATCGTAAGTTTCAGCAACACCAAAACGGAATTCATCAATTGAGACAGGCTTTACCGGCTGACCATCAGCTTCAACTAATTTCATTTTTAAGCCAGGAATTGAAACATCATAAATCGTCATCGCCGAGGCGTTAATGAAGCGCAGTTTTACACGTTCACCTTTCTTAAAAATCCCAGTCCAGTTTTGGTCAGCAGTTTTTCCATTGGTTAAGAAATGATACTTAGTAACATCTGATAAATCCGTAGGGTCCATACGCATTGAGCCCCAATCCCAATAATCGCGCCAAGTCGCAGCAAATCCGTTCTTTTTTACATCTTTAAAAAAAGTTAAAATCGTGCGTTTGTTGTAGTTATAATAACCGGAATCGATTTTGAGATTGTTTAAAATGGTATTTGGATTTTCTTCACTGAAATCAGAAAGCACGATTACATAATCACGATCCGCTTTACTTTCGCTTGGCTCAATTACAATCGAACCATATACACCTTGCGCTTCCTGTAAGTTGGAATGTGAGTGATACCAGTAAGTTCCTTTTTGTCTGACTTTGAATTTGTAAGTAAAAGTTGTATGTGGCGCAATGCCGTGAAAACCATT
>JANRKR010000003.1:0-9483 GCA_033763375.1 Rickettsiales bacterium
ATCGAACTTTTTTGACCGCCTAGCGTTTCAAAAGTTCGAAATCATTCTATTTTCAACTGGTATTTAACCCCCACTTGGGAAGTAGTATTTTCAAGGGTTGATTTTTCGAAATCAAAACCGGTAGGTGGTTTTTGTTTCGAAATTTTTAGAACTTGGTTGGTTTTGTATTTTTATACGCTAAAAATGATACTAAACTCATTTACTAAACTGATTCGCATTTTTTGAATAAATATATGCCTCATTACTTTACTAGACCAGACGATGGAACATTAATAGAAGTTCCTGAACAAATTATTTCTGCTGATGGTAAAACCTTAATATATTCTAACAAAAAAGATGGTGGATGGACTCCTGGTGGATGGTACAAAGATGATAACAATAATGAATATTTAGCAAAATTTTATACTACGGTCGTTACCCATTCTTATACAGAAAAATTACTGACAGATCTAAGCAATTTATGTGTTGGTGATACAATAATTAATACCAGCATCGGATATGGTGATATCAAAATTAATCCCGAAAATTCTGCTGTTAAAATACCATGTATATTAGTATCAAAACTCGCAAACTTTATTGATTTTGAAACCAAGATTAAAAGAAAAGAAGATATAAAAAGTTTTACCAAAGAACTTCACCAATATTACAGTTTTTTAGCATTTGTGGCTAATGACGATGTTAATCTAGAAAATTTAGGAACCTACACTGACAACTCAAATACAAATAAAGTAACCGTAATTGATCACGGATTAACTCCAACTTTTTTATATCCAGAACAAAAGGATTATTCCAAAATTCCATTCCAATTAGCGTCACTTATAAGTCACCGCAATTTAAATTTAATGCCGCTTTTACGTCGTCGCTATTTTGGGCATGAATTTTTGATACATCCCAAAGATCGATTCAACCCAGCAAAAACATCACTGGAAGAAGGAATTTCTTATTTAGATGTCTTAGATGGAATAAGAAAAATAATAAGTGTTAAAGATGAAATTCTTAGCATATCAGAAAAAAATCTGAAGGCAGTTAGAAGTGATCCAAATATTAACGAACAAGATAAAGAAGCATATCTCCTCAGATACAATGACTTGCCACAAATTTTTGCCAAAAGAATTGAGTGGATGAGCAATGAGTTTAGAGCAGATCTAGAAAAAATGGATGATGTTTTGGCAAGAGAAAAATTTTCGCAAACTAAGTGGCAGCACTGTCCAGAATTTCTCAAATTAATAGAAGTTGAAAATGCAGCCTTCAAAAAAGCTGCTCAAGAAGAACTTAAAAAAGGATTTAACGATTTAACTTCTCTGCTTGAAGGTCGTAGTCGTTCCGAGATTATGCAACTTGATTTAAGAAACGCGGAAGTTGCTGATTTGAGAGATTCGGTAACAAAGAATTATACCATTTACAACGCCATAGTAGCGGGGGATTTTGAGTTAGCTAATTGGTTAGTAGATAATAATCTGGTAGAAGAAAGTCAGGGTTACCTTAGGCATAACCATAATTGGCAACTTTTTAGAAATACTCCTCTTCATGCAGCAATTACAACCCACCATGACAAATTGTTCTATCGCAATAATGAAGATCTCAAACCACTTGAAGAGATTATTCATAAACTTGAAGCACAATTCATTGCAAAGAACGGTGATAGTTTTGACAAAAGCAAAGGTGATGCAGCGCAAGGTGGCAATACAACTTTTATGATAGATTTCACTTTCCGTGCATTAGAGAATTATAAAAACTCAAGAGAGCAAATTGCAGCCACAGACATTCAAAGAGCTTTTAGAGCGCATAATTCAAAAAAATTATCACAACAATCCGAGCAAGAATCTGATAAATCTCAATCTGTTAGATGAGAAATTATGTCTTAAAATACTTACGGATTCTAATTCAATGTAACCTAACTAATAAAACTAGACACAAGCTTCTCATAAAATTGGATGAGAGATCAAGTTCGAGAAAGGTGTTTTCGCGGTGCGGTCGAAAAATCTTGAAATAGAAAGCCAAGTCCTCGAGCTATATTTTACAATGCTCTAAAGCATCTTGAGAAATTTCGGAATGGGACGCCTGCGGAGAGCCACATGCTTTTAAGATTAGAGCTATAAGGCTTCAGAGGCTTTTTGAAAGTAAAACTACAGATTTCTCCTTTCTTCCCTCACACAGCACCTCGTAACCAATGTAATCAACACTTCTCAAGAGTTTCATAACCATTTGTTTTAGAGATTTTAACAAGTGTTCTGAAGCTAAAATTGATGCTTAAAAAAATCACGAAATGGAGAATTATCTGATCATATTTTTAAAGAGGAATGCCTTGAGCCATTGATTTTACCGATCTCATCAAAGCCAAGTGGTAGCGGAGATTTGGAGATCAAATTGCCTTGTAAGCAAGAAATACAAAAAACTTGTGCGAATTTTTTTATCAAATTTTTCTCAACCGCACTAGCGTAGAAAAGTTCGAACTCAGTCTACATCCAACTGGTATTTAACCAACCCCCACTTGAGGAGTAATAAAATCAAGGGTTGGTTAGTTCGAAAAATGACTTGGTAGGCGGTTTAAAGTTTCGAACTATCATATATACAACAACAAAGATGATATTTGTTGAGCAGTTTGAAACTTCCCATACTCAAAAAGTGCATTTATATTATCGCTGCTTTCAAGACCTGATAAATGCCTAAGATTTTTGATGTGTTCATCTACAGAAATTTTGATTTTTTCTTCATCATTCTCATCATAGATCGTACAATAAACACTCTTTCCCTTAAATTTATCCCTACTGGTCTGAAGGCAATCAACAAGGTTGTTTTTGTCAAATCCAAAACCAAAGAAGAATATTTTTTTACACTCTGTTTGGTAGAGTGCACTTCTGGCTTTTTTGATATGAAGCAAATCTTCTTGATGTTTATTGCCGCCAATAACTTTTATACCTTCTGATAAATCACGAATTTTTTCGTAATCATATTTTCCATTCAGAAATCCAAAGTGATCGCTATTTTCTCTGAGAGCAAAAGTTTTAAAAACTTCTTCGCCATAAATTTCTTTTAGATTTTTTTCACTTTCCCACTCAAATCTTCCAAGCTTTCCGTAAATATGAATGATCTTTAGATTTTTTTTGAACTCTTCTAAAGCCTTTCCCCATTCATCATCTCCTTGACAGAATTCGTTTAAATAGTGCTCTAGCAACAGATCATAATTAAATGTAACAATTGTCAGGTTGTCAGAAATTGTTTTTAGATCTTCTGGTTTTTTTGCTTTTTGAATCAGGTTGGCAAAAAGACTCCCGATCCAATCTTGTTCACCTTTTTGATTCGGATCCCCTTTTCTAAAATTACCTCTTTCAATCTTATCTTTTGCGACAGCTTCTTGCTTCAAAAGCTCGCGTGAGATCATGATTTTTCCGAGCTTCTCATATTTCGAAAATGTTCTTAAAAAATAATCGATTTGAGAGTTTCTATAAAGTTTTAGCCCACTGATAAATTTTCTAATCAATTCAAATTGATTCATTCTTAAATACCCATCACCAGAGCGCGTAATCATATTCTCAATACTGCTTTTTTCATCTGCACTAGAAGACATCTCATTCAAAAGTTGTTCCAAATCTTTAAAATCAAAAATTCTATTTTGAGTACCTAGTTCATTAGTGTCTCTATATGTGCAGAACCCGTTTTCTTCGTTATTTAAAATATTTTTAATGAGTGCATTTCCGACGGGAAATCCGTAATCCTTACTCGCTCCTGCTCCCAGTATAATAACAGTTTTCTCAATCATTACTGCTCCAAAATTTTTGCATTTTTGTTAAAAGTTGTTTTATAAACCATGATAATTGTATAAAACTACTTGAAATGCAAGTATGGATATTCATAATTGTCTAAAATCAATTTTTAAACAATTTATGAGCATTACTAATTTCAAATCAGGCAAGTTGATTCAGCGTTTTCAATATAAAAGTTTTGAACCGGCTTTGATAAATACTGAGTGGTTAGTTGATAACGCTGAGTTACAACTCCTCTTGAGTCAGGCAGATATTAAACTTGGCGAATTAAACGCTTTTTCGCAGTTAATTCCTGATGTCGATTTTTTCATCAAGATGCACATTTTGAAAGAAGGAACGAAGAGCAGCAGAATTGAAGGAACGCAGACTAACATTGATGATGTGGTGCAAAAGAAAGAATATATTGAGGCTGAAAAAAAAGATGATTGGCTTGAGGTGCATAATTATGTTGAGGCTATGAACGCTTCAATCAAGGCTTTAGACAAACTTCCGCTGAGTAATCGTTTGCTAAAACAAGCGCATAAAAGTTTGATGCAAGGAGTTCGCGGCAATCGCAAAACTCCCGGAGAATTTCGCAAAAGCCAAAACTGGATTGGCGGCGCAAGTTTGCGTGATGCAGTTTTTATTCCACCTCACGAATCTTCCGTTGCTGATTTAATGGCTGACTTGGAAAAATTTCTGCACAACGAAAATTTAGCAATTCCGCAATTAATAAAAATTGGCATTGCGCATTATCAGTTTGAAACCGTTCACCCGTTTCTTGATGGAAATGGTAGAATTGGGCGGTTGCTGATTACGCTTTATTTAGTGAGCAATGATTTGCTTTCAAAACCAACACTTTATTTGTCTGATTTTTTCGAAAAGCACCGCTCGCTTTATTACGACAATTTAACGCGAGTTCGAACTCACAATGATTTAGTTCAATGGTTAAAATTCTTTTTGGAAGGCGTGCGTGCAACTTCAGAAAATTCAATTCAGACTTTTAAAAATATCATAAAATTACGAAGCGACTTTGAGACAAAAATTACCAAACTTGGCAAAAAACAAGAAATGGCAAGAGAGTTTTTGCAGCATCTTTATTCAAACCCGATGGTTGATAGTTCTGATGTGGTGAAGCTTTTCAAAATTAACATCTCAACTGCTTTGCGCTTAATTGATGACTTTGTTCGCTTGGGAATTCTGAAAGAAATTACTGGCCAAAAACGCAATCGCAATTTTGTGTTTGAAGGATATGTGAAATTGTTTAGATAAATAAAATGTGGAACATAACATTTGCCTCCACTTCAGTGGAGTATAAAACAAACTTTTTACTTACTTAAAAAATTGTGCTACGCAAGTCATATAGCATATCCCGCAGTGTGGTTATTTCTAGAGTTATGAGCTAAAGGATATGCTGTGATACGTTGAAGTCTTTTAGCTCTGCAAAATATTCATCAAGAGTAACCATTGCGATACAAGGAAAAGCGCCTGATTTATCTAGGTTTCCAGAGATGATTTTTTTAGCGAGAATTATTGCGGGGATTGTTGGAATTTGTGGACCATCGCCATTTTTGGCAATGATAAACCATTTAATCTCTTTTGGCTTTCCGTCTTGATCTTGACCTTTGATGATCATGTGCATTCCACCATCATCGCTGCCAAATAAGTCAAAAACATGACTTAAGCTCAATAGAGTTTTGGCGTGATTTGGTAAGTTTTTTAAAATTCCAAATCTTACCAGCCAAGAAAAACACCAAATACCAAGATGTAGTGATGAGTTTTCCATTCCAGCAGAAAATCGAATAGAACCAATGTTGTAGCGAGAAGGCAGTAAATCCAAATCTGGAATATCACAATTTGCCATCCATCTGGTGCCAATTTCTGGATATTTTATGCGATATAAATCTTGCCAACCATATCTAATTTCAGCGCTGCCAGCACTTGGTTTCAGTGGTTTTCCGATGTAAGTCAAAATTGCTTTTGTTGTTGCCAAACCACGTTCAGCTTTTTGTCCAGGAGCGATCCCGAAAGTAAGGGAGTTGATTTTAGAAAATTGTGTTTTGAATTTTTCTAAAACGGCAGAACTTAAAGCAGGAACTGTGCTAGCGCCACTTATTACAAGCGATCCAGAATTTTTAGCAAGTTGATCAAGAGTTGAAATTTCGCGAACAAAATCTCTGCCATCAGCTAAATCGATGTAATGAATTGATTGTGCAATACAATCTTTAGCGATGTTGTAATCACTTGTCTGGAAAGGACCGGCAGTATTTATAACTAAATATGGATTTAGTTCTTTGAGTGCTTGAGAGAAATTATTTTTAGCATCAAAAGATGCAATTTCAACTAATGAATTAGGAAATTTTTTTGCTAATAATTCAGCAAGATAAGATGCTTTTTTTTGATCTCTTCCAGAAATTACAATTGGCAATTCAGCCTTTGCTAAAGCGGTTGAAATGCGTTTTCCAAAGTTGCCATATCCACCAAGTATTAAAATTTTTTTCATATTTTTTTTACTATTTTGAATTGCCCTTGATAACAATAAATTTCACCAAAAATGAAATTTGTAACTGTCATTTTCATCGCAAATTCATCATCAGAAATTGCGATTTCTTCGGCGTAACCCTTGCCAAATAAAAAAGTTAGAGGAAGTGGTAGAAAAAATTTGCCGATTTTTAGTGCGTAACCGTGATGAGTTAGAGTAACTTTTTGATTGCTGAAGTTGTAAAAAAAGATCCACGAAATGCCGCAATTCATTACCTCGGCAATTTTGTTTTCTTTTAGCTGAATCATCTTAGAAAAGAATTTTTCTGGGTGATTTTTTTCAAAGAAAAATTCGCGTTCAAAATGTAAAAAAGAAGAGTTGGATTCGCTACGAAAAGTAACACGAGTAAAAATATTTTTACCGCGCTTAGCGATCAAAATTTTTAAACTACGAAACAAAAAAGAGAGTAGTTTGAACGATTTTGAAAATTCAATTTCCATCATTCCTTCAGCAATAACAATATCGTTGCAAAATGGGCGGTTGGCATAATGATCATGGATTACATTTGGTAGCTCATACCACTTCTGACCAAAGATTGGTTGAAAGATTGATTTGTGATTAATTTTATGAGTCATCGTTCATGTATTAGCGAGTTAAAAATCTAATTTATGGAATATTTTTCTTTGAAGTTAATTCATGTCATTAGTTCAACAATTCTTTTTGGTACTGGAATTGGAAGTGCTTTCTACATGTTTATGGCAAACCGTCAAAAAGATGTAAGAGTTATTTATTCCACAGTAAAAAATGTTGTGATTGCTGATTGGATATTCACAACTCCGGCGGCTGTAATTCAATTAATTTCAGGAATTTTTTTGGCTAAAAATCAAGGATATTCGCTTGAAGATAATTGGCTTGTGTTTGGAGTGGCATTATATTTCTTCGCCGGATTTTGCTGGTTGCCGGTAGTGTGGATGCAAATTAAAATGCGCGACATGGCAAAAATTTCCGTTACAAAAAATATCGCGCTGCCAAAACTTTATTGGAAAATGAATCGCTGGTGGATTGTTTTAGGATCACTAGCATTTCCTGCTATTATCATCGTGTTTTATCTAATGATTTTTAAACCAGATTTTTAAGAAAAGCATGCTGGTTTTTCCGAAGATTTTAGAAAGAATGTTGCTGAGTTTGATCTTAGCAAGATTGAAGAAGGGGCAAGTTATTTAAAAAGTGCGGTTCACTATTTTTTACAGATCTTTTTTAAAAATTTTATAAACCAAACAAGATAATATCCCACAAACGCCAATCATAGTTGACATTAAAGTAAGATTTCCGCTGTGCAGAAAGCTGATTAAGAAAGATAATAAAGTTGCAAAACTAAATTGAATGGTGCCAAGCATTGCTGACGCAGAGCCGCTATGTTGCGAATGATTTGATAAAGCCAGCGCGCTGGTGTTTGGAATTATGGCACCGATGCTGGCGATAAAGAAAAAATTTGTGATAGTAAAAAGCCAAAATGTTGGCGAAATTGCTCCAATCAAAATTAAAATAATTCCAGCAAATGCCGGTAAAAATAATATTTTATTAAGTATTTTGTGAATTGAATTTTTTTTCAAAAAATAAGCATTGATTTGCGACAGTAAAATAAAACCAAAAGAATTGGCTGCAAAAACCAAACTATATCTTTTGGCAGAAAGATTAAAAACTTCCAGGTAAGCAAATGGCGATGCGGTAATGTAGACAAACATTGCTGACATAATAAAAGAGCCGCACAAAGCACAAATTATAAAATTGCGATCATTTAAAATTTGCCAATATTTTTTGAAAGCGTGAGAAATTTTTTCATCGACATTTGGTTGATTGGTTTGAGGAATTGAAGTTTGTGAAACCAGCAAGCAGAAGATTCCAAAGATTGAAAGAAAAATAAAAATTCCGCGCCAACCAAAAATACCTAAAATAAAACTGCCGCAAAGCGGCGCTAATATTGGTGCTAATCCCATTACTAACATTAAGTGAGAAAAAACCCGCGCTGATTCTTGCGGTGAAAATATGTCACGCACAATTGCTCTTGGCGCAACAATGCCAATGCATGCGCCCATTGCCTGAAAAAAGCGCCAGAAAATTAACTGTTCGATATTATTGGCAAAACAGCAGGCAATTGATGAAATTATAAAAAGACATAAGCCAAAAAATAATGGTAATTTTTTACCATAACGATCGATTATTGGACCATAAAATAATTGACTTAAAGCTAGACCAATAAAGTAAGTTGCAAGCGATAATTGCACCATATTTTGCGACGCTGAGAAATTTTTAGCGATTGCCAAAAATGCCGGAAGATACATATCAATTGTCAGCGGACCAATCGCGGTAATACTTCCTAGGATTATAATCAAAAAAACAAATTTCTTTTTACTATCAATTAAATGATGATTTCTGGTCATTATCTTTTGAGTAATTATTGTGGGCTTTCTTTGTAAATCAAAGCTTCAACTTAAATTAGTTATCACGCAAATGAAAAATTTCTTTCTGACGATGTTTTTGTTATTTATCAGCGCCTGCGAAAATGTTGGAATTTCAAGCTGTATGCAGCCATCACAATATTATCAAAACGAAGCCCAATCTTATTATGAAACTTTTGGAACTTCCTTGGTTAGCGACGAGTTGCACCAAAAATTAAGAAAAAAATTCGCCTGTTATTATCGCGCCGGCGATAAAATTTATGCATATAAAACTTTGTGGAATACCAAATATGTTTTAGTGCGTCACGGCACTGCTATTACTTACATTGATAGCGATTAATCAAGCTGTAATTTTTATTGCGAATTTGAAGATGTGCCAATTGTGATAGCGAACAAAATAATAAGCAGTTGTTATAAGATTTTTTTTGAATAAGAGTAAAAAAGATAATTTTTCATATTGGTTTTGATGCTGGTAATAATTTTTAGTTCGCGTCTAAACAGATCTTTAAATAAAGATTTTGAGTCTGACTTAATTGATTATGTAAAATACAAATAACTAACTTTTTAGGAAATTAATTTATATTTAACTCAGTTAAAACCAAGACAGTATAATAATTAACTACACTTCTTGACATAATAGGCATTTCCGTTTATATTGGAATTTAATTCCATATTAAACGAGATTAACTATGTATCAAAGAACACTTACCAAAACAATAAAAGAGATTAATAAAAGCTTCCCGGTTCTTCTTTTAACTGGACCAAGACAAGTTGGAAAAACAACATTATTTGAGATGTG
>JANRKR010000004.1:0-2851 GCA_033763375.1 Rickettsiales bacterium
TTTCAGAAATTTTTCCAGTTAAAGTTAATTGTGAATTTTCTTCCCAACTTAAAATTGTAAGTTTGGCATTGGCTGGCGCTGAAAGAAAAACAAAAACTATTATTAAAGTTTTTAGAAGCTTCATTAAAATTTGCGTTATTGATTTTGAGTTGTTTGAAGTTATAAACTTAATTTTTTAGAGCTTATCTTTTGTGCTATAAATTATTCCTAGCATAAATGTAAAATGAAATTTTCTGGTAATGTCTTGGACTCTTTTCACTTTTTTTGCAGTAATATTACAAACTTTTAGAAACTTAGAACAAAAAAATCTTAATAAAAAACTTGATACCTTAACTGTATCTTGGTCGCGTTTTATATTGCCGCTGCCTTTGGCAATTATTGGTGTTACTTATAGTTTTCTTACTGTTGATAATTGGTTTATTTTTCATTGCTTGATTGCTGCTATTTTTCAAATTGGTGGCAATTCTTTTTTGCTTAAAACCATTAAATCGAAAAATTTTGGCGTTGGCGTTGCTTTTTATAAAACTGAAGTTTTGCAAGCGCTTTTGGTTGGAACAATATTTTTTAATCAACAAGTTTCCGCATTAGGAGTTTTGGCAATTTTCATCACAACTATTGGTATGGTTTTGATGGCGAATATAAATTTTTCAAGTCAGGAAAAT
Source organism: Rickettsiales bacterium (assembly GCA_033763375.1). Classification (GTDB taxonomy): domain Bacteria; phylum Pseudomonadota; class Alphaproteobacteria; order Rickettsiales; family UBA1997; genus UBA2645. The sequence continues at coordinate 663 of JANRKR010000004.1, forward strand.
TTTTTTAAAAAGCTGGATAAATCAGCTTTATTTGGCACTTTTTCAGGTTCATGCTTTGCTGTTTCGTCTTTCAATCTTAAATTTGCTGCGCAACGTTTGATTGATTCTGGAAACGATTTTACGATCTCGGCCTTGTTGGTTTTACTGTGGATAATTTTTTTTCAAAATATTTTTTTTCTTTTAGTAAAGTCATCACAAAATCGTTTGCGGCAAGATTTAAAAAATTTATTTAGCGCTGAAAATAAATTTGCTTTTGTCAAAACTGGTTGTTTAAGTTTTGCTGGATCATTCTGCTGGTTTTGTGCCTTTGCTATTGGAAATGTTGTTTACGTAAAAGCGATGGGACAACTTGAACTGGTTTTTGCTGTAGCAATTTCTTATTTTTATTTAAAAGAGCGACACAGTTTTAAAGAATTTCTTGGCATTATTTTTACAGCATTTGGAATTTTTATTTTAGTTTTATTTCATTAAAATTATTATCAAATCAGTTACTTACTTTAACTTAAATTTTAAAATTATGGATATCGCAGCTTTTATTTTAGTGATTTTGGTTATTGCTTTTTTTAGTTTTTACACAGTGCAACAGCAAAGCGCCGTTGTAATTCAAAGATTTGGTAAATTTTCTCGCATTTCAAATCCTGGTCTTAATGTTTTAATTCCTTTTATTGAAAGAGTTGCCGGTGTTGTCAATTTGCGCGTTGATCAACTTGACGTTAAAGTTGAAACTAAAACCGAAGATAATGTTTTTTTACATGTTTTGGTTTCGGTGCAGTTTTTTGTTCAGCCTAATCGTGTTTATGAAGCATTTTATAAATTACAGGATCCTGAGCGTCAGATCACTTCTTTCGTTTTTGATGTTGTTCGCGCGCGCGTTCCAAAAATTAAGCTTGATGATGTTTTTGCAAAAAAAGACGAAATTGCTATCGCCGTTAAAGAAGAGCTTGAAGAAGTGATGAGCGATTTTGGTTACGGCATTGTTAAAACTTTAGTTACTGATATTGATCCTGATAAAAAAGTTAAAGAATCAATGAATGAAATTAACGCTGCACAAAGAATGCGTGTTGCCGCCAATGAAAAAGGCGAGGCTGACAGAATTTTAAAAGTTAAAGCTGCAGAAGCTGAAGCTCAAAGCAAAGCGCTACAAGGCAAAGGAATGGCGGATCAAAGAAAAGCAATTATTTTGGGTTTGAAAGAATCGGTTTCTGATTTTAAAGAATCTCTGCCAAATACAACTGAGCAAGATGTTTTAAATTTAGTTTTGGTCACGCAATATTTTGATACCATTAAAGATTTAGGGCAGGGATCAAATAATAATACAATCATGATTCCACATTCACCAAGTGCAGTTAGCGATATCATGCAGCAAATAACCAATTCAATTATTACTGCTAATCAAATTGGTAAAAAATAGTTTTTATAAAATAAAAGGTGATTATCCCTTGATTCACAATTTTTTCAAAACCCCGTCATGAAGACGCAGGTGACATTGGGCTTGGATCTTAAGCAAGATTGTCACCCCGTCTTTATGACTGGGTCTGGTTGTGCTTCTTGAAAAGAATCGCCAAATAAACCAAAAAACTTTATTAGACATTCTTGCAATTAAATTATCGCTAACTAACTTGCGCCGCCTTTTCAAAATTAGTTAAAGTCTTTATTGCTTTTTTGGGATATGTGACAACGCGGACGCGAGTCGCGCCTCAAACTTGTAAGAAACCCGTTCGTATTAAAGGTATATTATACGGATTAGCTATTAAAAATAGTTAATAGAAAGCGAGTTTTGGGAAAGTGAGTTTTGGAGCGGGTCTTAGTTTCTTGAAGATTTTGATTTCATTTTTAGCAAAGTTTTATTTTTTAGAATTGCGCTCTTGGCGGTTTTTGGTGCAAAGGCAGAAGATTTTAGTTTTATGGAAGGGTGGCCTTTGGTGCAAAGGCAGAAGATTTTAGTTTTATGGAAGGGTGGCCGAGTGGTTTAAGTCAGCAGTCTTGAAAACTGCCGTACGTTCATGCGTACCGTGAGTTCGAATCTCACCTCTTCCGCCAGTTTCATCATTAAAAACCGAGTCTTCATTAGGTTTTGATTTAAAACAACCACTTGATCTGACAGATAGTGCATTTCAAACAGTAATTTTTCTAGATCGTTTTATTGCTGGTAAGTGATTTGTTGCTTAATTCAATAAAGTTATCCTTGT
>JANRKR010000005.1:0-4175 GCA_033763375.1 Rickettsiales bacterium
TTTAAAGATATTTTTGCCGAAATTTTTGAGCGCGAATTCAAAGAAAAATTCACTCACCAAAACATCACTTACGAACATCGCCTAATTGATGACATGGTCGCCAGCGCCCTAAAATGGAGCGGCAATTTTATTTGGGCCTGCAAAAATTATGATGGCGACGTGCAATCCGATTCAGTGGCGCAAGGCTTTGGATCATTAGGTTTAATGACCTCAGTTTTAATCACGCCTGATGGCAAAACCATGGAAGCCGAAGCCGCGCATGGAACTGTGACCCGACATTTTCGTAATCACCAGCAAGGCAAACCAACTTCAACCAATCCTCTCGCCTCAATATTTGCTTGGACTCGCGGTCTAGAATTTCGTGGCAAACTTGATGGCAATTCCGAGCTAATAAATTTTTGCCACAAGTTAGAAAAAGTCTGCATTCAAACAGTTGAATCAGGAAAAATGACTAAAGACTTGGCGGTGTGCATCCACGGCGCAGAAGCTAAGCACGGCGAACATTATTTATACACCGAAGAATTTTTGGACATGATCGCGCAAAATCTGCAAACAATCACACAAATATTTTGAGTAAAAAAATTAAAATGATCTTAAGCGCTATTATAATTCTTGTTATTGCTTTGGTTTATTTTAATCCAAAAGCTAGTAACAATAGCTGGGACAAGGCGAATCGCGATAGTGCAAACCTAGTAGCGCCAGCCGCAGAAGATATTGAAGCAAAAGTACAAATTTACACAGCACAAGCTTATTCTTGGCGCGGTAAATTTAGCCAACATACTTGGATTGCTACCAAAGAAAAAAATGCCGACAGCTATTTAGTTCACTTCGTAGTTTTATGGGGAAGATACTTTGGCGCTGATGGAGTTGTAGTGACGCAAAAAGATTTGCCAGATCGTCGCTGGTTTGATGCACAGCCAAAAATTATTTTTTCTGCATCTGGTCAAGAGGCAGAAAAACTTATTCCTCAAATTTATGATGGCATAAAAAAATATCCTTATCAAAAACTATATCGCGCTTATCCAGGACCAAACAGCAACACCTTTGTTTCTTTTGTAATTCGCAATGTCCCTGATCTAAAAATTGCTTTGCCGAGTAACGCCATTGGTAAAGATTGGCTTTGCGATGAAAAAGGTGTTAAATTTTTTGCATTCTCGGAATCAAAAACTGGTGTGCAGTTTTCTTTTTATGGAATTTTTGGATTAATTATTGGCTTGATCGAAGGTATTGAAATCAATATCTTAGGACTATCATTTGGAATTGATTTTCTACATCCCGCAATAAAATTACCAGCGATTGGTCGCTTGGGAATCTTTTAATACCAACAATATCAAAATTGAATTCAAGAGCCGTGACATTGTTTGTATTTTTTTCCACTGCCACAAGGACATAATTCGTTTCTTCCAACATTGCCCCAAGTTGCAGGATTAGCTGGATCGCGATCTTGTGGTCTGACATTTATTTTTATTGGAACAGAAGAAGCAGTCTGCGCAGCTTTAACCTGACTTTTTGCAAATGCCGGATCATTTCTGCTTTCAAACATTTTTGGCGTTGGTAGTCTTTTTAGCAAATTTACTTCACCATCAAATTGATTTGGATTTATCTGCACATGCGCCATGCGACTGACAACTTGTTCTTCAATGCGCAACATCATTTCTTCAAATAAATTAAAAGCGTCACGCTTATATTCAATCAGCGGATCTTTCTGCGCGTAAGCACGAAGATTGATTCCGTGGCGCAATTTGTCTAACGTTAATAAATGATCTTTCCATTCTGAATCAAGCGTCAGTAAAAAAATTTGCTTTTCAACTTGATGAAAAATTTCAGCGTCACAGAGCTTTTCTTTCTCAGAAAAAATTGACCTAACATTTCCTTCAATAAAATTAAGTATTTCTTTTTCACTAACTCCGTCTTTTGCAGCTTCGGCTTTCAGATCAAATTTTACACCATAAATTCTAAAAATTTCTTTTTCTAAAAGATCAATTTCCCACTGTTCAGGATAAGAATTTTTTGGCAAACAATCTTCAACTAATTCTTGATTTATCTGCGTTATATAATTTTTTATTTTGGTGGAAATATCATTAGCACGAATAATTTCTTGGCGTAGTGAAAAAATAACTTTGCGCTGTTGATTTATCACATCGTCATATTTCAATAGATTTTTTCTGATTTCATAATTACGCATTTCAACCTTATGCTGCGCCTTTTCCAGCGTTTTAGTAATCCAAGGATGAAAAATTGCTTCATCATCTTTTAAGCCCAAAGTTGAAAGCATATTTTGTAATTTTTCTGAACCAAAAATGCGCATTAAATCGTCTTGCAACGATAAATAAAATTTTGATTTTCCTGGATCGCCTTGACGACCACAGCGTCCGCGCAATTGATTATCAATTCTGCGGCTTTCATGTCTTTCGGTTGCTATGACAAAAAGTCCGCCAGCGGCAATTGCAACTTTTTTGTCGGCTTCAACTTTTGCTTTTATGGCAGCAATTTTTTTATCATCGATTTCTTCACCAATCATCATTTCAGCGTTACCGCCAAGCATAATATCGGTGCCGCGTCCTGCCATATTTGTAGCAATTGTGATTGCCGATGGCACGCCCGCTTGCGCAATAATTTCAGCTTCTTGCTCGTGATATTTAGCGTTTAAAACTTGATGCGGCAATTTATTAGCACGCAATAACTTTGATAAATATTCTGATTTTTCAATGCTGACAGTTCCAACCAAAACTGGTTGTTTCTTGGCATTAGCTTCAGTAATTACTTTGATAATGGCATCATATTTGGCTTTTTCAGTTTTATAAATTTCATCATCTTCATCAATCCTGCTAATCGGGCGATTAGTTGGAATTTCAACTACACGCAAACCGTAAATTTCTTCAAACTCAACCGCTTCAGTTAAAGCAGTTCCGGTCATTCCAGCTAATTTTTTGTAGAGACGAAAATAATTTTGAAAAGTTATTGAGGCTAAAGTTTGATTTTCATTTCTGACTTTTACACCTTCTTTGGCTTCCAGCGCCTGATGCAAGCCATCAGAAAAGCGCCGACCTTCTTGCATACGACCAGTAAATTCATCAATTATTATTATTGATCCATCTTTAACGATATAGTCGATTTCATTTTTAAAAATTTTGTGAGCTTTCAAAGCTTGATTGATGTGATGAACCAATGAAATATATTGAGGATCATAAAGCGAAGAGTCTCGACTAATGGTATTAGTGCTTTTTAACATTTTTTCTAAACTTTCAATTCCAGCATCGGTTAAAAAAACACCGCGATCTTTTTCTTCAAGTTGAAAATCTTTTTCACCTAAACGCGGAATCAAGCGGTTGATTTCTTCATAAAGTTTTGAGTTATCATCAGTTGGACCAGAAATAATTAAAGGCGTGCGCGCTTCATCAATTAGGATTGAATCAACCTCATCAACAATTGCAAAATTATGACTGCGCTGAACCATATTTTCAGCGGAATATTTCATATTGTCGCGCAGATAATCAAAACCAAGTTCATTATTAGTAGCATAAGTAATATCACAGGCATAAGCAGCGCGACGCTCGTCGTCGTTGAGTTCATTAGTTAAACAACCAACAGTTAATCCAAGAAATTGATGAATTTTTCCCATCCATTCACTATCGCGGCGCGCCAGATAATCGTTAGGCGTGACCACATGAACGCCTTTGCCGGTCAAAGCATTTAAATAACAAGGCAAAGTTGCAACCAGCGTTTTTCCTTCGCCAGTGCGCATTTCAGAAATTTTGCCTTGATGTAAAACCATACCACCAATTAGCTGAACATCAAAGTGACGCATATTTAAAACGCGCTTTCCAGCCTCACGAACTACGGCAAATGCTTCGTGCAAAAGGGAATCTAAGGTTTCTCCATTATTTAAGCGATTTTTGAACTCTATAGTTTTAGATTTTAACTCGTCATCAGAAAGCGCGGCAATTTGTGGCTCCCACGAATTGATTTTAATAACTTCTAAAGCGAGATTTTTAATAATTCGATCATTGACTGAACCGAAAATTTTTTTAGCGATGAAGGAAAACATTTTTTATGTAAGTTAATTCGGAGTTTGTCTTATAAGATTGCCGCGTCGCTGATGCTCCTCGCAATGACGGAATTAAAAGATACTTCTCGTAATGACGGCATTAAAAGATACTCCTAGTAATAACAGC
>JANRKR010000006.1:0-49217 GCA_033763375.1 Rickettsiales bacterium
TCTAGAATCAAAAGTTAAAATTTTGTTTGAATCTGATTTGCTATGTAGCGCGCCAGCAAGTCAATTTCGATATTTACCAAATCGCCAATTCTAGCCTTTTTAAAAGAAGTATTATTGATGGTGTGATTGATTAAATAAACACTGAAAGAATTTTTAGTTATCTCATTCACAGTTAAAGAAGTGCCGTTGATCGTAACTGAGCCTTTCTTGGCAATAAAAGACATTAATTTTTTTTCAGGCGCAAAAATAAATTTGAAAGATTCTTTAATTTTAGAAATTTTTGAAATTTTAGCGCAACCATCAACATGCCCTAAAACCATATGTCCGCCGAGTTCATCGCCAACCTTCAGCGAGAATTCCAGATTTATTAAATCGCCAATTTGCCAGTTTTTTAAGGTAGTTTTATCCAGAGTTTCTTTTGATGCCTGAAAAAATAATAAAGTCGCGGAATTATGTTTTTGTTTCTTGATCAAAGTAAGACAAATGCCGTTGCAGGCAATAGAACAACCAATTTCTAGCTTACGATTAGAAATTTTATCAACTGCAATTGTTAGTAATAAATCTTTATTTTCACTTCTATTTAAAGCACGAACTTCGCCAAGATTGGTGATTATGCCAGTAAACATTAGGCGCTGGTTTTTTTAAGTTCTTTTCTGATTTTATTAATAGCATTTTCTTCAATTTGGCGAATGCGCTCACGCGAAACCTGATAAATCTTGCTCAACTCTTCAAGAGTAAGTGGATTTTCAATCATTTGGCGTTTAAACAAAATATCTTTTTCACGCTCATTTAAAATTTCCAGCGCATTTTTTAAGGCATTTTCTTGTCGGGATTTTTCCTGATTAGCAATTGCCAAATGTTCTTGATTATAATCATTTGAAGCTAATTCGTGAATTAGTTCATCGTCATTTTCATCGCTGATAAAATTATTCAATGAAGAATCAGGTTGTTGTAGTCTGGAATCCATTTCAATGACATCTTTTTGTGAGACATTTAGATCTTGAGCAATTTTTTCAATATGTTCTAAAGGCAGACGATCATTGCTTGCAGAGCTACCAATAATTTTTTGTTTAATTTTGCGTAGGTTAAAAAAAAGTTTTTTTTGTGCCGCAGTTGTGCCTATTTTAACCAAAGACCAAGAGCGCAAAACATATTCTTGAATGCAGGCTCTGATCCACCACATAGCGTAAGTTGAAAAACGAAAGCCTTTGGTTGGATCAAATTTTTTTACTGCTTGAATTAAACCGACATTTCCTTCAGCAACAATGTCGAACATTGGCAAACCATAATTTTTGAATTTACGAGCAATTTTTACAACTAAACGTAAATGGCTTTGAACCAGCATTTTAGCAGCTTCTTTGTCACCGTTTTTTTGAAATCTGACACCATAATCATATTCTTCCTGCGCAGTTAGAATAGGAAATTTTTGAATTTCTCTAAGATATTGTAAAAAGCCAGCATCAGCAGATTTACCAATGGCTGTTGGATTTGTGATTAAAAAAGCTGTCATTTTTTGAAATTTTTATTGGTTTAAAACACAGAAAAAAAGTTAATCGACAAAATTTGTGCAATTTAATTTATGTGTCGATCCACACTTTGTCAAGATAGCCAATTAAAAACCTGATACTGGAATTTTATATTTATCGCTGAGATAAGAAAAAATATCTTTACGTTCTTTTGCTTGCAGTTGGCGGTTAAAAATTATTACTTCGGCTATGAAGCCATTAAAACCATTACCGCCACTTTTATTGCTGCCGATGGTTAGTCCTGAAAGTGGATTGCTGCCGGCATCAATTGTGCTATTTCCGGCGGGGTTTGTGATATTATTGACATAAACTTTAGAAGATGATCCAAAAAAATGAGCAGCCATAATATAATTGCCATCAACTTGAAAGTTTGCCGGATTAGATGTTCCGGTGCTGACTGATGATCCGGCGTTAAGATTTACGGCTGAGGCGGAAATAGCAATTGCAGAAGTGTTGCTGGTTGAATAAGAATCAAGCAAAGTTGTGTTGATAGTTTTGGGTCTAAATACCAAAAAAATTGTGCTTTGGATAAAATCTCCCTGATAAAATTTAGATAAGACAATATTTGCTGAGCCGTTAAAATTAAGTGCGGGCAAATTATTAATAGCTTTGGCTTTGTAAGTAAGAGCGCTTGAAGCGGTGCGGTTGAGAGTATTTTTTTTTAATGTGATTGAAGCTGGGCTGATATCATACCAAGTGCTGATTTGTGCTGATTCAAAAGCTTCAGACGCTTTTAGACTATCAATTGCAGAAGTTTCATACCAGGCGACTAAACCTTCAACTGAAGAAACTGTAGCTTTTGAGGTAATTGATCTGGCGTTGGCAATTCTTGAGTTATTGATCAGAGCTTTGCCCTGAATAGTGCCGCCAATTAAAATAGCGATTATAACTATAACAATTGATAGCTCGATTAAAGAAAATGCTTTTTTACAAAAACGACTTTGCGCTGTTTTCATAGCGTTTTAAATTCCGGTTACAGAAATTTTATATTTATAGGAAAGATATTTAAAAACATCGCGCCTTTCTTGAATTTGCAGGGCGCGATTATAAATAATAATTTCAGAAATTAATCCGTTATATGGATTTGTTGAGTTATATTGACTGCCAATGGTAAGTCCATTTAAAGAATTTGTTCCGGCATCAATTGTGGAATTACCCGCAGAAGTTGTGGCATTATTTAGATAAGCTTTTGAAGATGAGCCGCTGAAATAAACCGCCATGATATAATTATTGTTAAGTGAAATATTGGCAGGATTAGAAGCTGTAGAAGTGCTGGCTGATATTCCGGCATTTAAAGTTATATTATTACTGTTTAAGGCAATTGAAGTTGAACTGGTTGAATTTGAGTCAGATATAGTAGCCAAAGTAACGCTGTTGGTTGGTCTAAAGACAATAAATATCGTGCTTTGAGTTAAGCTGCCTTGATAAAAACTGCTCAGATTAAAAGAAGCATTGGCTCCTGATATAAAACTTACCGAAGGAATTTTATTAATACCGCTGATTTGATAAAGAACTTGAGCCGAGGCGCTACGAGTTAAGCTATTTCTTTTAGCAATTCTAGAGCTGGGAGAAATGTCATACCAAGTGCTGATTTGTCCAGAATTATATGCCTCACTTTTGATAAAGCTGTCGTCGAGCGAGGCTTCATACCAAGCAGTTAAACCATTTATTGTTGGTACTACTGATTTTGCGGTGAAAGATCTGGCGCTGTTAATTCTGGCGGATTTAACTACTCCTGAACCGCTAATAACACCAGCAATCAGAATGCCGATTATTAAAATAACAATTGCCAATTCAATTAGTGAAAAAGCGGAGTAGTTTTTTTTCATTGATTTTGCATCCAGTTTATAATCGGAGTTTTAGCGGCTTTAACATCGTCCAATCTTTTTCTTGGCGTAGAGATTGGATAATTATGAAATTTATCGCCGCGATTTTCTCTGATTTCTTCTGCGATGTAAATCATGGTGTCAATAAATTGATCGATAGTTTCTTTGGTCTCAGTTTCAGTTGGTTCAATTAACATCGCGCCTTGAACTACAAGTGGAAAAAACACCGTCATTGGATGAATACCATATTCAACCAAAGCCTTGGCAATATCAAGAGTGCTAATGCCTTGAGCTTTTTGTAATTTATCAGTTAGCAAGCATTCATGCATACAATTGCCTTCAAAAGGCACGTGAAAATGATTTTTTAAGCGCGCTAAAATATAATTGGCGCTTAGAACTGAATCCTCAGCAACTTTTTGTAGACCATCAGCACCGTGTGAAAGCATGTAAGTCAAGGCACGAACGTGCATACCAAATTGTCCGTTAAAGCCTTTGACCTTGCCGCAAGTATCTTTAGGAGTTTCTAATTTATAAATATCGCCATCTTTTTTTACGTGCGGTGTTGGTAAAAATTCTGCTAATTCTTTGCGCACTGCAATTGGTCCAGAGCCAGGTCCACCGCCGCCATGTGGCGTTGAAAAAGTTTTATGTAAATTAAAATGCATAACGTCAACACCAACATCAGCAGGACGAACTTTACCAACAATGGCATTATAATTGGCGCCATCGCAATAAAAATAAGCGCCAACTCCATGAATTAAATCGGCAATTTCTTTGATATTTTTTTCAAATTTTCCGCAAGTATTTGGATTGGTAATCATGGTTGCAGCAATTGATTTGCCGTGCTCAGCGATTAGCTTTTTGAATAAATCCAAATCAATCAAACCTTCTTTATCAGAAGGAATAACTTTAATTTGAAAGCCACACATTGCTGCTGTTGCAGGATTTGTTCCATGTGCTGAGTCGGGAATTAAAACGATTTTTCTGGTTTGTGCTTCGCCATTTTTTTCATGAGCTTTTTTAATAACTAACATACCAGAAAACTCACCTTGGGCGCCAGCTGCTGGAGCTAAAGAGACCGCGCCAAGTCCAGTTAAGGTTGCCAACCAATTTTGTAAATTAAACATTAATTCTAAAGCACCTTGAACGGTTGATTGATCTTGCAGCGGATGAATATCAGCAAAGCCAGGTAAGCGAGCCATTTTTTCATTCAAACGCGGATTATGTTTCATGGTGCAAGAACCCAGAGGATAAAAGCCGGCATCAATTGAATAATTTTGATTAGAAAGACGCACGAAATGGCGAATAACTTGTGGTTCGTTGACTTGTGGCAAACCAATTTCTTGACGATTATTTAAACCAGTACGCAAAGTGAAATTTTCAATTTCTGGCAAATCTACGCCACAAGCGCCTGTGCGCGATTGATTAATTAGAAGTTCAGTTTCGTGACGCAGCCCGCCAATTTCTTTTGGAATAAATATCATATTTATGTTTTAGATTTTATTATTTTAGATTCTTATTTTGTTCGGCATGAAAATGTGGTGGATTATGTTCGTCATATTACATTGAAATAACAATTCCAAGAAAGCGGCTGATTTCGGGCATGGTGGTGATTTGATTGGTAGCTTGATTGGCTTTGTTTTTATCGGCTTTGTTTTTATGGGTGTTTGCCATTAATTCAAAATTTTTTCAAGTTCGCTGGCAAAATTTTCCATATCTTGCGCGCTGGTTAATTCGCTAACTGCAATAATCATTTTATTTTTAAGCGCAAAACCGCCGATAATATTTTTGGCTAGCAATTTTTTATTTACCAAAGTGGCGTCTTGATCAAATTCAATTGTAAATTCATTAAAGAAATTTTTGTTTAAAATTTTTAAAGCTGGAATTTTTGCCAAGCGATCAGCCAATTCGCAGGCTTTTTTATGGTTGATTAAAGCTAGTTTTTTGAAACCGATTTCACCAAGTAAAGAAGCGTGAATCGTAAAAGCAGTAGCGCACAAACCTTGATTTGAACAGATGTTAGAAGTGGCTTTTTCGCGGCGAATATGTTGTTCGCGGGCGTTAAGAGTTAAAACATAACCAGCTTTGCCGTCAGCATCAACGGTTGCGCCACAGATTCTTCCTGGTAATTGACGCATAAATTCTTTGCGACAAGCAAAAAATCCTAAAAGTGGACCGCCGAAATTTAAACCAACGCCAAGACTAGAAGCTTCGCCAACCACGATATCAGCTTGTTTTGGTGGTTGTAAAAGTCCTAAAGCTAAAATTTCATTATTAATTACAATCATCAAAGCGCCAGCAGCATCGCATTTTTTTCGCACTTCATCAAGATCAGGAATTTCGCCAAAAAAATCAGGATATTGCACAATCATTGCTGCGCAGCTTTCATCAACATTTTCCAATAATTTGGCGTTATTTAAGTTTAGTGAAGTTTTGGTAACTTCCAAATAATCGGGATGAATATTGCCAAAAGTTGCAATATTTTTACGATCGGATTTTATGCGCAGCGCCATTAAGCAGCTTTCAGCCGTAGCCGTTGCGCCGTCATACATTGAGGCGTTAGCAACTTCCATACCAGTTAAAAGAGCGATGATACTTTGAAATTGAAAAATTACTGCCAAGGTTCCTTGCGAAATTTCTGGCTGATAAGGTGTATAAGAAGTTAAAAATTCTGAACGTTGAATTAAATGATCAACAGTTGCCGGAATATGATGTTTGTAGCAACCAGCGCCCAAAAAAAATGCGCCAGCTGAAGCGGGACGATTTTTTGCAGCGTAAGATTTTAAAATATTTTCAACTTCAATTTCACCTAAATGATTTGGCAAATTGGCGATTGGTTTTTTAAGCAAAGATTCTACATCAACAGCATCGTAAAGTTGGTCAATATCAGAAACGCCAATAGTTTTTAACATTTCTTGGCGATCGTTTTCAGTCAAGGCTAGATAACGCATTTTTATGAATTTTTTTAAAAATATTTATGAAAGAAGTAAAATATGAGCGCGGTGAAACTAAAGATTTAGCGAGAATAAGTCAAATACTCAAAAGTTTTTTAGTAATAGTTGGATGAGAACTTTTTTCGCCAAGCCAGATATCAACAAATAATTTGGCTAATTTTGGGTCAGAAATTTTGCCGATTAATTGATCGTTGTAAAACATTTCAAGACCTTGATTAGGAAGAAAAACTGCAGTTTTTTCATCACCTTTTTTTACTGATCTAAAAATTTTTATTAGCTGAGCAAAATATTTTTCTTCGTCTTCAGCACTTAAATTTTGCGAATGTTTGATTTCTTCAATTGATTTTTTTGCTAAATCATTTTTAGAAAAATTCATTTCATAGTGAATGTGAATGGCGAATTTTTTATCGTAAGAAAATTTTTGATCTGCGCTCCAAAGTTCAATATGATAAACTTTCATCATTAAAAATTTTAAATCAGCAGCGCCGATTAAATAATTTGGTGAAAAATTTTGATCAATTATTTTAGGCGTTGCTTGCGCTGAAAGTGTTGATGAAAAAAATAATAAAAAAATCAAAGCAGAAATTTTTTTACGAAAGCAGAAATTTTTCAGTGTCATAACTTTAGCAGTTCAAATTGTATAACATCAGTTCTTTTGGCGCTAAAACCCGCGGCGCAGTAAGATAAATAAAAACGCCATTTGCGAATAAATTCTTCACTAAAACCCAAAGCTTTTATTCGATCATGATTTTGATCAAAATTTTTAAGCCAAATTAAAAGTGTTTTAGCGTAATCAAAACCAAAATTAGTTTCGCTTTTTATAGCAAAATTATGTTTTTTTGCTAGATCGCGAATTGTGGTTTTTGCAGGTAAAATTCCGCCCGGAAAAATATGTTTTTGAATAAAATCAACGCGATTTATATAATCTTTAAAAACCTGTTCATCGATAGTTATAATTTGTAAAACCGCAATTCCGCTGGTTTTAAGAGAATTGTTGATAGTTTGAAAATATTTATCCCAATAATCTTGTCCAACCGCTTCAAACATTTCAATTGAAACTACATTGTCGTAGACTGCTTTTTCGTCGCGATAATCCTGCAATTTGATTTCAACTAAATTTTCAGCATTAATTTTTCTGATACGATTTTGCGCGTAAATTTTTTGCTTTGATGAAAGAGTCAAGCAAGTAACTTTATAATTATTTTGCGAGGCAATTTCTGCAAATCCGCCCCAACCGCAGCCAATTTCAAGAATAGAATTTCCGGTTAATTTTGCTAAAATATTTTGATATTTTTGTTTTTGAGCTTTTTGTAAATCGTCATTTTGATCAATAAACAAAGCGCTGGAATAAGTCATTGATTGATCAAGCCACAATTCATAAAAATCATTACCTAAATCGTAATGCGCGGCGATATTTTTTTTGCTGCCGCGTTTGGTATTTTTAGAAAAAAAACTTTTTAAAAAAAGTAACAAAGCTTGAAATTTTCTGGCGTGAAAAAAATCTTCCAAAGCATGAGAATTAAGCGTGAAGAATGTTAATAATTCTGGCAAGTTGGAGCTTTCCCACATTTTTTGCATATAACATTCGCCTAAAGCAACATCGCCGCCAGTTATAATTGCATCAATTAAATCATAATTTTTGATTTCCATTTCCGCATTTGGTCCAAAATTTTTACCTTGAAATTCTTTGCTTGAACCATCGGGAAAAACTATTTTAAGTGAACCAAAATCAATACGGCTCAACGCTTGCCAGATAAAATCGTAGTTTTTATTTTTAATCAAATTCAAATCATGTTTGAATTTGGGCTCATTTGCAATCAAATTATTTTTTTTAAAAAGTTTAGTTTCTTGAATTATCTTGGTTAAATTCATGATTAAAAGTTATGTTATGCGCCAATTTTTTGGGCTTGGTTATATATTTATTTTTTTTGAGGAATAATTTTAAAGCTTGCCAGTGAATTAAGAAAATTACTTTTAATGTCATAAAAGGAATGTTGAAAAAAGCTTTGATTAAAGCCAAATCACAAAAATTTTCTCTGCGACAAATTAAGCTGGTGATTAAAGCTTTTTCATTTTTCTGATCTAAATAATCAATCCAAACTGCGATATTTTTTTGATTAAAAATAAAACGAAATTTGTAAGTTCCCTGCACATAAAAAAATGGCGAAACGTGAAATTCTTTATTAGCTTCAAACCATTGATTTTCTTGAATTGGAGATTGATCTTGATTAAAAATTAAGTAATTATGATTTTCACCAAAAGTATTATTAACTTCTGCTAAAACTGCGACTAGATTTTCTTTTTCATCAAGACAAAACCAAAAGCTGACCGGAGCAAAAACATAGCCTAAAATTTTTGGAAAAGTTAGAAGAAAAATTCTTTGTATTTTTTGGTCTAATTTTTTTTCTCGCAAAATTTCTCTAATCCAGTTTTCAAGGTTTGAGCCATCACGTTTACCATAATTCTTATCGTAAAAACTAAAAAGATTAAAGCGATTTAGTGATAAAAATTTTGAAGCAATTTGTGATTTTTTAGCGATATCAAAACATAAATAAAAAACACGATAAGTGAATTGATTGATCGTGGGTTTTAATCTTTTATGCATTACGTAAGCTGGGCAAAAGAAAGCCGATTTTTCTATTGCCGTTTTTATTGCCATGGCGCGAAGACGTCTAATTTATTGATTGCGTTAAGTGCTGAAGAAATTCCATCTTCATGAAAACCATTTTTATGATAAGCGCCACAAAAATAAATCTGATTTAAACCTTGTAATGCCGAAATTTTTTCCTGAGCTTTAATTGCAGCGCTGTCGAAAATTGGATGTGAATAATTAAACTGAGCAAAGATTTTTTCTTGAGCAATTTCTTGCGTTGGATTTAGCGTCACAAAAAGCGGATAATTGTGATCAATATTTTGTAAATTATTCATCCAATAAGTAACGGCAATTTTATCATCAGAATTTTTATCATTACGACTGTAAACCCAGCTTGCCCAAGCTTTCTTGCATTTTGGCATTAATGACGAATCGTGATGCAAAATCGCTAAATTATTTTGATATTTAAAGCTGCTAAAAACTTCTTTTTGAATGTTGGAAGGATTTTGTAAAATTTTTAAAACTTGATCGCCATGCGTTGCGAATAAAACATAATCAAATAATTCTTCAGCGTTTTTTGTTTTGATTAAAACCTTATTTTCAGAAGTTGTTAAAACTTGCAAAACTTCGTTTTCTAAGCTAATTGCGTCAGCGCCAATTTTAGCAGCAATTTTTTTTACATATTGAATTGAGCCGCCAGAAACCGTGAACCATTGCGGCTGATTTTCAACAGTCAATAAGCCGTGATTTTTAAAAAAATTTACGAAACTTTGCGCCGGATAATTGAGCATAATTTCAGTGCTACAACTCCAGATTGCGCCAGACATTGGTAATAAATAAAATTCGCGAAAATATTTTTTAACCGCCAAATCATCGAGCAGATTTTTTAAAGAATAATTAGCATCGAAAGGTTTTTCTAGAATTGCTTCAGCTTTTTTATTAAAGCGCAAAATATCGCGCAACATCATTAAAAATTGCCAATTAAAAATATTTTTTCTTTGGGCAAAAACTGTGTTTAAATTTGTTCCAGCATATTCCAAACCATTGTCAATCTTGACGCCAAAAGACATGTTACTTTTTTCATAATCAACTTTAAGCAATTCAAAAAACTTTTTTAAATTGGGATAAGTTTGATGATTAAAAACGATAAAACCGGTATCAACGGCAATTTTTTTATTGTTATAATCAACAAAAACAGTGTTGGAATGTCCGCCAAGATAATTATTTTTCTCAAAGATTTTAAGGCGATATTTTTGCGATAAAAAATATGCTGCAGAAAGTCCAGAAATACCTGAACCAATAATCGCAATTGATTTTGAATCCATCAGTTTCAAACAATTTTTTTAGTTAGAAAAAAGAAGATTGAGTAAGGTAAAAGGCGTAAAATTTTTAAAAGAAAAGTGAACTTTTTGGGAAAATGAATCTCAAATTTTTTTGCTTCCAATCCTTTTAAAATTTTTTTTGCCGCTAATTCTGACGAGATTATAAAAGGCATTTTAAAAGAATTTTTATCAGTTAAACGCGTTTTAACAAAACCCGGATTGATAACAGATAAATCAATGTTGTGACTTTTTAACTCGGGATAAATTCCTTCACAAAGATTTATCAAAGCAGCCTTGGAAGCTCCATAAGCAAAAGATTTTGGCAAACCGCGATAACCAGCAACGCTTGCAATAACGGCAATTTGACCGGATTTTTGCTCCACCATTTTTGGAATTATAATGTCGAATAAATTTAAGCAGCCAATTAAATTTACCTGAATTGTTTGTTTGGCAATTGCCAAATCAAAATTGATTACAGAAGTTGGCTGATAAAGCGCCGAGCAGAAAATTACCAAATCGATTTTACCAAAATCTTGCAAAATTTTATCACAAGTTTTTTCCAAAGAATTGTAATCAACAACATCAGTTTTTGTGACTGTAATTTCATCAGATTTTTTGTGAAGATTTTTTTTTAGTAAGTTTCGCTCAATTTCAAAAAGTTTATCTTGGCTGCGCGCAGAAATAATTAAATTATAATTTTGTGAAAAAATTTCTTGCGCCAAAGCTTCGCCAATTCCGTGACTAGCGCCAATAATCCAGCAGGTTTTTTTATCGGATGATTGCTGAGAAGATAATTTTTTTCTTGTAAATAATTTTAGCATTTTTTTGAAAAAAGGCTTTAAAGTTTTTTGAAAGAAATTGTCAATGTGCCGACATTAAAGCCAAATTTTGACATGCGCGAAACATTGATAGCGGTTTTTTCATCAACTAAAAAAATCCAATCAACTAATTTTATGTCATATTTTTTGCCATCAACATCAACGCTTAAAACATAATTCATTTTCATAGCATTGCCAAATTGCTGACCAGTTGCAATGCCAACTGTATCATGGGCTTTGGCTGTAAAATTATTATCGTCAATCATGTTAATTTTCCAAGTGCGCTGATCTTTTTTGCCGTCAGAAAAAACAAAATTTTCTTCTAATTGACCTGCATTTCCAACCCAATTACCGCGCATTTTAACCGTAAAACTTTTGATAACTTTACCGCTGCGATCTTGCAAAATTCCTTGAGCTTCAAGATCGCCATTTAAATATTGGCGAATGTCAAATTTAGGAGAATTATCAACATAAATTTTTGGATCAATTGCTGACGAACAGCCAAATAAGAAAGATAAAGTCATAAATGTTAGAATGATTCTTGGATTGATAATTTTTGCCATTTTTTAAGAAGTAAAATTGTTATAATTTTTAATATACAAGGAAGCAAAGCGTAAAAAAAAGCTATTAAATTTAGATCGCGCCAAGCCAAATTTTGTGACCAATTTTCAGGTTGATAACCAAAAAATCCTAAAACAATTAAACTGGTAGAAGCGGCAATCATTAAACCTAATTTTGCTACTAAATTCCACATTGAAAAATAAGACGAAGCTAATTCTTTTTTGGATGAAATTATTTGAGCCAAAATTATCGGTGGTGCAATCAAATCACAGCCTAAAAATATCCCAGAAAAAAAACAAACGAAATAAAAATATTGCCAAGTTTGATTGTCTAAAAAGTAGGCTAAAAAGAAAGTTAAAACCGAGAAAGAGATTGATAAAATCCATAGTTTTATCACGCCGATTTTGTTAAATAAAATTTTCCAAATTGGGATAAAAAAACAAGCCGACAAAAAATAAATGCTTAAAAACCAACCTAGATTTTTTTCACTGTTTAAAACTTCGCGAATATAGAAATTTAGATTAGCTGCTGGCAAACTTACCGCAATTGAATTAACCAAAAAAATTAATAAAAAAAATAGAAATTTTTGATCACGCCAAACTGCTAAAAAAGTTATTTTTTTTGAAAAACTGGCAGAAATTTTTTGGCTTAAATTTTCATTATCAATTTGTATTTTTGGTAAAAAAAACAAAACAGCCAAAACTATTAAAACAGCAAAAGTAAGGCTTAAAACATGATAATTCTGTTGATCACTTTGCGCTAAATTTTGCACCAAAATTGTTGGCAAAATAAAGGCAAGAATCATACCAATTAAACCCAAAAATTCTTTGCAAGAATTGATGATAATTCTTTCGCGATCATCTTTGGCGATGATTGCAATTAAAGCCTCAAAGTTAATTATGGTGAAATTAAAAAAACTATAAGTGAAAATTAAAGTGATGAAAAACCAAGTGATGGCTAAATTTTTGTTAAGAAATAAAGGCGGATTAAAAACCAAATAAAAACTTAATACTAAAAATAGCGCCGAAACGCTGATAATTTTTTGGCGAGAAATTTTTTTACGCGCCAGATAATCAGAAAAATAGCCAATTAATGGATCTTGCAGCGCATCAACTACACGAATAAAAATCAGTAAAATTCCAATCAAAGTTAAGCTAAGTTGAAATTTTTGCGCGTAAAAATCGCTAATATTTAAATAAATTGGAATGCCAACAAACGCTAAAGGTAAAGCTAAAAAACTTAAGAAAAAAATTTGCGACTTTTTTATTGGTGTCATTTTTTAAATATTAGTTAAATCTGTTGTGGAAATTTTTCGATCATAAATTGCGCGACCAACAATTGCGCCAATTACGCCAAATCTTTCTAAAGATTTTATTTTTAAAATATCTTTGAAATCAGCAATTCCGCCTGACGCAATGATTGGAATTTTTAAATTTTCTGCCAGATTTTTTGTACCTTCAAAATCAAAGCCAGTCATAGTTCCGTCACGAGAAATATCAGTATAAATAATTGCGGCAATACCAAAATCAGAATATTTTTTTGCCAGTTCCAAAGCTTTAATTTTTGAAGTTTCAACCCAACCGTGAGTTGCAACAAAACCATCTTTAGCATCAATTCCAACCACAATTTTATTTGGAAATTTTTTACAAGCTTCAATAACTAAATCAGGATTTTTAAGTGCAATTGTGCCAAGAATAACGCGGTTTATTCCCAAGCTAAGCCATTTTTCAATATCAGCAATTGATCTGATGCCGCCGCCAAGTTGAGTAGGAATTTTTACAGTTTTTAAAATTTCAATGATAGATTCTTGATTAGCACTAGCGCCTGCAATTGCGCCATCCAAATCAACAATATGTAAAAATTTAAAACCGGATTTTTCAAATTCTCGCGCTTGTTGACTTGGATTATTATTGAAAATTGTTGCTTGATTCATATCGCCTTTGAAAAGGCGAACACATTGCCCATTTTTTAAATCAATTGCTGGAAATATTATCATAAAAAATTCAGTTAAATAATTAATGATCGATGAGTTTTTTAGGTTGCAATTTTTTATGAGCCTTCTAAAAAAGCGCGCTTCTTGATCTTCTTTCAAGAAAATAATCTTACAACAATTCCTACAACATAAATTTCTACAACATAGGCATTTTGGTGTTCATTCAAGGTTTTTCCTTTCGTGAATTTTGCTGATGTTGCTTAATTAACCAAAATAAATTTAAACATGTCTAAAACAGAACTTCCAACTTTTACCATCAAACAGCTGCTTGAAGCAGGCGTACACTTTGGCCATAAAACTATGCGCCGAAATCCAAAAATGACCAAATATATTTACACCAACAGTAACGGCGTAAGCATAATTGATCTTAACAAAACTGCTACTTTGCTGCACAAAGCTTTAATTACCGTTAAAGATATCGCTAAAAATAATGGCAGAATTTTATTTGTGGCTACTAAAAAACAAGGCGCTGAACCAGTTGCCGAAGCTGCTAAAAGATGTGGTCAATATTATGTTAATTTCAGATGGTTGGGTGGCATGTTGACTAATTGGAAAACTGTTTCGCAATCGATTAAAACTTTGAAAAAAATTGATGAGCAACTCGCCAGTGAAGAAATTGACTTTAAGAAAAAAGAAAAATTAGTTTTGCAAAGACAAAAACTTAAACTTGAACAAGCGCTTGGCGGAATCAAAAATATGGGCGGTTATCCTGATCTTGTTTTTATCATTGATACTCACAAAGAAGCGCTGGCTATTGCTGAAGCTAAAAAACTTGGCGTGCCAATCATGGCAATTCTTGATTCTAATTGTAATCCGGATGGCATTGCTTTTCCAATTCCTGGAAATGATGATTCTGCTAAAGCAATTAAACTTTATTGTCGTTTAATTTCTGATGCTGCAATTGCCGGCGTTAAAGAGAATATGGCAATTTCTGGCGTTGATATCAGTAAATTTGAAAGCGATGAAGAAATTTCTAACTATAAAAATTCTCTCGCTGAAAAAACCGAGAAAAAACCTGCTGAAAAAGACGCTAAAGATTTCAAAGGCAAAAAGGATTTTAAAGGTAAAAAAGATTCCAAACATGCTAAAACAGAAGTGAAACACGAAAAGCATGATAAAAAATCTGATAAACACCAAGCTCATAAAACCGATCATGATAAAAAGCATCAAACTCATGACAAGAGTGAAAAATCTGATCGTGATACAAAAAAAGAAGATAAAAAACCGGCAGCAAAAAAACCAGCAGCTAAGAAACCAGCAGCAAAAAAATAACTTAAAAATTTAGTAAATATTATGGCAGATTTATCTCTTATTAAAAAACTTCGTGAAGCCACAGGTTGTGGAATTTCCGATTGCAACAAAGCTTTGGCTGAAAATGGTGATGATTTTGAAAAATCAGTTGATTGGTTGCGCAAAAAAGGTCTTTCGGCAGCAGTTAAAAAAAGTGGCAGAATTACTTCGGAAGGTGCGGTTGCAGTTATAGTTGAAAATAACAACGCTGCAATTGTTGAAGTTAATTCTGAAACTGATTTCGTTGCCAGAAATCAAAAATTCCAAGACTTCGTTTTGGCGCTTTCTAAGCTTGCAATTGGCTGCGGCGAAGATGTTGAAAAGCTTAAAAACAAAAATTTCAATTCAAATCATTTGGTTGATACTGAGTTAAAAAATCAAATCAGCGTTATTGGCGAAAATATTAATATTCGTCGTATTGCTAATTTATCAGTCAATAAAGGTGAAATTGTAAGCTATATTCACAACGCAACCGCACCAAATATGGGTAAAATTGCTGTTTTGGTGGCTTTTGAGTCTGAATCAGAAAAATCAAAATTAACAGAATTTGGCAAACAAATCGCGATGCATATTGCAGCGGCAAAACCTGACGCGTTAAATATTCAATCAGTGGCGCCAGAAAAATTAAAAAGAGAAGTTGAAGTTTTAAAAGAACAAGCGCGCGCATCGGGCAAGCCAGAAAATATTATTGATAAAATGATTGAAGGCAGAATTAGAAAATACTACGAAGAAGTGGTTCTTTTGGAGCAGCCTTTTGTGATGGATGACAAAATAAAAATTAAAGATTTGCTTGCCAAATTCAGCAAAGAAAATGGCGAAACTAAAATTTCAGCTTTCAAACTTTTTATTCTTGGAGAAGGAATTGAAAAGAAGGAAAATGATTTTGCTGCTGAAGTTGCTTCAATGACTAGTTAACTTAATCAATAAAATGGCAGAAAAATCGGCGCTAAAATTTAAACGCATTCTTTTTAAAGTCTCAGGCGAGGCGATGATGGGCGATAAAGGTTTTGGTCACGATTTAGAAGCAATTAAAAAAATCTGTGACCAAATAATTTCCGCTTATGAACTTGGTTGCGAAATTTGTTTGGTTGTTGGTGGTGGAAATATTTTTCGTGGCGTTTCAGTTGCTGCTTCAGGAATGGAGCGTGCAAGCGCCGATTATATGGGAATGCTTGCCACTTGTATAAACGGTTTGGCTTTACAAAACGCACTGGAAAAACGCGGCGTTGAAACGCGCATGCAATCAGCAATTCAGATGGATAGTATTTGCGAACCTTACATTAAAAGAAAAGCTTCTCGCCATTTAGAAAAAAAGCGCATCGTAATTTTTGCCGCTGGAACTGGAAATCCTTTTTTTACCACCGACACCGCCGCCGTTCTTCGCGCCATTGAAGTTAAATGTGATGTAATTTTAAAAGGTACACAAGTTGATGGCGTTTATTCTGCTGATCCCAAAATTGATAAAACCGCCACGCGCTATGATTCTCTGCGTTATATTGATGTTTTAAAACAAGATTTAAAAGTTATGGATCAAACCGCCATCACTCTTGCCAAAGACAATAAATTGCCAATTATTGTTTTTTCAATTAAAGGCGAAAATGCTTTATGTGAAGTGGTTTTAGGGCGCGGAAAATTTACGATTATTAATTGATAACCTTCGTCATTGCGAGGAGCGAAGCGACGCGGCAATCTCAGAAGATTGCCGCGTCGCTTCGCTCCTCGCAATGACGAGATTATAAACATTTTTCAAAATTTTATGATTAACGAACTGGCCGATAAAACTCGTAAAAAAATGGAAGAAGCAATGGCTTCTCTCAAGCGCGATATGGATTCAATTTCAACTGGTCGTGCTACACCAAGTTTGCTGGATTTAGTGCGAGTTGAAGTCTACGGTCAGTTAATGCCAATTTCTCAACTTGCCAGTGTTTCTGTTTCTGACGCTACAACTTTATCAATTCAAGTTTGGGATCGCGGCAATGTCAAAGCAGTAGAAAAGGCCATCATGAATTCTAATTTAGGTTTCAATCCTTTAGTTGATGGAACTATAATTCGCATCATGATTCCAAAGCTTAGTGAAGAGCGCCGCAAAGAATTGGTTAAATTAGCTAAAAAATATGGTGAAGATAAAAAAATTGTTGTGCGCAATATTCGTCGCGATGTTTTGGATGATTTTAAAAAAAGAGAAAAAGAATTGGCAGCTTCCAAAGATCAGATTCATTCCTGCAACGATGTTGTCCAAAAAATTACTGATGAATTTGTTAAAAAAATTGATGATGTAGTTGCTCTAAAGGAAAAAGAATTAATGAAAGTTTAAAAAAATTTTAATGTTTTTTCTTAAAAAAAAAATCTCCGAAAGAAAATTACCAAAAAAAATTCCAACTCACATTGCTATAATTATGGATGGCAATGCGCGCTGGGCAAAAGCCAAAAAATTACCAATCACTATCGGTCATAAAACTGGCTCAGAAAATGTTAAAAAAATTGCTGAAAATTGCATTGAAATTGGAGTTAAAAATTTAACCATTTATGCTTTCTCTTCAGAAAATTGGGATCGTCCGCAAAGCGAAGTAGAATATTTGATGAAGTTGCTTGATGATTATTTGGAAAAAGAAACTAAGCCGCTGATTGAAAAAGATGTGCGTATTATAATTTCTGGCAACTTAACAAAATTATCTGCCGCAACCAAAACGCGCATTCAATCTTTGCAAGATCTTACCAAAAATAATCAGGCTTTAACTTTAAATGTAGCTTTCAGCTATGGTGCAAGACAAGAAATTGTCAACGCCGCGAAGAAGATAAGCCTTGCAGTTAGTGAAGGCAAAATTAGCTTACATGAGCTTGATGAAAAACTTTTTGCTCAGAATTTATATCAGCCGCAAATTCCTGATCCGGATCTTTTGATCAGAACTGCGGGCGATTTAAGATTGAGTAATTTTTTATTATGGCAATTGGCTTATAGCGAACTTTATTTTACTGAAGTTTTCTGGCCAGATTTTAGCAAGCACCATTTGTTAGAAGCAATTAACGAATTTAACAAAAGAGAGAGGCGATATGGCAAAAGATAAATCAAAAAAATTGGCAGAAAAATTTTTAAATGACGGCAAAAGTTTGCTTCACAAAGTTTGCTTGGTTTTCACTAAGCTAGTTGAAAAAATCATTGCAATAATTGATAAAATTGATCCGGCAGAAAATACCAAACAAAGAGTTATTAGTGCTTTGGTTCTTTTGCCAGTTGCTATTTACGCTATTTGCTTTTCACAAAATTTATTTTTTTTACTAACTATTATCGTTACAATTTTGATGACTGCAGAATGGCTGAATTTAATCAAAAACTCTCAAGATCAAAAAAAATGGAGCTTGATTGGTTTGGCTTACATCGCTATTCCAATGTATTGTTTAATCAAACTCAGAATGCATGATGTTAATATTTTATTGTGGATGTTTTCGATAATTTGGGTAACAGATATTTTTGCTTTTTTTTCAGGAAAAACCTTTGCTGGCGCTAAATTGGCGCCAAATATAAGTCCTAACAAAACTTGGACTGGTCTTGCTGGCGGTGTTTTTGCCAGTGTTATTATTGGTTTTTTAAGCGCTTTTATGTTTCGCGGTGGCATTTTTTTCTTCGTTTTTTTTAGCGCTTTTTTATCAATTGTCGAACAAGCCAGCGATTTGCTTGAATCAAAGTTTAAAAGAATTTTCGGCGTTAAAGATTCTGGCGATTTAATTCCAGGTCATGGCGGAATTCTTGATCGTCTTGATGGCGTAATGTTGGTTGCGCCAGCGGTTTTGTTTTTGGTTACAGTTTTCTCGGATAAATTCTAAAAATGATTAGCGCGCAAAATAATTCTGATTTTTTTACAATTGCTGGGCGCAAATTTAAATCGCGTCTTTTAGTTGGAACTGGCAAGTATAAAGATTTCTCTGAAACTGCCGCAGCAATTGAAGCCAGTGGCGCTGAAATCGTTACCGTTGCGCTTCGCCGCGTCAACATCGAGAAAAAAGGCGAGACGATGTTGCAAGATTTTATTGATCCAAAAAAATTCACTTACCTGCCAAACACCGCAGGCTGTTTTACCGCTGAAGACGCCATTCGTACCTTGCGTTTGGCGCGCGCAGCTGGAGGTTGGAATTTAGTAAAGCTCGAAGTTCTAGCTGATGAAAAAACGCTTTATCCCAAAGTTACAGAAACTATCAAAGCCGCAGAATTGCTGATCAAAGATGGTTTTGAAGTTATGGTTTATACTTCTGATGATCCCATCGTTGCCAAAGAATTAGAAGAAGTGGGCTGCTGCGCCATCATGCCACTAGCGGCGCCAATTGGTTCTGGTCTTGGCATTCAAAACCGCCTCAATATTGAATTAATTGTTGAACAATCAAAAGTTCCCGTTTTAGTTGACGCTGGGGTTGGAACTGCATCTGACGCCGCAATCGCCATGGAACTTGGTTGCGACGGCGTTCTAATGAACACCGCAATTGCTAAAGCCAAAAACCCAGTTTTAATGGCACACGCCATGAAACTGGCAATTCAAGCAGGTCGCGCTGCTTATTTGGCGGGCAGAATGGAAATAAAAAAATTCGGCGCGGCGTCAAGCCCGCTTGATGGTAGAATTAATAAATAAAAATCTTTCATGAAACAAAACGCTGTTTACCAAAATCTTATCGAAAAATCTGCGCAAGATATTTTAGAAATAATTAATAAAGCAATTGAAGGTCAGACTTGGAATATTGAAGAAATTTTAGCAACGCTTCAAAATCATGAAGAACAAACCAAAGATTTAATTATGATCAAAGTTGCAGAATTGCAGTTAAAAGATATTGAAGAGCTGACTGGCGGACAATTTGATAATCTGACTAAAAATATTGATGAACAAAAAGTTGAAAATGTAAATTTTTTTTCAGAGATGTTGTATGAGAAATATGACAAAAATATATTGCAATTTCTTGAGCTTAATAATTCTCGAAATGAAGAAGGACAAGATTCGTTTCTACTTGGAGTTATAAAAAACCAAGCAGAAATTATCAAAGCGCAAAAGGAGTTTGAATCACAAAAAGCTGAATCGCAAAATACTCCTGACACTAAAGAAGTTCTACCAATTAGAACTGATAATCCAATGACTAATTATGATATTGATAGCGTTTATGGTGGTAGTACTCTTACAGATACAACAGGTAAAACAGATAATGAAGATGGTAATTCATATGCTTCTAATATAACGATAAGAACGATGCAAGATCCCAAAACGAAACCTAATATTTCGCCTAAGCTAAAGAAAGTTATCAGTAAAATTTCTAAATCGATTGTTAAACTTAATCAAAAACCTAATGTAATATTAAATTTAAAAACAAAAAGATCTATAGATAAAGCTTTAATTACGCTAACTCAAAAAGAGAAGATGGATATTTTGGATTATAGTATTTGGAATGAAGTTGCTTATAAAGATCTCATACCTACTAAAGAAAACCTTACTTATATTTGGAGTGGAATTACTTACGCTCAGCAAGAACTGATGAGACAAATAACTTCTGAGATGAGTGAAGAAGAGAAGCTTGAGTTTCTTAAGCAGAAAATTTCATCAATGACTCCAGAAAATTTTGATTCTTTTCATGAAGGTTCTGATGTGATTATAAAGGCCTTTGAAAATTCAGATGTGATTATAGAGGTCTCCGAAAATTCAGAATTTGGTTTTGATCCAGCAAGTGTTGAATTTTACAGACTTGCAATGAAAGTAGCGCTAACAGAGCTTAATTCAAGAAAGTCATCAACAAATATGGCTTTAGAAAGAAGGCCAAGAGATCCAATATATGATACAGTATCTGGATATTATTATGGAGGTGAGCCTGTCAGCGCAATCCTAAGTAGATCAATGCGAGCTTCCAAGCAAAGTGGTGCAAAAAAATCTTCTTTAGAAGATAAGGCTTCAGAGCTTCTTACATTGCTTAATGATCGAGAAAACAAAGAAGAAGAAGTGAAAGAATTTTTAAAAGAATTGGCAAATGAAAAGGATGATTTTTTTGGTTATATTTTTTCTAGTGACAAATTTTCTCAAGAAAATATACAATTATTGCTAGAAATTAATGAGGAAATTAATGATTTTGGTGAAGAAATTGAAGATTATTTGGATTATTTGGACGAATCAGAAAAACCATCTCCCAGCGTAGAAAAACCCTCGGTTTTAGAGCAAATTAAAAAAGAAGAAAAAAGTGAAAAACGCTAATTATAAACCAAAGGATTATTTCAATTTTAATTCAAAATTAGGAAAGTTACTAAAAAATTCATGACTCATAATTTTCATTCTTCAATCCTTCGCGCTTATGATATTCGCGGCATTTATGGTCAAACCTTAAATGATATTGATGCTTTTTTTGTTGGTAAATCTTTCGCCTCTTTTTTGCATAAAAATGGTAAAAATAAAATTTCAGTTGCTTGCGACGGGCGTTTGAGTTCCCCAGCTTTGAAAGAACAATTAATCAAAGGTTTATTAGAGTCAGGCTTGGAAGTTACTGATATTGGTCTTGGACCAACTCCGATGTTATATTTTTCAGTTTTTGAATTGCAGCAAGATGCCGGAATTATGGTTACTGGTTCGCATAATCCTAAAGATCATAATGGTTTTAAAATGATGCTCAAAGAACGTCCTTTTTACGGTGATGATATTTTGAATTTGGCAAAAATTACTCAAAATAATGATTTTGTTAATATTGACGGCAGTTTAAAAAACGCTGATGTTAAAGAAGAATATATTAATCGTATTTTAAATGATTGTATTTTGGCAGAAAGCGAAAGTCCGTTGCTCGATGAAATCGACCAATTTAAACCTAAAAAAGAATTACGAATTGCTTGGGATAACGGCAATGGCGCCGCTGGTGATATTATGATGCGTTTAACTGAGCGTATTGCTTCTGAACATATTTTACTTTTCAGCGAGATTGACGGAACTTTTCCCAATCATCATCCCGATCCAACAGTTCCTAAAAATCTTGAGGCTTTAAAAAAAGTTGTAATTGAACAGCAATGTGACATTGGCATTGCCTTTGACGGCGACGGTGATCGCATTGGTGTAATGGATAATAAAGGTGAAATTTTGTGGGGCGATCAATTAATGGTTTTTTATGCGCGCGAAATTTTACAAAATCGTCGCGGCGCCACAATAATCGCCGATGTCAAAGCTAGCGACATTTTATTTAAAGAAATTTCTAAGGCTGGTGGCAAACCTTTAATGTGGAAAACTGGTCATTCTTTAGTTAAAGCCAAAATGAAAGAAACCAAAGCGCCGCTTGCTGGCGAAATGTCGGGTCACATTTTTTTTGCTGATAAATATTATGGTTTTGATGATGCGCTTTATGCCGCAATTCGAATTATCAATATCGTTGCCGCCGCCAAAGAACCATTATCAATAATGCGTAAATCAATGCCGCAAACTTTTTCAACTCCTGAAATTAGAATTGATTGCGCCGAAGAACGAAAATTTAAAATTGTTGAAGAATTAAAAAATAACCTGCAAAAAAATAACATTGCTTTCAACGATGTTGATGGAATTCGTGTTACTCAAAAAACAGCGCAAGGAAGCGGTTGGTGGCTGATTCGTGCTTCCAATACGCAATCAGTTTTGGTTGCGCGCGCTGAAAGCACTTCTAAAAAAGATTTAACAGAACTTAAAAATAATCTAAAAAAATATTTAGAATTTTGTCAGGTAAAAATTCCTCTCGAACTACAATAATTGGCTTAACTGGCGGAATTGCTTCCGGAAAAAATTTCGTTGCTGAAATTTTTGCAAAAAACGGCGCTGCTGTTTTTGATGCTGATCAAGAAGTTCATAATTTGTTGGCAAACAACTCTTATGTAATTTCACAAGTTAGAAAAAATTTTCCTAATTGTTTTGTCGATCAAAAAATTAATCGTCAAATTTTAGCTAAAATTGTTTTTGCCAATCAAAAAAAATTACGAATTTTAGAAAAAATTTTGCATCCGCAAGTACGAAAAAGTTACCAAGAATTTTTAAAAAAACTTGCCGCAAAAAAAGTTAAAATTGCTATTTTGAATATTCCATTATTGCTTGAAAGCAAAGCTTATAAATGCGATAAAATCGTTGCGATTATTGCGCCTAAGTCAGTTCAAAAAAAACGCTTTTTAGCGCGCGCCCAGAAAAATAAGCAGAGAAATAAACAAAAAAATAAAGCAAAAAATTCGGCAATTGAAAAAGAAAATTTAATTAAAAAATTTGAGCAAATTCATCAAAAACAAATCAGCAATATTGAAAGAAAACTTCACGCCGACTTTATCATTAACAGCGCTATTTCCAAAGTTGATACAATCAAACAAGTGCAAAAAATTCTATACCAAATCTAAATTCTTTAGATTTGGTATTGATTTATTTTTTCGTGACACGGGTCACGCCCCGCATTGCGGGGAACCCCAATATACCAAATCAAGTAATATCAATAGATTTTAGATTTGGTATAAAATTACTTTGAATTAGTTTTTAAAAAAAACAGCGGCAAAAGCGTCAAAGCCAGAATTGCCGGCAAAAGCCAAAGCAAAAAATTATTTTTTTCAAAGCTGGAATAAACTAAAATATCGCTGCCAAATTCTTCAATTAATTGTTTTTTGATTGCGTCGTCACTTTCGCCTTGAGAAATTTTTTGGCGAATAAATTTGCGCATTTGAAAAGCAAATTCTGTGTTGGAATTTTCAATAACTTGACCTTGACAAACCAAGCAGCGAACTTGCAAAAATAAATTCATAGCGCGGCTTTCTTGTTTGGCGTCGGCTAAATGATTTTCTGGCGCTAAAGCCAAAGAATTGCTTGTGAAAAAATAAAAAATTGTCATCACAAAAAGAATGTTGCAAAAACAAATTTGTGATAGTTTTTTAAAGTTTTGAAAAGTGGAATTTTTTTTAAAAAGTCTCATCAATTGTGCCATCGCCAGTTTTTTTAAAGTCGCCTGTCATAATTACCGCAGAACCATCGCCATTCCATTCAATGATTAAATCGCCACCTTTAAATTGTGTAGTGATTTTATTTTTTGCGACCAATTTATTTTTAATTGCTAAAACGCCAACAGCGCAAGCGCCGCTGCCACAAGCCAAAGTTTCGCCGCTGCCGCGCTCCCAGACGCGCACATTAATTTTGTCTTCAGAAATAATTTGAGCAAATTCAACATTGGTTTTTTGCGGAAAAATTTTGTCGTTTTCAACTTTTGGACCAACATTAAAAAATATTTCGTCGTTAAGTGGTCGATCGATAAAAGTTACGGCGTGAGGATTGCCAATATTTGCGCAGGTAAAATCAAAACCATGAAGTGAAATTTTATCGCTTGCAGTTTGGTGCGAAAGTGGAATTTTTTTCCAGTCAAAAGTTGGAATTCCCATATCAACTGAAATTAAATTATCGCTTTTCCAGCATTTTAAAATGCCCGCAGCAGTTTTGATTTTAACTTCGCGATGTTTAGTTTCGTTCATTAAAATTGAAGCCACGCAGCGAGTGGCGTTACCGCAGGCGGAAGCTTTCGATCCGTCAGAATTAAAAATTTCCATCAAACAATTTGCCGCTGTTGAACTTTTGAGAATAATCAGTTGATCGCAACCGATTATTTTACGATCACAGATTTTTTTAATTTGCTCATTGGTTAAAATTATTGGTTTTTTGCGCGCATCAAAAATGACAAAATCATTGCCAGCACCTGACATTTTTAAATAAGGAATTTTCATTTTGGTGAATTATAAACTTAAAAATTATTACCTTTGGCGCGACTTACATAAGTGAAATCTTCGGTTCTGACGATAACTTCTTCGCCAGATTCAACAAAGGGTGGCACCATAATACGAACGCCATTTTCAAGAATCGCTGGCTTATAAGATGAAGCGGCGGTTTGACCTTTCACAACCGCATCAGCTTGAGCAATTATACCGTGAACTTGTTCTGGTAAAAATACTGAAATTGGTTTGTCATTGCAATATTCAACGCGAATATCCATGCCTTCTTGCAAGAAAGGTAAAGCTTCGCCAACCAAGTCTTTGCTTAAATTAAAAGATTCAAAACTTTCCATATCCATGGCGACTAAATCATTTTGGTCGAAATATTGAAACTGATAATTTTTTTGTTCAACGTAAGCCACATCAACATCTTCGCTAGAATTGTAGCGCGTGTTGGTTTTGTTGCCTGTGACAATATTTTTCATTTCTACTTGAATATATGCGCCGCCTTTTCCGGGTTTTACATGTTCGCGTTTTAAAACTTTCCAAAGTTGATTTTGATATTCGATTACATTTCCAACACGAATGGAATTAGCGTTAGTTTTACTCATAAATTTATTTAGTTTTTAGTTGAATGAGTTGCAAATTACTCGCCAGCCTTTGGCAGGCTGCGTCATTTGTACTCATAAATTTCTAGTTTAAATTTTTTACAATTTCTTCGGCAATTTTTTTAGCATCGCCAAAAATCATCAAAGTATTATCATTGAAGAAGAGCTCATTTTCAATGCCGGCATAACCAGCATTCATCGATCTTTTAACGAAGAAAACTGTTTTTGCCAAACCAACATCTAAAATTGGCATACCATAAATTGGGCTGGTTTTGTCAGTTTTGGCAGCTGGATTTGTAACGTCATTGGCGCCAATAACAAAAACAACGTCGGTAGTTTTGAACTCGCTGTTAATTTCTTCTAATTCAAAAACTTTTTCATAATCGATATTAGCTTCAGCAAGCAAAACATTCATGTGACCTGGCATTCTGCCAGCAACTGGATGAATGGCGAATTTTACGGTAATGCCAGCTTTTTCCAAAAGATGAGTTAATTCAGCAACGGCGTGTTGTGCGCCGGCAACCGCCATGCCATAACCCGGAACAATTATTACCGATGAGCAGCTTTTCATCATATAAGCGGCATCTTCAGCGCTGGCTTGTTTGATTGGTTTTTGTTCTTTGGTTGAATCTGCAACTGTATTTATTTGTTCGCCAAAGCTGCTGAAAATAACATTAAAAATTGAGCGATTCATCGCTTTACACATTATATAACTTAGAATGGCGCCAGAAGCACCAACTAAAGCGCCGGTGATAATTAAAAGTGGATTTGCCAAAGTAAAACCAATACCACTTGCCGCCCAACCTGAATAAGAATTTAACATTGAAACTACAACTGGCATGTCAGCGCCGCCAACTGGCGCAATTAACATAAAGCCAATAAAAAAAGAAAGCAGAGTTAAAATAACAAAGAAAAATTTTGAGCCAAATATTATGAATAGCAGTAAGATGAATATCAAAGAGTAAGCGCTGTATTTGGTAACTTTTTGTGTATCTTTAAAAAGAGTTAACTTTGATTTCATCACGCCACTTAATTTTAAGAACGCGACAATTGAGCCAGTGAATGTGATTGCGCCAATAACAACTCCAAGCCCCATTTCAATTAAGCTAGAAAATTTGATTTTATTGCCATCAATAATTTTAAAGGCTTGAGGAAGCCACAAAGCGCTGGCGGCGATCAAGACTGCAGCAAGTCCAACCAAAGAGTGAAAGCCGGCGATTAATTGTGGCATAGCGGTCATTTTAACTTTTTTAGTAATGAAGTAACCAATGCCAGCGCCAATTGTGATGGCAATTAGAATTAGAAAATGATGTTTGATTTGTGGTAAAAACAGAGTGGTTAAAATTGCCAAAGCCATTCCTGCCATGCCAAAGTAATTGCCAATGCGCGAGGTTTTTGGCGAAGAAAGTCCGTAGATTGATAAAATAAAAAGTACCGCTGAAACTAGGTAAGAAAAGGCAACGAGAGAATTCATAATTTATATTAAGTTAATTTAAACAACGCCACTGCGTAGACAATCGTGTAAGTGCAGAATTCCAACCACATTTTTTTGTTCATTTAAAACAAAAAGACTAGTGATGGATTTTTTATTCATCACGGCAATTGCTTCAACCGCAAGTGTATTTGCGTCACTGACAATTGGATTTTTAGTCATAATTTCAGAGGCGCGATGATTTAAAAAATTATTGTCGAGATGACGACGTAAATCGCCATCGGTTATAATGCCAATTAACTTATTTTCTAGGTTAATAACTCCAGTGCAACCCAAATGTTTGGAAGTCATTTCTAAAAGAACTTCTGACATTTTTTTATCTTCTGAAACTAAAGGAATTTGATCGTCTTGGCGCATTAAATCTTTAACTTTTAGAAAGTTTGAACCCAGTTTTCCACCGGGATGAAAAATGCCAAATCTTTCCAAACTAAAACCATGAGCATCAATTAAACTAACCGCTAAAGCATCGCCCAAAGCTAACATCATGGTAGTTGAAGTGGTTGGAGCGTTAATAGAATTAGCTTCAGGAATTGCTGGTAAAACTAATGCCACATTACTGGCTTTGGTAAGTTCAGATTCAACGCGGCGAATAATGCCGATAATTGGAATTTCAAATCTTTTGCAATAATAAATTATATCTTTGAGTTCTTTAGTTTCGCCAGAATTGGAAAGTAAAATTACTACATCTTTTGGCGTGATCATGCCAAGATCGCCGTGGCTGGCTTCACCTGGATGAATAAAAAAAGCCGGCGTGCCGGTTGAAGCAAAAGTTGCAGCAATTTTATTAGCAATATGACCAGATTTTCCCATACCGCTGACAATGACGCGACCATGACAATTTAAAATTAAATCAACTGCTTTGATGTAATTTTCATCGAAAAAATTTAATAAAGAATTCAAGCCGGTAATTTCGCTTTCAATAGTTTTAATTGCTGAATTAATATAGGATTTTTTATCTTGCATATTTTTTTTGAAGCTTGATTTTATTGGCTGCAGAAGCGACTAAACTTTTTATAATTTCAACCATGAGTCTTAAAGAGCAAGAAATTTTACAAGAATTCATTGATGCTAAGGCAATTTTAAAAGGACATTTTATTTTATCTTCCGGCTTACATTCTGATACTTACATGCAATGTGCGCGAGTTTTGATGAATGCTAAAAAATCTGAAAAATTATGTCAGGAATTAGCAAGAAAAATTGAAAATAAATTGGGCAAAAATTTTGCTGATATTGTTTTAGCGCCGGCAATGGGCGGCGTAATTGTTGGTTATGAAATGGGTCGACAATTAAATTTACCGACAATTTTTTGTGAAAGAGTAAATGGTGTTTTTGAGTTGCGTCGTGGTTTTGAAATTTTTGAAAATAGTCGCGTTTTGGTCATCGAAGATGTGATCACAACTGGAAAATCATCGCTTGAAACTTTTGCTTTGGTAAAAAAAACGGGAGCTAAAATTATTGCTGAAGCTTGTTTAGTTGATCGCAGCAGCGATGAAAACTTATCAGAAAAATTACAAGTTCCGGTAATTTCTTTATTGAAAGTGAATGTTAAAACTTTCACTTCAGATAATATTCCTCAAGAACTGAAAAATATCACTGCGATAAAGCCAGGAAGTAGATTTTTAAAAAGCTAGAGCCTGTTTGCAAATAATTAGTTTCAGATTTTGGTATAAATATGAGACTAATTAGGTTTGAAAACGGGCTCTAGAACAGCTATTTTTTGTCTGGCAATATTGAATTGATTGAATTCATGATGGTTGGTTCAGATTTTTTGGCTTCAGCAAGAGCTGATTCTTCAGCTTTTTTCTTTTTAAGCATTTCTATAACTGATTTACCTTCAACAATTGTGTTTGAACCAAATAAAAATGCCTGATTTGTTTTGAGAGTAAATTTTATCTCAATCTTGCCGTCGGCATTTTTTTTAAAATCTGAATTTTCAACCTGATCTTCGCCAATCAATACTTTAGCTTTGCTAACACTCATATTCCAAAGAACTGAAACCTGATCTTTTTCAACAGAATTAAGAAAAATTTCCTGAGTCTTTTTGTTACTTTGGGAAGTAATTTTTTTGTCGTTAATCCAAACAACCCAGTCTTGAGGTGTGGAATACATTATCGAAGCCAAATAAATATAAGATTCTTGGTTAAAATTATTTGCTAGTTTTTCAGAGTCGTCGGAATCTTGGTTAGAATTTATGCCTTTGATTGAGTTCACCATTTTTTCAATGATAACATTTTCCTTATCGTCAAACATCAAAGAAGTGGTTTTTTTGCCCAGCAAAAGATCAACCATTCCGCCTTCCATATTATTGATTAAGGAAGAGCTGCTTAAAGATTTTGTAGCAATATCAAGCTTTTGTTTGGAAACCAGTTTTTTGGCGGTTTTTATTGGTGAATCAACAATGTATTTTGATTCAGAATCAAGATTTTGATCGTTTGAAATATTTGATGAAGAATTGGCATCAGTTATATTATCGGTGGTTTTGGTTTCAGAATTTTGTGCGTAAGACTGAATTATCGAAGTTGAAAATATCAATATCAAAAACAATCTAGATAAAGTTTTTATCATCATTTTCCAATTTTTGTTTGATTTATTTCTGTGTTGGTTTTGTTGGTTGAAGATGAATTATCTTTTGTTTGATTTTGTAAGGTTTTTGCTACTAATGAATACCAAAAGAAATTAACCTGAACACTAACAGCACTTGGTAATTCTTTAAGATTAATCTTGAGTAAGTCTTGTTCGCTGTAATCTCTGGTTTTTTTGATTTCAAACCTTGAAATTACCATATATCCCGGAGTTGATTCTATTAATTCTGAAATAAACGATATTGCTCTTACATCGTCAATAGCGTTGAAGTCCAGCTTGCCAGAACTTACCAAAACATCTATGGTTGAAATTTTGAAAGGCAAACCAGTGATATTCTCTGGAATGCTCATTTTTATTGATGGTTTGTTAATTGAATATTTTTCAGCGATTAAATTCATTCTTGAAATTATATCAGAGATTTTAACTTCAGCCGTAGATTTTTTACTGGCGCTAATTGTTGGCCAAAGATCTTGATATTTTTTTATTTCTGCGACTTTTTCTCCCAGATTATTTCTTTTCTCCAGAAGGGATAAAGTTTCTGCCTTAATTTTTTGTGCCTGATTGATATTAGTTTGTTCTTGATAGTTTTTATAAAAAATAATTATAGCAAAAATTCCAGCAAGCATTGCTGTGATTAGAATATTGGTAGTAATTTTTTTACGTAACTTAACAAGTTTCATTGCTGTGAAATAGTAAATTCAACTGGAAAAGTGTAATATTTTTGCACGAAATCAATGTTACGTGGAATGGCTGGGTATTCTATCTTTTTATCAGCAAATTTCTTTTTTATTTCCCCAGATAAAGAATCAAAATCTTTGAAAATATCGTTAATATCTCCGCTTTTATTATCAATATTGCCTTTGAAAGATAAGCTATATTTGGTTTTTGTCGCGATATTTTTTCCGTTAAAAGAAGATGAAATAGAGTATAAAAAAGAGAGAAGCTTAACATCGTTTTTCTTTAAAAAACTTAAGTCGTAGTAAGTTTTTACAAAGTCAGTTCCGATTGCGCTTATTGTTTCGTTCACTTTTCCGATATCAACAATTTGGTCATTTTCTATTACAACATTGTTTTCTGTTATTTTTGGACCTTGATCATCGTTTAATAGATTTGCCTTCTCAAGTTCGCGATTAGCGATCGATCTTTCTATTTTAGCTTGAGCAACCATTTTTGACGTTGAACTTGGTATAAAAACTACTGCAACTGCGCTGATAAAAGATATAAGAGCTATTATAAAATTTACCCAATATGAAATTTTCAAAGCGTTAAAAAGCTTTCCCAAAGAATTTATCTGTGGAGTAGTGAACTTTAAAATTTTTTTACTACTAGATACTGCTTTTGATATTAGTAGGTCGCAATATTTTGAATTTTCAGAAAGTATTTTATCATAACCAGTTTTTGTTGCTGCTTCTGATGGTGTGTAATTGATAAAGTTAAGTTCGGTTGAATGAATGGTTTTTATTTTTTCTAAAAAATCTGCCGAAAGTATATTTATTATGTCTATTTCTAAAATTCGGATTTCTGGAAGTAAGCGTTTTAAATATTCAAAAGTGCTATAAATATCTTGCTCATATTTTTCTAAAAAATCTTTTTCTTGTACCTCATAATTAACTGAACGAGTAAAAATAATTCCCTGATCAGAAAATATAATTTGACGCATGCCGCTGACTTTGGTTTGAATTATCAGAAAATAAATACTATCGCCAGAAGATCTTTTTGCTTTAGAAATTATTTTTATGTCTTTTTTTAAAAGTTGGAAAAGATGAAAAGATTCAATTGGCAACATATAAATGCCAGTTGTGTGATTTGGCATATCTAATAGAAAATCTAGCCAATTGCTTATTTTTTCTGTTTTGGAAGCAAGTACAAAAAGAGATTCGCTTTTAACTCCTGAACCATCTTTTTTCTTATTGTCGAAAATAAGATAATTTTTCAGGCTTTCGCTATCTCCTTCATTTGCCATGTCTCTTTTGACAATATGCTCAAGATCGCGTTTTTTAATCGTGGGATAAGTTTTTTTCTTATAGCTTTGATCAACAGTATCTAACAATATCGATATTGGAACTAGCTGATTTTTGATGAATAAATTTTTTAAATCTATTTTTGATTCTTCGGTAAGCTCTTCTAAAAAAATTTTATTTTTAATTTTATTGCTATCATTTAGAGCAATAACAGCGCCTTTATCTCCAATTATAACAATGAATTTCTTTTTGTTAGATAACATTCTTTGATTTTAAAGATTAGTTGCCCGAGATTATTCTAATTCAAGCTTTATTTTAAGTTGATTTAAATATGAGATATTACGAATAACTAAAGAGACTTTAAAAAAACATACAATTTTTTTTTAATCAAAATGATAGTTGGCGTTGGAAACGACTTAATTTCTGTTCTCAGAGTTCAGAATATAATTTTTAAATTCAAAGAAAAATTTGCCAAAAAAATTTTTACTAAAAACGAATTGTTGCAAGCAAAAACTCTAAAAATATCTGCAGAAAATTTTTTACCATTAGCAAAATTTTACGCCAAGAGATTTGCCGCTAAAGAAGCTTTTGCCAAAGCTTTAGGTCTTGGAATTGGCAGAGGAATTAACTTTAAAGACATTGAAATTTTTAATGATAAATTTGGCAAGCCAGCTATTAAAATTTTAAATCACAAAGAAAATTTTATTAAAAATCATTTTCACTGCGAAAATTTTGCAATTCATTTGTCGCTTTCTGATGAAGAAAATTTAGCCAGTGCTTTTGTTGTAATTGAAAAAATCTCATGAAAAAAATTATCGTAATTGGCGCCGGCGCCTGGGGAACTTCAATCGCTAATCTTTTGGCGCGCAATTCTCAGCAAGTTTTTTTAAACGCTAATCAACAAAAAATTATTGATGAAATTAATCACAACAACACCAATAACAGATTTTTGCCGGAAGTAAAATTAGATAAAAAAATCACAGCAATAATTGATTTTACTGATCAAATAAAAAGTGCTGATTTGGTTTTTATTGTTACGCCAAGCGCCAATGCTACAATAATTTTTAAAAAAATTGCGGCATTAAAAATTAAAAAAACTTGTGGATTTGTAATTTGCTCAAAAGGTTTTGAACATCATTCTTTAATGCTTTTAAGCGATGCTTTTGAAAAATTTACTGGCATAAAAAATTATGCAATTTTATCTGGTCCAAATTTTGCTCTTGAGGTTGCAAATCAAGAGCCAACAATTACTACAATTGCTTCACGAAATAAAAAATTAGCCAAAGAAATAATCGCAGTTTTAAACAATGAAAATTTTCAGGCGCAATATTTCTCTGATCCGCGCACCGCAGAAATTTGCGGAATTATTAAAAATATTATCGCCATTGGTTGTGGAATTATTGACGGTCTTAAATTGGGCGAAAATGCCAAAGCGGCTTTGGTTATGAAAGGAATTAACGAAATTCAAATTTTGTCTAAAAAATTAAAAGCCAGTGAAAACTTAAACCATGCTGCTGGTTTTGGTGATATTTTTCTTACTTGCTCATCGCCAAAATCGCGTAATTATTCACTTGGAATTCTCTTGGCGCAAGGAAAGT
This sequence comes from Rickettsiales bacterium, assembly GCA_033763375.1. Lineage (GTDB taxonomy): Bacteria > Pseudomonadota > Alphaproteobacteria > Rickettsiales > UBA1997 > UBA2645. The sequence goes on from JANRKR010000006.1 coordinate 32,820, forward strand.
CATACCAGCAAATTGCCAAAGAAACTGGAAAAACTTACGAAGGTGAATTTTCAGCTGGAGCAATTTCAAAAATTGCCAAAAAACTAAAATTGCAACTAGACTTGTGCGCAAATATAAATGATATTTTAAGTCGCAAACACAGCGCCACTCAAATCAAAACTCTAATTTCAAAATCAATTTTAAGTTAACTTCTACTCTTCCTGTTTTCTTCAATATCACTTTGGTAACCGGCCCTTTTTGCGCTTGCTTTCTTTATTATGGTATTGGGAGCTTCGCTAATATTACCTGATTTTTGCTGCGGTTCGTTGTAGTTATCAATTTTTTGAATGACTTCTCTACTTTCTCTTGGTTTTATTATCTCAACAATATTTCTTGCTTTTTCTAACTCTCTTAGCATTCCGTCCCATAACTTTGCTTGGTGATCCAAAAATATTAATCCTCCTTCTCTGACTTGCTCAATGTGAGTCAGACTCTCTAAGCAAGCTGATTCGACAGTTTTTCTTGCCATTTTTTCGTGTTGTTTTTCAACGCTTTTATCTTCGCGTAATTGATCTTTATGAACAGTAAAAAACCTAGCAATATTCTTATATTCTTTTGGCTCGTAATAACTCTTATAAGGGTCAAAAAAAGCTTTTCTAAAATTATCCAACATACTATCGGCAGCTAATTCGTGAGCCCAAGTATTCCCAGCGATAACAGGATATTGTCTTGTAAAAATATCTTCTTTTGCTTTTCTATATTCCTCCACTTCTGGCAGTAATACTTCTGATTTTTCCACATCGGTCATTCGGGCAACTGGATCAAGTCCAAAAACTCTTATTCCATGAATATTATGACTCTCCAACAAGAGCTGGGAATGTATCTTTTTCACATTGCCTCCGCCCATCTTATTACTTAAATTTTTGAAACCCAATACAGCTGCATCAAAGTCTCCATAGAGTACTGAAGCTCTCAGGGTTGAGGCAATTGATGGAATTTCTAACTGAGATCTGCGAAAAAAATTATCTCTATAAATCAAAAATTGTTTTGCCGTAAATCCTTCTTTAGAGCGCTCTTCTAGATAAACAAATAAAGGATGCTTTAAAGCCTTATGCTCAGAAAACTCATGTGCAACAGGGTCTAATTTTTTTACAATTTCTTTTCTAAAATCTTCAGAAAGATAGAAACTTTTTTGGGGGTAATAATTTCTTACTGCAATGGAAAACAGACCCGACCTTGCAATTGTTGTATTTAAACTGTTGATGGCGCGAATTCCTTTCATTGTGAATAGTAAAAACAATTAATAATCGGTGTAGTGTTGCTTGCTGGGTGTTTATTAATGAAACAACTTAACGGCCATTTTTGACTTTATTAAGAAAAAACAAGGCAAAAGAACTAATCTACAGATTAGGTTGCGCCGCCTTCATTTACAAATTGGACTACGAGTTAATCACTAAAAAAATGCCAAACCAAAACCACCTATCTCTTAAAAACTATTTTATTTTTGTTTTAGCTACAATTTTTCTTGTGGCTTTAACAGCTTTGGTTTTGGTATTTGTTATATCAAAAAGTAATCACAAATCTCGCATCGAATTATCGCAAAAAGAAGCTGTAAATATTGAAAAAACAATTTCTGAATCATTTAGCTACTGCAACAAAATTAGCAGTTATGTTGGCAAGCAAATTGCCCAACATGGAAGCAATGATTTACAATTTATTTTAAAAATATTTCGTCAGACAGATGAAGAAAAAAACAGAAATTCACAATTGCTTTCCTGGTCCTCTTTCGACTTTGTTGCGCCAAATAATTTGCAGTTAGTTAATGGCAAAGTTGGCGTAAGAAAAGATCCGCCAGATATGTCGGAAAGGCAATATTGCATTCGCTCTAAAGAAAAGCCTTGGAGTTTGCAGGTTTCTTTTCCGGTTTTTGGTAACCCAAGTGGATCTTGGGTAATTCCTGTGGGAACGGGAATTACTGATGATAAAGGAAAATATTTGGGAATTATTGTCGTTGGAATTGATATTTTTGAGCTAACTGCTCTTGTTGAAAAAAGACTTATTAGTCAAAGCAGTTTCGTGGTTTTGGATGAAAATCAAAACATTATAATTCAATCAAAAGATGCTGAAACTGATAATGAAATTTACCGCAAAAAACTTGCACAATTTAACTTCAAAGAAAAGTCGGGAATAATTTTTAAAGACTTAACCATTGGCAAAATTAAGTATTTTTATTATCAGAAATTCGACGATTATCCCTACATTGTTTTAACTGGTTTTAATAAAGTTTTATTAGAGAAGGAATTTAACAATTCGGTTCTGCCAATCGTTGGCGGATCAGTGATAATTACTTTTTTCTTCCTGATGATATTATACTTATTTAAGGCAAGAATTTTACTCTTGATTAAGAAAGAAATATATTTGCAAAAGTCGCTATTAAAAAGAGACGATCTCATTAATTCTAAAACCAGACTAATTAGAGCGGTCAGTCACGATTTGAAAAATTATATTTTTGGCATTTCCGGCCTTTCACATCTAATTTTACAGGGCAAAAACAAATCAGAAATTGAAGAAAGCGAAGATCTAAAAATGGTGGAAGAGCTACATCATCAATCAGAAGAATTGATGGGTTTTGTTGAAGATTTACTTGATACCAACCAAAACCAAGCTGGTGAATTTAGCTTAGGCAAAAAGCAAGTTTGCAATGTTGTTGATCTGGTAAAGAGAATGATAATTTTAAACAAAAACTTCGCTTTAGAAAACCGTATTGATCTTGAATTTGACAATCAAACAAAGCACAAAGTAGTTAATGTTGAGTGCGATGTGCGCAGGCTGAAACAAGTCTTAAACAACATCATAAGTAACGCTGTTAAATACAGCAATTCTGGCAGTGTGGTAATTTTGCAAATTACTTTACTTGAAGAAAGCGGTGAAGTTTGCATTGCTGCAATTGATCAAGGAATTGGCATGAGCGAAGATGAAATTAAAATAGCCCTACTTGGTAATGGAGAAAAAATTACTAAAAATGGTTTGAATAAATCTTTTGATTCCCATGGTCTTGGTATTCCGATTATCAAGAAATTAATTGAGCTGCACCGAGGAAGGCTAGAAATAAATTCCGCCAAAGGCTATGGCACCGAAATTAAAATTTATCTCGCAACTTATGACGATAATAAAAACACCCTAAATGAAGAAATTTACCAAGCTGGCAGCATCAATAATAAATTTAAAAATAAGGCGGCTCTAATTGCGGAAGATAACGCAATTACTAATAAAGTGATTACGTTTCTGCTGCGCAAAATGGGTTTTAATGTTAAGCATGTAGAAAATGGTGAAGAGATTTTAGAGCAATTGGATAAGCAGCATTTTGATTTGGTTTTTCTCGATATTAACATGCCAAAATTAGGCGGATTTGAAACGGCAAAGACGATTAGAGAAGGTAAAAACTTCAAGAGATTTAAGAATCATAACATTCCAATTATTGCGGTCAGCACAGAAAAACAGGAGCTTTCTAATCTTAAACTTCATGGCATTAATATGCTTCTTGGAAAACCATTTTCTGAAAAAGAGTTAATCGATTTTGTGATGGGGTGCATGAATTGATGAAAATTTCACTACCTATAAAATCCAAAGCACATGAATCGCGCATAAAAGAAATTGCTGAAATTATTATTAAATCGGCAAAAGACAAAATCGCTTTTTTGATTTTATTTGGCTCTTTTGCGCGCGGTACTTGGGTTCGTTATAAATATGCTGAAATGGGCGTGGTTTATGAATACGCTTCTGATTACGATTTTTTAATTATTACTAAAACTGGCAAACAAGCCAATGGCAACACAGCTTTTGATCTTGAGAGAAAGATTAAAAAAGCAATTGAGAACTCAACGCCAATTAGAGAAATACATCGCAGCCATATTATTATTGAGTCGGTCAATCGCGTGAATGAAGAGCTCGAGAAATCGCAATATTTTTTCTCTGACATTAAGAAAGAAGGAATTTTGCTTTACGATTCTGGAGAATTTGAATTGTCTAATCCAAAAGAATTTAACAAAGAGCAAAGAGAAAAAATTGCCAAACTAAATTATGAGCATTGGCTTGCCAGCGCCAACGGATTTTTGATTGATTGCGAAAGTGCCTTTAAGCGAAATGATTATAAAAGAGCCTCGTTTTATCTGCATCAAGCAACAGAAAGTCTTTACAGTTGTGCTTTATTAACCCTTGGCGGATACAAACCAAAATCTCACAATCTTGAAGAATTAAACCAGCTCTGCATTTTTTATTCTCCTGATTTCTTAACGATTTTCCCCAAAGCTATTAAAGAGCAAAAAGAATGTTTTGAGCTTTTGCAGCGGTCTTACATAGAAGCTCGTTATAGTGAATATTTCTGTATCACCAAAGCGCAATTAGAATATTTGATTGCAAAAGTTGAGGGACTGAAAGGCTTGGTTAAAAGTGTTTGTTGTTGAAAATTTCTTTAAAAAAGAAAAGTTATGGCTAGTGTTGTTTACAAACACAGCGCCACTCAAATCAAAACCCTAATTTCAAAATCAATTTTAAGTTAATGTCCAACTCAATTTTAATTATCGACTTTGGTAGTCAGGTAACACAATTAATTGCGCGCAGAATTCGTGAGCTTGGTGTTTTTTGTGAGGTGAAAAATCCTGACATCGCGCTTGATCAAATTAAAAAAATTGCACCTAAGGCGATTATTTTTTCTGGCGGGCCGGCGTCAGTTTATGAAAAAAACGCGCCAACAATTGATAAAAAAATTTTCGATTTAGGCGCGCCAATTCTTGGAATTTGCTATGGCGAGCAATTAATCTGTCATTTGCTTGGCGGCAAAGTTGGCAAATCTTTTGAGCGCGAATTTGGTAAGGCTGAAATTAAAATAATTTCCAATTCGCCACTTTTAAAAACTCTGAAAAGCAAGCAAGTTTGGATGAGTCATGGCGATCACATCAGCAAAATTCCGGCAGGTTTTAAAGTTATTGCGGTCACGCCAAAAGCGCCTTACGCGGCAATTGCTGATGAGAAAAGAAAAATTTACGGCGTGCAGTTTCATCCTGAAGTTGTTCATTCAATTGATGGCAAAAAAATCATCGAAAATTTTGTGATGAAAATCGCTGGCTGTAAGGCCGAATGGACAATGAAAAATTTCAAAAAAGATGAAATTTTAGAAATTAAAAAAATTGTCGGCAAAAATCGCGTAATCTGCGGACTCAGTGGTGGCGTGGATTCATCGGTTGTTGCAGCGTTGATTAATGAGGCAATTGGCAAACAATTAACTTGCATTTTTGTTGATCACGGACTTTTGCGCAAAGGCGAGGGCGCGGAGGTTAAAGAAGTTTTTCACAAAAAATTTAAAACTAATTTGGTTTATGTTGATGCTTCCAAGCTTTTCTTATCAAAGCTAAAAGGCGTTTTGGATCCTGAGAAAAAACGTAAAATTATCGGCAAAACTTTTATTGAAGTTTTTGATCGCGAGGCAGCAAAAATCAAAGACGCCAATTTTTTGGCGCAAGGAACTTTATATCCCGACGTGATTGAATCTTCGCACCCAAATAAAGGCGCTTCTCACACTATTAAGTCGCATCACAATGTTGGCGGCTTGCCAAAAAAAATGAAATTAAAATTGCTCGAACCAGTTCGCATGCTGTTCAAAGACGAAGTGCGTTTGCTGGGTCGTGAGCTTGGTTTGCCTGAACATGTTGTTGGGCGTCATCCTTTTCCGGGCCCAGGACTTGCAATTAGAATTATTGGCGAAATCACGCCAGAAAAAATAAAAATTTTACAAGAAGCTGACGCAATCTATATTGAAGAAATCCGCAAGGCGGGATTATACAACGAGATTTGGCAAGCGTTTAGTGTGTTGCTCCCAATTAAAACTGTTGGCGTAATGGGTGACGCCAGAACTTATGAAAACGTCTTGGCACTGCGCGCCGTCACCTCAATTGATGGTATGACCGCTGACGTTTATCGCTTCGATTCCGAATTTCTCTGTAATGTAACTAATCGCATCATCAACGAAGTGCGCGGCATCAATCGCGTGGTTTATGACTTCACTTCCAAGCCACCGGGAACTATTGAGTGGGAATAATCTTGCGTCGCTTCTTATAAAAACTAGTCAGCCGCCTTCACAATAAATTCTGCGAAGGCGGCTTCAGTGGCTATTGCCAATTTGTTAGCTTTATCTCAGATCGAGTATATTATTTAGTCAAAGACTTTTTTCCGTTAGCCTAGAAAAAAATGCCTTGAGATAGAAGGTAAAATACAACAGAAACTTTAAACATTTAAAAAATACGAATCGCTGTTTATAGTTTGGTGCTATTGCTTCAAAGGCTTTTAAGCTTTTAATGTTAGTGGAAGCTTTATTTTTTCTCTTTACGAACTTCTTTTACTACAGCTTTGCAGGAAGAAACATCATTGGCATTTGCGCTAACTTTAATTTCTTTGCCTTTTAAATTAGCAGATTTGCTTTCAAGAACTTGGGCAAAACAATTTCTCCACAAGCCTTTTCCTTCTTTAAATCCGCCAGCAACGAAGCCTAATTTTTTACATTCGCCAAGAATATTTTGGCAGGCAGAATTTTTTTCAATTTCAGCGCGAAGAGCGATTTCTTTAGCGTCAATGTCGGAATTTTCGTGATGATTTTTTGCTTTGGTTGCAATTGTTTCTTGAGCATTGGCAGTTGTTGCTAAAGCAAGAAAAGCGCAAATCGACAAAGTGGTTAAAAAAGTTTTTTTCATAAAAATTTTAATTTAATTAATAAATGGCTTTGAAAATTAAAGCTTGTCAACTCAAGTAAAATAAGAGCTAAATTAAGCAAGAATAAGTTCTATTTTTAAGAAGATTAATTCAAAAAAACTTTTGCCTAATTTGCTTTCAATATGCACGATTGCGAAAAAAAACTAAATCTAATTTTTAAAATCTATGCCAAAATTTGAACTTCCATATTTGCAAAAAATTTCTGCGGATAAAAAAATTCTCTATAAAAATGCCCGCATAATTGATCCTGAATCAGGATATGACAAGCTTGGCAGCCTTTTAACAATTGGTGATAAAATTGCCGATTTTGGTGAAAATGTTTCGGCGTCAGACGCTGAAGTTGTTGATTGTAAAGGCCATGTTTTATCTCCTGGATTAATCGATATTCAAGTTCACTTCCGCGATCCCGGGCAAACTCATAAAGAAGATTTAGCTTCAGGAAGCAAGTCGGCAGTAGCTGGCGGAATCACAACTGTGGTGTGTCAACCAAATACCATTCCAACTCTCGACTCGGTTTTAACTTTTGATTACTTGCGCTTAAAAGCCATTGAGGCGGCTTATTGCAACGTCAAAGCCTATGGCTGCATTACCAAAGGCATGAAAGGCGAAGAACTTGCCGACATGCACTCGCTTAAAGAAGCGGGAGCAGTTGGTTTTACTGACGATGGTTTGCCAGTTATGAATGCTAATGTCATGCGTCGCGCTTTTGAATATTCTAAAAATTTAAACGTAGTAATTGCTCAGCACGCCGAAGATTTAAATTTGACTAACAAAGGCTGTATTAATGAAGGCAAAGTGTCGCTTGAACTTGGCGTGCGCGGTATTCCTAACATTTCTGAAAGCGTGATTGTAGAGCGCGATTTGGCGATTCTTGAAAGCACGGGCGGACGTTATCACTTGCTGCACGTTTCAACCGCGCAAGCTTTAGATGCAATTAAGCGCGCCAAAGCAAAAGGCTTGAATGCCACAGTTGAAGTGTCGCCACATCATTTTACTTTAACTGATGCGCAAGTTTTAAAATCAGGAACTAACGCTAAAATGAATCCGCCACTTCGAAGTGAAGCTGATCGCGACGCTTTAATTGAAGGCTTGCGCTCTGGTTTGATTGACGCTATTGCCACCGATCACGCGCCGCACGATGAGCTTTCCAAAGAAAAAACTTTAGAAGAAGCAACCTTTGGCATTGTTGGCGTTGAAACCATGCTGCCACTTTCTTTGGCGCTTTATCATCAAGGCGTTTTAAGCTTAAAAGACTTGCTTGCCAAAATGACTTGCAACGCTGCAAAAATAATTAACTTTGACGGCGGCGTAATCAAAAAAGGTGCGCGCGCTGATTTAACGCTGATTGATCTTAACCATGAATGGACAATCGATTCGCAAAAATTTCACTCAAAATCAAAAAATTCACCATTTGATGGCTTTAAAGTAAAAGGTCGCGCCATCATGACCACAGTTGGTGGGAAAATAGTTTATGATGAAAAAAATATTTAAAACACGCTCGGCAAAGCTTATTTTTTATTGCCTGATTCTGGCGATCCTAAATTTTTTTTTAACCAATAAAGAAGGCTCAATTCTTCAGCCGCTGGTTGGAATTTTATTTTACGCGGCTATTTTTAGCATTTTTTTTGATTGCTATAAAAGGCGTCTTCCAACCTTTGTTGGCGCTATCACAGCGCTTTTAATAATTATATATATAATCGCCTATCAACTCAGCCAAAACCAGTTTAATAAAATTGATCAAGAAATCAGCGCCGCCCAAAAGCAGTCAACTAAAATTGCCTTCGACATTAAATCCGACAAGTTAGTTTTTGCTCAAGATTTAGGTGTTTATAAAATAAGATCATTGATGCAGTTTTATGATTTTCCGGCAATTTACTTCAAAACTTCTGATCCCAAAAAATTTATTTCTTATAGTATTTTTGACCAAGATTTTTGTCGCCAATTAACAAAAAAACTTGGGCTAAAAAGTGCAAATTCTCCATCGCAAAAAGAAATTGAAGAAGATGATAAGAATGACGATCCTGGTGTGGTTTTGGTTGGGGTTAGCGAGCAAGTTTTTTCCTCGCCAAATAGTGAAATTGCGGTTTCTTATTTAAAAAACTTTCAACCTTCAAGAACTTTGCAAAGCGGATGGGAAAGGCACAAAACAATAAGAAAGGTGTGTCTACTCAAACAAGTTGAAATCTTAGAAACTGACAGAATCTTTCACATCGATATTTCAACAAAAAAAAGACACGGTTTTATTTTTAATGCTGACGAAACTCATATAAAAATTACCACGCCGCAAAAAGAAGAAATTAATTTGATGGCCTCAGCCAGAATAATCAAAGAGCCATTTTTTGTTTTTCTTGGAATTAATAATCAGCAAAAAGGTTATGGTGAATATGAAATAGAAAAAATAACAAAAATCTTTTCAATTGAAGCTTCAAATATTGCGACTTCTTCTAGATTGCGTAGTAATGACGAAATTTTACCAAAAACTGTTGAAACAAAATGACTGCAAAAATTTTAATTATTGCCGGTTCCGATCCAAGTGGCGGCGCGGGAATTCAGGCTGATATTAAAACTGCTAGCGCCAATAAAGTTTATTCATCAGCCGTAATTACTTGCTTGACGGCGCAAAATACTTGCAAAGTTTTTGATATTTTTTATCCGCCAATTGAATTTTTGCGCGCTCAAATTGCAGCAGTTTTGGATGATATAAAATTTGATGCCATAAAAATTGGTATGCTGGGAAATGCTGAAATTATTGATTGTGTGGCAGATGTTTTACAAAAAAAAGCTAAAAAAATTCCGCTAATTCTTGATCCAGTAATGGTTGCTACTTCGGGCGATTTATTGCTGAAAAAAAATGCGCTTGCGGCTTTAAAATCAAAACTCATTAAAAATGCTTTTATTGTAACGCCAAATATTGATGAAGCAGAAATTTTAGCCGAAATAAAAATTAAAAATTTAGAAGACATGAAGCGCGCCGCCTTGAAAATCAAAGCTTTAGGCTGTAAGTCAGTTTTGGTAAAAGGTGGGCATTTAAAATTTTTGGATGGCAAAATTCACTCAATTTTACTTGATGAGAAAAATAAATTTCATGTGATTAGCAATCAAAAATTCGGTAATAAAAATTTACACGGAACTGGCTGCACATTGGCTTCAGCGCTTGCCTGTAACTTGGCTAAAAAAGTTTCGCTAGTTACAGCGGTTAAAAAATCTAATAATTATGTCTATGGCGCTATTTTAAAAAATATGAAAGTTGGCAAAGGTAGCAAAGTTTTGTGGCACTTTAGCGTTTTATGATTTGCCTTGAGCTTTAGAATTATTGTCCAGTTGTTTGGAAGAAGGTTTTTTTATTGATGATGAAGGCGCTAAGTCTAGTCCATTTTCTAGTGCTAAATCCTTTAAAGTTTTAAATGCTTCTGATTCTTTATTTTTAGATAATTTTTGTGCTGCTTGTATAATAATTTTCTTACCTTTTTTTCTTTCTTCTTCTTGACGTTCAGTAAAATTTTCACCTCTTGGCGGCACTAAAAATTTTATTATTTGACCAATATCTTTGTTCAATAAATTGCTTTCATTGATGTTGTTTTTTTGTGCAGCATCTTTTAGTGCTTTTAAAATTTTTTCTTCAGCTAAAATTTTTTTATTTCTTTCTTCGTAAAATGCTAATTGCTCTGGAGTTTTTTGTTCCTCTTCTTCTTTAAAAGCTTTAGTAACTTTTTTATAAGAAACTTGCTGTGAATTTATGCGATTGATAGCTTCCTGTTCTTCTTCGGCAATTTGTTTTGCCAAAGCTGCGTCTGAAATTATTTGATAGTTTGGTTTTTTGTCTTGACTTCCTTGGGTTTGTTCAGATTCATCAACAATAAATTTTTGTTCTAAAATTTGGGTGAAAATTGCTTCTGCCAGAATATTTTCAGGAGTATTTTCAGAGTTCAATGCTTGCTTAGTTTGAGAGAAAATATTAGCAGATTCTGTTTTATTTTTTTTAATAAAATTTATAACTTTAATTAAGATAGAAAAAGCTTCGTCTAAACTTTCAAATTCCTCTTTTAGGGGTTTTAAACTTTCTTCCAAAGAACTAATATCATTTGATTCTATCATGTCTCTAAAAAAGTGAGCTGCTGCACCATTAATAATTTCATCGTCGATGCTTTCTTCGTTTATAGTTTCTTCTGCATCAACTAAATCAGCATTAATAACTAGTTGTGTTGATGTACTTTCAACAGCTGTTGTAATTGATTTTATAAATTTAATATATCTTGGTATTGTCGAATTTTCTGCTTCAATTGTTTTCTCAATTAATCTATTCGTGGATTGTTTTTCTTCTATTATTTTTTTCTGGCTTTTAACATAGCCTAACTCCCTCGATTGTATATTTTGTGAATCTTTTTCGTTAGATATTGCTTTAAAATTAAGCATTGTACTAACAAATCCTATCACATCTAACTCGTTTAAATTTTGATTAATGCTTTTCATTAGTTATTCTTTTTCGTTCTAAAATTTAGTTTTTCATCAATTTATAAGTAATGCTATCATGAAGCGCGCGAAATGAAGCATCAACGATGTTTTGTGAAACGCCAATTGTCATCCATTTATTGCCAGTTTCATCCATCGATTCAATTTGTACGCGAGTTACTGCCTGAGTGCCTTGCAGCGGCGTTAAAATGCGTACTTTGTAATCAGTTAATTTGACTGTTTTTAAAGCAGGATATTTTTTTGATAAAGCTTTTCTTAAAGCCTTATCTAAAGCGTTTACTGGACCATTTCCTTCGGCAACTGCCAAACTAATTTTATTGCCGATTTTAATTTTTATTGTCGCTTCAGCAATTGTGACAACGCGGCCCTTAGCGTCAAATTTGCGTTCGTCCAAAACTCTAAATCCAACCAAATCAAAAAAATTAGGCACAGCTGAAAGCGATTTTTTAGCTAAAATTTCAAAACTGGCATCGGCAGCGTCATAAGCGTATCCTTGCGCTTCCAACTCTTTGACTTTATTAACTAAATTAGCAACTTGGCTAACTTTTAGCTCGTCACGAAGTTCAATGCCAATTTCTTTTAAACGCGCGATAATATTAGAACGACCAGCTTGATCGGAAATCATAATTTGGCGCTGATTGCCAACTTTTTCTGGTTCAATATGTTCATAAGATTTGGCGTTTTTAGCAACCGCCGAAACATGCAAGCCGCCTTTGTGGGCAAAAGCATATTTACCAACATAAGGCGCGAATTTGTCGCGCTCTTTATTGAGTAAATCGTCAAGAAAATTCGAAGTTTTTACTAAGCTTTTTAAATGTTTTTCATCGATGCCAACGTCAAATCCCATCTTTAGCGACAAGGTTGGAATGATGCTGATTAAATTAGCATTGCCGCATCTTTCGCCAAGTCCGTTGATTGTTCCTTGCACTTGACGAACTCCGGCTTCAACTGCGGCTAAAGAATTAGCAACAGCATTGCCAGTGTCGTTGTGGCAGTGAATTCCTAGATTTTCGCCAGGAATTTCTTTGATAACTTCTTTAACAATTTTAGAAATTTCGCTAGGAAGTGTGCCACCGTTAGTGTCGCAAAGTACAATCCAGCGTGCGCCAGCGCCGTAAGCAGTTTTAATAGTGCGCATGGCAAATTTTGGATTAGCTTTAAAGCCGTCAAAAAAATGTTCGGCGTCAAACAAAGCTTCTTTTTTCTTTTTAACTATATGCTTGATGGAATCAGAAATTAGTTCCAGATTTTCTTTTTCCGAAATTTGCAGCGCATGTTTTAAATGAAAATCCCAACATTTTCCAACAATGCAAACCGATTTAACATTGGCGTTAGTAAGAGCGTTTAAACCGGCGTCGTTAGAAGCGGAAGCGCCACTGCGACGCGTCATGCCAAAAGCAACAAATTGTGATTTTTTTAATTTTGGTAAATTGGCAAAAAATTCATCATCAGTGTTATTAGCGCCCGGCCAACCACCTTCAATATAATCAATACCAAGCTCATCAATAATTTTGGCGATAGCAATTTTATCATGAACGCCAAAATTCACCGTGCTGGTTTGAGCGCCATCGCGCAAGGTTGAATCATATAAATAAACTCGCGGTTTATAATTAAGCAAATTCAAGTTAGATCTAATTAATTTTTTATTGGTCATTTAAACTAAAAAAATTGTCATGCCAATTGCGGCAAAAAACATTGAAGCAAGCCAGAAGCTGCGCACTACCTTTTTTTCAGACCAGCCTAATTTTTCAAAATGATGATGTAGCGGCGCCATTAAAAAAATTCTTTTTTTGCGAATTTTGTAAGAGCCAACTTGCAAAATTACTGAAACGGCTTCGATAACAAATAAAATTGAAATTATAAAAAAGATAAATTCTTCTTTGATAATAATTGCAATTAAGCCAAGAACTGAGCCAATCGCCAGACTTCCAACATCGCCCATGAAAATTTTTGCCGGCTTTAAATTGAAAGTTAAAAAGGCTAAAATCGCGCCAATTAAAGCGATGCAAAAGAAAATTAATTCTCCTGAAAATTTAACCTGCGGCACGCGAAATCTTGCAGCAAGTTCTGGCGTTGACGAGGCGTAAATTAATAAAATTAGACAACATAAATTTATAATTGCCGGCACCGAAACCAAGCCATCTAAGCCATCGGTTAAATTAACGGCATTCGACGTGCCAACAATTACCACATTAACAAAAAGCACATAAAGCACAATACCAAGCGCCACATAATGTCCGTGATGGATTGGTAAAAAAACGCGATTGCTAAAATGAATTTCATCAATCGAACCAAGCCATAAAAAAGCGATGCCAATTACACTAAATTGAATAATAAGTTTAATGCTGCCACGAAAGCCTTGAGGATTTTTGTAGAAAACTTTCAGCACATCGTCAACCAAACCAATCGCAGCAAAGGTTATAAAAATTGTACTTACAACCAGAATATAACGGTTAGAAATATCAGTGAAAAGCAGCGTGGTTATTAAAGTGGCAAGCACAATAAAAATACCGCCCATAGTTGGAGTTTTTTGCTTTGAAGCAATATGAGTTGCGGGACCAGATTCACGAATTGGCTGAAAAAAGTGCGGATTATTGTGAGCAAATTTGATATATTTTTTAATTGAAAAAATTCCGATCAAATAGGACGAAATCAAACAAATAAAGGCTTTAAGCCAAAGAATTTGTAATAAAAAGAAACTAGTGAGCACTGATTTTATTAGTTAAATTTTCGATTATTTTTTCCATTTTCATACCGCGCGAACCTTTAACATAAAGAATATCACCATCAGCGATTAAGCTTTTAATTTCAAGGGCAGCGGCGTTTGAGTCGGTAAAAGTTTTATAAGAATTATCGGGTAATTTTTTTGCCATATTAGTCATGTTTTTACCAACTAAAATTGCAAAATCGGCGTGAGATTGTTTGAGATAATTTGCGATTGAATCATGCAATTCAACAGATTTTTCACCAAGTTCTAACATATCGCCAAGAGCTGCCACTAAACGCTTTTTTTTCAAAGCTGATTTTAATTCAAATGCATGTTCAAGTCCGGCTTGCATTGAAAGCACGCTGGCATTGTAACTATCGTCAATAACGGTGATATTTTTTTGCTCAATTTTTATTTCAAAAGCTTTGCCGCGACCCATAGTATTTTCAAGTTTATTCATGGGCTTCAAGCCAGTTTTTAGATCACATTTTAATAGATCAAGCGCTGCTACAATTATAGTTGAATTAAAAATTATAGTTTTGCTGCTGGCTGAAATTTGGTAAGAAATTTTATTCTGATTATTTAATTTAACAAAAGCTTCAGCAGCTTCTGCGCTTAGTATTTTCAATGATTCTAAACAATAATTACTGGCAGAATTTTTACCAAAACTGATAATATTTTTAGAATCAACGCCACAAATTTCGGCGCGATTTTTTAAAAATTCATAATGTTGATTATCGCGATTAATCAGCGCCAATCCTTGCGGCTCAAGTCCTAAAAAAATTTCTGATTTTGCTAAAGCAATTTCTTGTTCATTTTTAAAAAATTCAATATGAACCGGACCAACAGTGGTGATAATTGCCAAATGCGGTCTGGCGAGGCGCGAAAGTGGCGCAATTTCATTTAAATGATTCATGCCCATTTCAAAAATTCCAAACTCACAATCACGTGAAAAATTACATAAAGACAGCGGCAAACCAATGTGATTATTAAGATTGCCAAAAGTGGCGAAAGTTTTGCCAATTGAACTAAAAGCCAAACGCAACATTTCTTTGGTGCCGGTTTTGCCAACTGAACCAGTAATAGCGATAATTTTGGCATGGCTGCGACGGCGCGAAAATTCTGCCAATTTATAAAGAGCGTTAAAAGTATTTTTTACTAAAAGAAAATCACAATTTTTAATTTTTGTCAAAGCTGATTCTTCGTGGATCAAGACGCATTTACAGCCATTTGTAATTGCTTGTTCTAAAAAATTATGCGCATCGTTATTTTCACCTTTTAGCGCAATAAATAAGCCAGATTTTGGCGTTTTGCGACTGTCAATTACTACTTCATCAATTAGTAAATTGTTAGCTAATTGATGTTTTAAAAGCTCGCCAGATAAGGCTTCGAGCAATTCGTTTTTATTCCATATCATATAATTTATTTTTAATTTGATCTAATTCGTTTTCATCAAATCTAGCACCAAATTTTTGAATAATTTTAGCGGCTAAATTATTGGCAAATTCTGCTGATTTTTCTAAATCGTGATTATTTATTAAGCCATATAAAAAACCAGCAGCAAACACATCGCCTGCTCCAGTTGAATCAATTGCTTTAATATTTTTTTGTGCTGCTACTTCTATAAATTTATTATCGTGAAAAACTTGGCAACCTTTTTCATGTTTAGTTACAACGCCAATTAAGTTTTTATTTTGGTTAAAAAATTCAGCAAAATTATTTGAGTTGGTTAGCTCAAAAGCCTCTGCTTCATTGGCAAAAACAATATCGAGATGATTTTTAATTAATTCTAAAAAATCTTTTTTGTGGCGCGCCACGCAAAAAGAATCGGAAAGTGAAAAAGCAATTTTGGCACCATTTTTTTTAGCTAAATTAATGGCTTTTTTTAATGCTAAAATTGTTGCAGGCGCGTCCCACAAATAGCCTTCCAAGTAAAGAATAGCGCAGTCTTTAAAAGCTTTTTCATCAATATCATTTTCGTTAATTTCCGAAGCGCAACCCAAGTAAGTGCACATTGTTCTTTGAGCGTCGGGCGAAACTAAAATGAAAGATTTTGCTGAAGCTTTGTGATGAATTTTGTCGCTGATAAAATCGCAGCCGCTTTTGGAAATTTCGCTGATAAATTTTTTACCAATTTCGTCATGACCAACTTTGCCGATAAAAGCGGTTTTGCAATTTAGTTGCGACAGCGTTGCAATTGTGTTAGCAGCCGATCCTCCTGAAGTGATTTTTTCTGGTTTTAATGCTGATAATTTTTGCGCGATTTCTTCATCAATTAAAGACATCGAGCCTTTGACTAAATTATTTTCTTGTAAGAACGCGTCATCAACTTTGCAAACAATGTCAACAATGGCGTTGCCGATGGCGATTATTTTTTTCATTTTTGAATTTTTTTTAAGCCAGACCCCGTCATGAAGACGGGGTGACAAAATAATATAAACCGTAATTATTTAGAACTTTTACTCCATCGTGAAGACGGG
>JANRKR010000007.1:0-12297 GCA_033763375.1 Rickettsiales bacterium
TAATGATATTCAAAGCCAAGATCGCGCATTTTTTTGGCATCAAATAAATTGCGTAAATCAATAATTTTTTTGGTTTTGATTTTACTAAAATTAATTTTTTGATATTGCGGCCATTCAGTTGCTATAACAATTGCATCGGCGTTTTTACAGGCTTGGTAAAGATCGTCAAAAAATTCAATATTTTGAAATTTTGCTAATTCTTGTTTAGAATTTTTAATTGCAGCAAAATCATGAGCAAAAATTTTTGCGCCTTTTTTAGCTAATTCTTTAGCAATCAAAATTGCTGGCGAATAACGAATATCATCAGTGTTACTTTTAAAAGCTAAACCCAATAAAGCGATTTTTTTGTTCTTAATTTTGTTGTTTAAAATAGTGGAAATTTTTTCCACCATTTTAATTTTGCGGCGATTATTTGAATTTGTAACCGCAGCAATCAAAGACAGATTAACTTTATTTTTTTTGGCAAAATTTAAAATTGCTAAAATATCTTTTGGAAAACAAGATCCGCCAAAACCCGGACCAGGATTTAAAAATTTATCACCAATTCGCAAGTCGCGTCCCATGGCGCTTGAAAGCTGTTTGATATCGCCGCCAACTGCTTCGCATAAATTAGCCATTTCATTGATAAAAGAAATTTTTGTCGCCAAAAACGAGTTACAAGCATATTTTATAAGTTCAGCGGTGATAATGTCGGTGAAGATTAATTTTTCTTGTTCAAAACTTTGATAAATTTTACTAAAAATTTCTTGAGCTTTGTTATCTTCAACGCCAATAACGATGCGATCAGGGTTCATAAAATCACTAATTGCGGCGCCTTCGCGTAAAAATTCAGGATTAGAAGCAACTGAAAAATCAAATTTTGGATAAGTTTTTTTAAGTAATTTTTTGATTTTGGCGCCAGTGCCAGCAGGAACGGTTGATTTGGTAATAATTAATTTATAAGAATCAGCAAATTGAGCAATTTCTTTTGCCGCCGCCAAAACATAAGATAAATCAGCGCTGCCGTCTTCATCTTGTGGTGTGCCAACAGCGATAAAAACTGCTTTTACATCTTGCAAACTTTTTGATAAATCGGTCGTAAAAGAAATTTTTTTTGCCAAAACCACTTCATCAAGCATTTCTTTTAAACCAGGTTCAAAGATCGGAATTATGCCGGATTTTAATTGAGCAATTTTATTTTTATCTTTATCAACACAAATAACTTCATGACCAATTTTGGCAAAGCAAATGCCAGAAACCAAGCCAACATAGCCGCTGCCAATAACGGTGATTTTCATTTTATTTTAAAATTTGATTTAAGTTTTTTTCTAATTTTGTTATATCAACAAAAATATTGCCAAGTTCCAAAGTTGATATTGCTTCGCTTGGATTACAATCAAAACGCTGATAGTTAATGTTCATTCTTTGGCACATTTCAGCAAAGCAAGTTTTTCCCCAATTAAAATTTACCAATTCAACTAAATGACAATTTTTTCGCGCAAACATAACATTGGTAATTCCAGCACCGTGCGGAGCTATGATAAAGCTGGCGTTATTCATGATAGAAATTTGCTCAAGAAAAGAAAAATTTTCCATATAAACCGTTTTAAAACCATATTTTGCCAGCATTAAAACTAGTTCTTTTTCGTTGGCAACTTGGCGCGGCGTATTTTTTTTGGGATCAGATCGGCTAATATAAATTCTGGCACCAAAATTTGTTTTTAATTTTTCTTGAAAATGATTGGTTAATATTTGCGCAATTTCAGAAAATTTAAGAAAGTTGTAATAGCCTTCAGTTGTAATGTTGATACAAGGAATGAAAGCAAGATTTTTTACTAGTAGTTTTGATCTTTTTGGAATTATTTTTAGGCGATCTTGTTTAAAACTAAATGCTTCTAAAGACTTTGTAATGAAGTCAATTTTCAAATAAGATTTAGGTAGAATTAAAATTGCATCGGGAAATTGTTTTTTTAATTCAATTAGTTTTGAAAGCGCTTCCCACAAGAAATGACAATAGTTTTTCGACCATTCATCGGTTATTAAAATGTGAGTTTTTTTTGACCAAGAAAAAATTGGCAAAAAATATTTTAAGCGAAATTTAAATCTGGAATAAGTCTGATAATTTTCAACTCTGACGCAAGAATCTTTAACAATTTTACCTTGTGTAATAATAACGCTATTATTAGTGACAAAGGCGTTGCGAAGGTTTTTAATCAAAAATGGTGCAGAAGAATTTTCCATCTCGCTTTATATAATTTTTTTAAAATATTGGATGGTTTTTTCTAATCCTGATTCCAGTTCAATTTGAGGAGAGAATCTGATAAGGTTTTGCGCTTTAGAGATTACAGGCTTTCTTTGCATCGGATCATTTTGCGGCAGATCTTTGAAGATTATTTGTGATTTTGAATTAGTTAATTTCAAAACTTTTTTTGCCAATTCAATAATTGTAAATTCGCCAGGATTGCCAAGATTTATTGGACCAATTTCTTTGTTGTCCAAATTCATAAAATTGATAATTCCTTCCACCAAATCATCAACATAACAAAATGAACGAGTCTGATCACCTTTGCCGTAAATAGTTAAATCTTCGCCGCGCAGTGCCTGAACAATAAAATTTGAAACCACGCGACCATCGTTAATTGACATGCGTGGACCATAAGTGTTGAAAATGCGGATAACTTTAATTTCAACATCATATTGTTTATAATAATCAAAAAATAAAGTTTCAGCAACGCGTTTGCCTTCGTCATAGCAAGATCTAGCGCCCATCGTATTAACATTGCCAAAATATTCTTCGCTTTGCGGATGAATTAAAGGATCGCCGTAAACTTCTGAAGTTGAAGCCTGAATAATTTTTGCTTTAACATTACGCGCTAGTTCCAGCATGTTGATTGCGCCCATTACACAAGTTTTGGTGGTGTGAACCGGATTATGTTGATAGTGAATTGGTGAAGCCGGACAAGCAAAATTATAGATTTCATCAACTTCAAGATGAATTGGCTGCGTAACATCGTGGCGAATAGCTTCAAATCTTGGATTAGCAAAAAGATGTTCAATATTTTTTTTGCTACCGCAGAAATAATTATCAAGCGAGATAACTTCGTTGCCTTGGTTTAAGAGTTTTTCACAAAGAAAGGAGCCAAGAAATCCAGCACCGCCAGTGACTAAAATGCGTTTCATATTTTGTGATTAAATGGGAATATAAATTGTTACTGCAAGCCCGCCAAGATTAATTGATTTGCCAAGTTCAATGCGTCCACCATGTGATGTAATTCCATCCATTGCAATTGCTAAACCAAGACCAGAGCCGCCGGATAGCATTTTTTTATCAAGATTACGCGAATTGTCAATGCGGTAAAATGGCTTAAAAACATTGGTATATTCAGATTCTGGAATGCCTGGACCATTGTCGTCAATTTTTAAAATTAAATTATCACGAGAAAGTTCTGCCGATAATTCAACAATGTCGCCATAATTAAAGGCATTGTCGATTAAATTTATTAAAGAGCGTTTTAGCGCCAGCTTTTTTATCGGCATTTCAAAATCTGGTGCAATATTGATTTTACTTTGAATATTGCGCCCAATTTTGGCGTAATAATTAATTATTTTTTCCTGCAGAAATATTTTTATATTTTTGTTCAACGCTTTTTCTTTGTCGTCAGATCTGGCAAAATCAAGATATTCATCAACCAATTTTTCCATATCGCTGATGTCATTTTTCAACTCATTAATTTCTTCAGAATCTGCCATCATTGCAAGTTGCAGCTTCATGCGCGTTAATGGTGTACGCAGATCATGCGAAACGCCAGAAAGCATGTCAGTGCGCTGAGTGATTTGGCGCATTACGCGCTCTTTCATTTTGATAAAAGAAATTGTTAAAGAACGAATTTCTTCCGAGCCAGCTGGTTTAAGATTTGGCACATCTTGACCACGACCAAATTTTTCGGCAGCTTTTGATAATTCGCGTACAAAGCGCACTTGGTTGCGAAAAAATATTATTGATATTATCGAAGTTAATAAAGTGCTGAGAATCATCCAAAAAATAAAAACATGAGCGCTGGAGCTGGTAATTCTTTTGATTGGAATTTCAAAGGATAATAAGCCTTGCGTAGTTTGAATTTTTACAATGATGATGTCGTCATAATCAGGGCTGGCGAAAATTTCATAAGGTTTGAGATTGTGGCTTTCCAATTCAGATTTGAAGCGATTATATGGATCAATCAAAGGATTAATATATTGATAAATTTTATTTTGGCGCCAGTTGCTATCGCCAATTTTTTTCTTTTTTAAGCGGCGATTATTTTCAAATGAAAAAGTTAATCCAGTTTCTTTGGAGAGTTCAAATAAAAGAGTTTGGTAATCAGGTTTGTTGATAGATTTTTTGACAAAAACCATTTCTTCGATAACGCTGCGCGCCATGTGTTTGCTGATCAAATCAAGATGGGTGTAATAAAAAACATAAATTGAAACAGCTTGCACAATTAGCGCTGAAACAATAATTATGAACAGAAACCTTCCATAAAGTGAGCGCGGAATAAATTTTCTCTTATTTCCTTTTAACATACGATTATAGTTCGCGACAAGAGCAGGATTTGGTTCGTATTGCGTTGCTTTATCTTGAAGTGATGAAGGTCTAAATTTTTTTAGTCGCATCAAAGAAATGTTTGTTTTTAGAAATGCAAAATTATTGTTAATAGCTCTTTAATACCAATTCTAAAATTGTCGAACCTGAATAATCGTGAATATGAACAGCAAAATTTCAGCGAAAAATATCAATTTATTTTACGGACAAAAACAAGCGCTATTTAATATCAATCTCGACTTTAAAGAACATAGTGTAACTTCGCTGATTGGTCCTTCTGGTTGTGGCAAATCTTCTTTTTTGCGCTGCATTAATCGCATGAATGATACAATTTTGGGTTGCAAGATTGAAGGCGAAATTACTTTAGATGGTGAAAATATTTACAATAAAAATCTCGACTTGGTCTTATTGCGCGCTTCGGTTGGTATGGTTTTTCAAAAACCAAATCCTTTTTTAAAATCAATTTATGAAAATGTTGCTTATGGTCCAAGAATTCACGGACTTTTTAGCAATAAAAAACAACTTGATGAAATTGTTGAAAAAAGTCTTACCAAAGCTGGATTGTGGAATGAAGTAAAAGATCGCCTTAACGATCAAGCCAGCGGATTATCTGGCGGACAACAACAGCGTCTTTGTATTGCGCGCACAATTGCTGTTGAACCAGAAGTTATTTTGATGGATGAGCCATGTTCAGCGCTTGATCCAATTGCTACAGCAAAAATTGAAGAATTAATCGATGAACTTAAAGATAATTTTACCATTATTATTGTTACACATTCAATGCAGCAAGCAGCTCGAGTTTCAAGCATGACGGCATTTTTTAATATGGGCAAAATTATTGAATATGATACGACTGATAAAATCTTCACCAATCCTGCTAATCAGCAAACTCAAGATTATATAACTGGAAGATTTGGCTAAATCAAATTCAAGCTTCGTTTGAATTTGGTATATACCAAGCTAAAAATTTATTGATCCATTTTAACTTTGTCTTTTTGGTAAAAATTAATATTTCTCAAAGTCTCAGCGGGGTTGGTTAAACAAAGGCTTTTCAAAACATCAATTTTTCGGTGATTATCCCTTGACTCACAATTTTTTTAGACCCCGTCATGAAGACGGGGTGACAAGTTAGGATAGTTTTGTGATCCTTCTTGCAATTGTCACCCCGTCCTCATGACTTTGTCACCCCGTCTTCATGACGGGGTCTGGTTGTGCTTCTTAGGATAATCGCCAATTTTTCCTCAAAAATTCTTTGTAAAAATGGGTCAATAGATTTTTACTTTGGTATAAGTTTAATTGCTACATGGGCGATTAAATCGGCGCATCCGCAATAGATTTTTAGTTTTTTAAATTTGAGTATCTTCAATCAGATTAAGTCTTTAAGCGTCTTGTAAAAAGCTTTTTAGAAGTTTTGATCTTTTTGGATGTTGTAATTTCTTCAAAGCTTTTGCCTCAATTTGGCGAATACGTTCACGAGTTACTGAAAACTGCTTTCCAACTTCTTCCAAAGTGTGATCTGTAACCATGCCAATGCCAAAGCGCATTCTTAAAACACGCTCTTCCCGAGGCGTTAGCGATGAAAGCATCTGCGCTGTAACTTCTTTTAATTTAGAATGGGAAGCAGCATCAAATGGCATTACTGCAGTTTTATCTTCAATGAAATCGCCCAAAATACTATCTTCATCATCACCCGAAACTGGTGCTTCTAGACTGACAGGATCTTTAGAAGTGCGTAAAACTTTTCTCACTTTATCAACTGGCATCAAAAGCTTATCAGCAATTTCTTGGGCGTCTGGTGTTCTTCCAAGTTCTTGCGTTAATTGACGTGAGGTTTTAACGATTTTATTAATCGTTTCCACCATGTGAATTGGAATGCGAATAGTGCGTGATTGATCGGCAATTGCTCGTGTAATTGCTTGGCGAATCCACCATGTAGCGTAAGTTGAAAATTTGTAACCACGACGATATTCAAATTTATCGACAGCGCGCATTAAGCCAATATTGCCTTCTTGAATTAAATCCAAAAATTGCAAACCGCGATTAGTATATTTTTTGGCGATAGAAACAACCAAGCGCAAATTGGCTTCAATCATTTCTTTTTTAGCTTTTAATTCCTCATTTTGACTTTTACGAACAATGTTGATCAAGCCTTTAAAATCAGGTAGATTCAAGCCCATGATTTTAGTTAATTTTAAAATGCGTGCTTGAATTTCTTTGATTTTTTCTTTTTCAGAATTGAAGAAATTACTCCATCTTTTTTCTTTAATAGCGGCGATTTTTTCAAGCCACTTTTCGCCATCTTCTAAGCCGGCATAATGTTTTAAAAAGTCAGTTTTATCAACGCTATATTTTTGCGATAAGCGTAATAACTCAACTTCAATGCTGATAAGTTTGGCATGAGCTTCGTAAAGTTGTTCGACCAAAGCTTTAATCAAAGAATCATTAAAACTTACTTCAGTAGAAAGTTTTAAAAATTCGGCTTTTAATTTTTGAATATCTTTATCGGCTTCAATTTGGGCGCGGGTTTTATCGTTACTTTTGTCAAGAATCTTTTGGCAAATATGAGCGATTTTTTGAAATAAATCGAGCATTTTTGGCATCAAAATTCGCTCCATCGAAACGAACGAAACCACGCTTTCGTCAATCTCTTCCAGCTCTTCATCTTCAAAAAGTGATTCTTCTTCTGCTGCGCCATCAACTTGATCGTTAATAATTGCGACGACATCTTCCTCAGCAGCTGGTTGATTTTCCTGCGCTTCTGCAGCTTGCTTTTCGCTGTTTTTCATAATTTCTTCCAGCTCAGAATTGTAGGTTTCGTCAATTCTGATAATATCGCGCAACAAAATAGTGCCGCCTGATAAACCATTATACCATTCGATAAAATGTTTCATAATCATCGGGCTTTGATAAAGCGCTTGCACGGTTTTATTGCGACCTTCTTCAATGCGCATGGCGATTGCAACTTCATCTTCGCGCGTTAAAAGCTTAACGCTGCTCATCGATTTTAAATAAGTTTTGACTGAATCTTCCGAGCGTTTTTGACTTTTTTCTTCATCTTTGGAAATTGCGCCATCTTCTAATTTGTCAAGATCGTCTTCTTTTTCAACGATCTGAATTTTGAATTCGGTTAGAATGTCAAGAATACGATCAAGTTTTTTTGGATCGATGTCGGAATCAATATTTTCATTAATTTGGTCGTAAGTTAAAAAACCTTGCGATTTGCCAAGCGCTAACATCACTTTAAGTTTATCGGCAAGTTCATTGGAAAGTTTTTTGCCTTCTTCATCTTTTTGTAAAAGCGCTGATTTTACGCCTTGAATTAGTTGAAATTTTTCTGCCAAAGCAACGGTTTTATCGTTAATTGCGGTTGCCAATTTTGATTTAGAAACTTTTTTCTTGATAATTTTTGGCGCTTTTTCTTTGACTATTTTGGTTTTGGCGACTTTTTCTTTTTTAACTTTCGGAGTTGAAATTTTAGTTTTGGAAATTTTAACAACTTTTTTTGGCAATTTTTTATTAATCGTTTTTTTAACAATTTTATTGGAAGTGATTTTGGTTACCGCTTTTGATTTTGTAGGTTTTGACAGTTTTTTTGGTGTGGATTTTTTTGCAGCAACTTTGATTTTTGTAACTTTTTTAACTATTTTTTGAGCGGTTTTTTTGGTAAGAATTTTTTTAGTTACAGCTTTTTTTGGCGCTAATTTTTTTGTAGCAGTTTTTATTTTAGCTTTTGCTGTCGCAGCTTTTTTTGCTGCAACTTTAACAATTTTTTTAGCTTTATTTTTAGTAACCATATTTCCTCTTGAAGTTTTTATGAGAGATTTTTTTCGAGCTCTAAAATTTTACGCTCAAGCCAGTTTTTATAATCGAAAATTTCTTTAATTTTTTGGTTGGTGATTGCAGTTTGATGAGTTTCTATTTCATCAATTTTGTTAAGATTTTCTTTATATTGTTGATCTACTTGTAGTAGCAAATCTTTCAAAAGCAGAGTTTTTAATTTATCTTGCGCTGATTCTAAAGCAAGATTGTCAATGCTTGCAAGCAGATTTTTCAAGTCTTTTACATCGTTATTGCCAAGAGAATTTTCAAGGGCTTTGATCAATTTTTCCGAATTAATTTTTGGATCTTCCTCAATTAAGGCGCTGATTTCATCTTTTAAATTAGTGATTTCTTCATCTAAAAATTGGGTTTCTTTGAGGTTAAAAATTTCATCACTAAAATTAATTAATTGCGGATATTTTATAATTAAAGCGATAATAGCTTTGGCTAATGTTTTAGAAGAGTTAACGCCAATTTTATTAAAGTTTTTTTTGCTAAAATTTTCGGTTATTTTTGTTGAGTTTTTAGCAGAATTTTTTCCTAAATTAAACAGCGCATCTTTAAAGAAATAAGTAAAATATTTTTTTAAAGACTGATCTTGAATTGCGGTAATTTTAGCGGTTAAATTAGCTTCAATTTTAGCTTTTATTTCAGCACTTATTTTCTTTTGTTTATCAATGCCAAATTCTTTCAAAGCAAAGTCAAAAAGGCTTTGTGATAGCGGAATTGAATCGGCAAAAACTTTTTCTAATTCTTTAGCGCCAAATTTTTTTATAAAATCATCAGGATCAAGTTGATTGGGCAAAAAAGCAAAATTGATATTTTTCTTAGCAGAAATTAACGGCAAAACAATTTCACAAACACGTTTAGCGGCACGAATTCCGGCTTCATCGCCATCAAGACAAATAATAATTTTGTCGGTTGTAAAAAATAATTCTTTTAGATGCTCAATTCCTAAAGCTGTTCCAAGACCGGCAACAACATTTTCAATGCCATTTGTAAAAAGTGAAATTGCATCCATATAACCTTCAACCACAACGGCGTAACCTTTGGCAAATATTGCTTTGCGAGCGAAATGAAAATTGTAAAGAGTTTGGTTTTTTTTAAAAACTGCTGTTTCCGCCGAGTTAAGATATTTAGGCAAATCGTCTTTAATTGTGCGACCGCCAAAAGCGATTATTTGCCCTTTTTTATTAGTAATTGGGAAAATTATTCGATGGCGAAATTTATCATAAAATTTTTGTTGATCATTTTTAGCAATAACGCCGCAAGCTGATATTTCTTGATCGCTAAAGCCTTGCGCTTGTAAGAATTTAGTAAGCGCTTCGTAAGAATTTGGAGCAAAGCCAAGACGAAATTTTTTAATATTATCTGCTGAAATCCCTCTTTTATTCAGATAAAAAAGTGCTTCCTGACCGTTTTGTTCGCGCAAATTTTTTTCAAAAAAAGTGGCAATATTTTCTAAAAGTAACAGATCGCGAGTAAGTTGTTTTTGCTCGGACTCATCAAATTTAAGCTGCGGAATTGGAATAGAAAAATCTTGCGCTAATTTATTAACGGCATCTTTGTAATCCAGCGCTTCATTTTGCATGACAAAACTGATAACATCACCGTGAGCGGAACAGCCAAAACAATGATAAAAACCTTTCTGATCGTTAACCGTAAATGATGGTGATTTTTCGTTATGAAATGGGCAAAGACCAATGAATTCTTTACCGCGCAGCTTTAGTTTTACTTTCTTGCCAACAACTTCCGAAACCAGAATTGTCGAGCGCAATTTTTCGGGGAAATCTTTAGAAAAAAGCATCAGATAATCTAAGTGATCAATAATAGTGATTCCAGATCAGGTCAAACATTGTCATTACTGTTGAAAAGGCTATAGGAATAACAAAATTATCATCAATTTTAGTAAAAGTGGGACGAGCTTCCATCAGCGTGATAACTACAACTGCGAATAATCCAAAAAAATAAAACCAAAATCTAGCGTGATAAATCAAGCCGCAAAAAATTAAAATAATTACAGCGGTTACAAGAAAGGCAATTGAGCCGTTAAGAGTTTTTTCAAAAAATGGCTGGCTGGGAAATTTTTTACCAATGATGGTGGCGCTGGAATCGCTGATTGCTAAAATTAAAAAAGCAGTAACTGCAATTTCCGGAGAGAAAAATAAAAAATTTACGCAGATAGCAATTACTAGCCAGCTAGCCGGTGACAATTTTTGCTTGGCGATTTCTTCTGGCTTTAAGACCAAATTAAAAATTTTTTCAAAAAGATTTTTAACCGCGATATTTCCGTGACGCATATAATCAAGCGCAACCACAATTGCAGTAATTGCAGCAAAAATTGCTACGCTTAAACTTTTGCCTAAAATACCATAAATTACTGGCACCAGAATTAACAAAAATTGTAGGTAACTACGATGATTCTGAATTTTTAATGATAGGTTGTTAATCATTATAATTTGGATTTATTTTGAGAGTTTTTTGTCTTGATAAATAACAACTTCATTTTTACCAGCATAACCTAAAACTTTTCTGGCTTCTTCGTCAAGCAAATCGATATCTAAAGAATTTAGATTCATCCCTTCGATCATATTTTGTTTGATTTGCATCTTAGAGAAAAGGTCGTGTTTAATGCCTTCTTCGTTAGCGATTTGATCTTTAAGACGATTATATTCAAACAAACCTTTTGCTCCAAATATTGTGCAGGAAACAAAATATAAAATTACTGCAACACAAATAAAATAACCGATAAAAACCGGTTTGGTGATATTATGTTTTTTGACAAGATTATGTAAAAACATGAAATGTTATTGATTGTGAACGATTAACTCTCTTGCGGCGGCAATAATATCATTTGTTTTTGGCAAAGCTAATCTTTCTAAATTAGCTGCATAAGGCAATGGCGCGTCAATACTTGCAAGCTTTTTTACCGGCGCGTCTAAATAATCAAAAGCCTGTTCCATTAAAACTGAAGCGATTTCACTGCCAATTGAAGCAAAAGGAAAACCTTCTTCAACCGTAATACAGCGTGAAGTTTTTTTAACCGATTCAATAATTGTCTGATGATCCATTGGGCGAATAGTGCGTAAGTCAATTACTTCGGCTTCAATTCCTTCTTTGGCCAATTCTTCGGCAGCTTCAAGCGCATAT
The DNA here is from genome assembly GCA_033763375.1 of Rickettsiales bacterium. Taxonomy (GTDB): domain Bacteria; phylum Pseudomonadota; class Alphaproteobacteria; order Rickettsiales; family UBA1997; genus UBA2645. The sequence goes on from JANRKR010000007.1 coordinate 11,531, forward strand.
TTAACCACTAAAGAAAAGGCGATAATTGTAACATCTTTACCTTCGCGCAAAATTTTAGCTTTGCCAATTTCGACTAAATGATCGTCGTCATATTCTTCTTCAAAAGTGAAACCATAGGTTATTTCATTTTCTAAAAAAATTACTGGATTTGGATCGCGAATTGCCGATTTCAACAAACCCTTAGCGTCAGCGGCGCTATATGGTGCAACAACTTTTAAACCCGGAATTGAACCATACCAAGCAGCGTAACATTGTGAATGTTGGGCGCCAACTCTTGCCGCGGCGCCATTGGGACCACGAAAAACGATTGGACAACGCACTTGTCCGCCCGACATATAATTAGTTTTAGCGGCAGAATTAATAATTTGATCAATCGCCTGCATAGCAAAGTTGAAAGTCATAAATTCAACAATTGGTTTTAAGCCAGCAAAAGCTGCACCAACAGCAATACCAGTAAATCCATGTTCAGTGATTGGCGTGTCGATTACGCGCTTAGCACCAAATTCGGCAAGCAAACCTTGAGTCACTTTGTAAGCGCCGTTATATTCCGCCACTTCTTCGCCAATTACAAAAACTTCTGGTGCGGTTCTCATTTCTTCGGCCATAGCCTCACGTAATGCTTCGCGAACTGTTAATTTTCTAAGAGTCATATTTTTAGTTTATTATTTATGAAAATTTGCCTTGGGCAAGAATAAGTTCATCGGCATAAAGCCTTTTATTATCGCTGTTGAATTCTTGTTTGAGATCGCAAGATAAATTTTCAATAG
>JANRKR010000008.1:0-49205 GCA_033763375.1 Rickettsiales bacterium
CTCAAATGGGCGAACTCTTTAAATGTTTTATAATTTGGAAAAACTCATGAAAGAAATTGTCGCCAACCAAGATTCACAAATATTTTCTGCTAGCTTTGATTTTGAAATGCGTCACGATTTTTCAGTAGCGGAAATTATGCAACTTTTCGCGCTGCCTTTTAATGATTTAATTTTTAAAGCGGCTGAAATTCATCGCCAATTTCACAATCAAAACGCGGTGCAAATTAGCACGCTTCTTAGCATAAAAACTGGTTCTTGTCCTGAAAATTGCAAATATTGCCCACAATCAGCGCATTATAATACTGGTTTGGAAAAAGAATCTTTAATGGCTTTGGATAAAATTTTAGATGCCGCTAAATCTGCCAAAGAAGCAGGCGCATCAAGATTTTGCATGGGCGCAGCTTGGCGTAATTTACACGATCGCGATGTTGAAAAAATCTGCACAATTGTTGATGAAGTTAAAAAAACCGGTCTTGAAACTTGCATGACTTTAGGAATGTTGACTGAAGCGCAAAGCAAGAAGCTCAAGGAAGCGGGGCTTGATTATTACAATCACAATATTGATTCATCAGAAGAATTTTATTCAGAAATTATTACCACGCGCAGTTTTGAAGATCGCCTTAATACTTTAAAAAACGTGCGCGAAGCTGGCTTAAATGTGTGCTCGGGCGGCATTGTTGGCATGGGTGAAACGCGAGAAGATCGCGCTAAAATGCTGATTGTTTTAGCCAATTTGCCTAAACATCCAGAATCAGTTCCAATAAATATGCTGGTTAAAGTTGCGGGAACGCCGCTTGAAAACGTGCAAGAACTCGATCAATTCGAATTTATTCGCACCATTGCAGTTGCCAGAATCATGATGCCAAAATCTGTAGTAAGACTTTCAGCTGGCCGCGAAAATATGAACGAACAAACCCAAGCCTTGTGTTTCCTTGCTGGAGCCAACTCAATTTTTTATGGCGAAAAATTATTAACCACTTCTAATCCAGAAATGGAGCGCGATAAAGAATTATTTGAAAAATTGGGAATCGTCGGAAAATAAATTTATTAACTAAAAAATTCTAAAAACATGTCAAATATCGAAAATAAATTAACCTCACTTGGAATTATTTTACCAACGCCAGCCGCGCCGGTTGCTAACTATGTTGGATTTGTAAAATCGGGCAATCAGGTTTTTATTTCTGGTCAGCTACCAATTGAAAATGGCGAAGTAAAATTTATTGGAAAAGTTGGATCGGAAATTTCAATTGAAGACGCCAAAAAAGCAGCACGTCTTTGCGCTATAAATATTTTAGCTCAAGTCAAAATGGCATGCGATGGTAATCTTAATCACGTAGTGCGCTGCGTTAAGCTTGGTGTTTTTGTTAACGCCGATGCTAATTTTAGCGATCATCCATCAGTTGCCAATGGCGCATCTGATTTGATGGTTGAAGTTTTGGGTGACGCTGGAAAGCACGCACGCGCCGCCGTTGGCTCTGGTTCATTGCCACGCGGAGTATCTGTAGAAGTTGATGCAGTTTTTGAAATTAAATAAATCCGAAAAAATATGACAACTACACTCACAACAAAAAAGCCCGCAATCCCGACAAACGCTGATTTTGCAATTTATATCGACTTCAAAAAAGAGACTGGCAACCCACAAAGAATTTTTCAATCAAGCGCTGCGCTTATTTCTTCTTTTGAAAAGTTGGACAAGGTTTTATGTGATACCATTGATTCAAAAATATCTCCAATAATGATGCTGGAAGAGATTGAAATCGGATCTCTAAAAATATGGTTAAAAAGCAAAATAGAATCAATTGATGACAGAGATTTAAAGGAATTAAACTGGAAATCGATGATTGGCAAATATTTGGTTAAAGCAAAATATTTGATGATTGATTTTTTAAACAAAGGCAACGATGTCGGCGATAAAAACAGTTTAATTAATCTGTCGCGCCAGATGCAAAAAATTGCCGAAGAAACCAATGTAAAACATTTGCCAGACTACAAATCTCCAAATATCGCTGATTTGGTTGATGCCATGCAAAGTATTTCATCAGCAAAAAATTATCTCGATAAAGAAGATAGGTTACAATATTTGCAAAACTCTGGAGAATCTCTCGATTTTAATTTGTCAATAGATTGGACGCCAGAAAAGTTTGAAGAATTTTTAACCAAAGAGAAAGTGGCAATTCCAGAAATGCCAATGAATTTGGTAATTAAAAAACCTGACTATCTTGGAAATTCAATGTGGGAACTGCGACATGGTAAAGTAAAAATTTTAGCAAAAATTACTGATGAAAATTGGCTGCTGAGTTTTCAACAGCGCGAAATAGATGTAAGACCTGGCGATGCATTAAGGTGCAAGGTAAAACAAGAATTATATTACGGATTCGACAATGAATTAATTGCTCAAAAATACGTAATAACAAAAGTCGATAGCGTTTTAGAAAATCAATATAAACAAAGAGATTTATTTAAAGATGACGAATAATCTTCAGCCCTTTCATTTAGCGATTCCGGTTAAAAATCTGGCAACAACCAGAAAATTTTATGGTGAGTTTTTGGGCTTTCTAGAAGGTCGCTCAAATGAAAGCTGGATTGACTGGAATTTTTTTGGTCATCAGCTTGTTACACATTTAAAAGAAAGTGACGAAAACCATATTGCAACCGTAAATCAGGTTGATGGTCACGGCGTTCCTGTGCCGCATTTTGGTGTGGTTTTGGAATGGCAACAATGGCATGATTTTGCTGAAAAATTAAAAGCTACTAACATTAAATTCGTGATTGAACCTTATGTCAGATTTCGCGGCAAAACCGGCGAACAAGCTACGATGTTTTTTCTTGATCCAAGTGGCAATGCGCTAGAATTTAAAGCCTTCAAAGACATGTCACAACTATTTGCTAAATGAAAGATCTTAATTTTTTAGATATTATTGCTGCTAGTAAGCGCATTAAAAATTATATAAAAAAAACGCCAATAATTTCTAATCAAAGAATAAATGATGAGCTTGGTGCGCAGATTTTTTTTAAAATGGATAATTTGCAAGAAACCAATTCCTTCAAAGCTCGCGGTGCTTTTAATGCCATTTTAAATTATCAAGAAATTCACGGACATTTTCCCAAAAAAATTGTTGTGCAAAGTTCAGGAAATCACGCTCAAGCAATTGCTTATGCTTGTAAAAAATTTGGTATTGAAGCTTTGATTTACATGATTGATAAAGCTTCGCCTGTAAAGATTGCTGCTGCTAAAAATTTAGGCGCAAAAGTAATTTTATTTGAAAAAAGATCACAAGTTAATGCCGCCGCTGAAGCCAAACAAGCTGAAGGTTATTTTTTTATTCATCCTTCAGCCAATGCCGAAGTAATTTGCGGTCAAGGCACCGCGGCTTTGGAAGCGCTGCAAGAAACTGGTGAAGTTGAAGCAATATTTGCGCCATGTGGCGGTGGCGGATTAATTTCAGGATGTTTTATCGCCGCACAAAAATTATCGCCACAGGCTAAAATATTTGCCTGCGAACCTTTGAATGCCAATGATGTAGCGCAATCATTTCGTCAAAATAAAATTATTGGCTTTGAACAAACTCCAAACACAATTGCCGATGGCGCCAGAACTTTAGCCACTTCTGAAATTTGTTTTCACTTTATCAAACAACTTACTGGCGTTTTAGAAATTTCAGAAAGCGAAATAATTTTATGGCAAAAAAAATTAAGCGAAACTTTACAACAAAATATTGAACCAACTTCTGCGCTTGCAATTGCTGGCGCGGCGCAGTTTATAAAAAATAATTACAACTCAGATTCCAGCGCAAAAAATCATAAATTATTAGTGATTATTTCTGGTGGCAATTGTGAAAGCTTGGAAAATTAACCGATCAAAGAAGCTTTGTTTTGAAGAGTCGCGCCACCAAATAAGTTTCGGAAGAATCTTTACGCGAAGATTCAGGCTTAAAATATTTCACATCAGAAAAACTCTGGCGCAGTTTTTTTAAAATTTCGTTGGAACTACCGCCTTGAAAAATCTTACCAACAAAACAACCATTTTGATTAAGAATTTTCTGCGCCAAATCGAGAGAATGCTCAAGCAAATCAATAATGCGAATGTGATCAGTATTATGATCGCCCGTTGAATTTGCCGCCATATCAGAAAGCACAATATCGCAACGTCCAAATTTATTATGCGGAATTCTTTGAAGAAATTCGCTAATTTTTTGTGGCGCTAATTCTTCTAAAAAATCGCCTTGAAAAAATTCCACGCCAGCAATTGCGTCAATTGCAAGCAAATCAAGCGCAACAACATTTCCTTCGCCAACTTTTGTAACTGCATACTGACTCCAACCACCAGGAGCAGCGCCAAGATCGACAACAATTTTTCCTTTCTTAAAAATTTTAAATTTCTGATCAATTTCAATAATTTTAAAAGCAGCGCGAGAACGCCAACCTTCAAGCTTGGCGCGCTCGACAAATGGATCGTTAATTTGGCGCAATAACCATTTTTGTGATGATTTTTTTAAGCGCTTAGCTTTTTTTAATCTTTGCGATTGTTGCGGCATTAGTCGTTTATTTTTCTAGCTTGATCAATTAACATAATCGGAATTTGATCTTTAATTGCAAAAGCCAATTTTGATTTATAACAAATTAATTCATTATTTTGTTGATCGTAAAATAACGAATCTTTGCATAACGGACAAACCAATATCTCTAAGATTTCTGGCGCTAATTTTAACATAATATGTTGAAAAGATTTTTGATAAAAATACTTTGTCGCGTCATTTTTTAAATCAAAGTCAATTTTAATTTGTGCCACAACTTTTGAAAAAAAATCTAAAAAAATCTAAAATGGCACTGTCGCAAATCCGCTTTTGCAAAAAATTTTTAGGCGATTCATTTTTCGCGACTAGAGTGGATATAGACATCCATGAGGAGAGAAAAAATGAATCAACAACAAAATTTGCAGCAAAAGGTAGGATTTGCGACAGTGCCAAAATCGATAAGCCAAAAACCATTGGTATTATTGGCGGCGGACAATTAGGTCGCATGATTTGCTTTGCAGCGCATCGACTTGGTTTTCGTACTGTAATTTTTACCGATCAAAAAAATTCGCCTGCCAGTTTCGTAACCAATCAAACCATAATCGCTGATTATCAAGACCAAATAGCGCTTAAAAAATTTGCCAGTTTGATTGATATTGCCACTTTTGAATTTGAAAATATTCCACTTGCCGCTGTTGAATTTCTAAGCACACACGTTGAAGTTGCGCCCAATCCACAAGTTTTAAAAATTACTCAAAACCGAATTTTAGAAAAAAACTTTTTAAATGCGATTGGTATAAAAACCGTTAAATATGCCGAAATTTCAAGCCTTGAGGATCTATTAAAAAATTTTGAAAAATTTAAATTCAAGAAATCTCAAACAGCAATTTTAAAAACCGCTTTGATGGGATATGACGGCAAAGGGCAAATTATTTTAAAAGATGAAATCGCCGCTAAAAAGGCTTGGTCAATTTTTAAAAATCAAAAATTAATTTTGGAAAAATTTTGTCCATTTGATTCTGAAATTTCGGTTATTGTGGCACGATCAAAAAACGGTGAGATTTCTGCTTTTGAACCCTTAACCAACATTCATAAAAATGGTATTTTAGATGAAAGCCATTATCCGGCAAAAATTTCTAAAGCCTTGCAAATAAAGGCGCAAGAGCTGGCCAAAAAAATTGCTCAAAGATTAGACTTAATTGGTGTTCTGGCGGTGGAATTTTTTGTAGTTGATGATGAATTGTTGGTTAACGAGTTGGCACCGCGTCCGCATAATTCTGGTCACTTTTCGATGGATGCTGCAATCACTTCACAATTTGAACAATTAGTTCGCGCAATTGCTGATTTGCCGCTTGGATCGACTCAATTTCATTCTGCGGGTTATATGAAAAATTTAATTGGCGATGAGGTGAAAGATTTAGAAAAATTCTATAAAAATCCGCGTGCCAAAATTCATCTCTACGGCAAAGAAAAAATCGCTAAAGGGCGAAAAATGGCGCATGTAAATATTTTAAATTGAAAGCCAGACCCCGTCATGCGACGGGGTGACAATTTCGGTAGAGTGAAAATAATCACCAAGATTGTCACCCCGTCTTATGACCGGGGTCTGGTTCAAAGGTTAAGTTTTTGAACCTAGCTTGTTTGGGATATGCTATGTAATTAATCAAATAAAAAATGACTAAGAAAAAATCTGCGCCAAAAAATAATTTAGAAAATTTAGAATTTGTTGCCCAAAAATCAGGCTTTTTGGGGGTTGAAGAAAAATATTTAAAATCACCAAATCAGGCAAAAGTTATTGTAGTTCCTTTTGGTTTAGAAAAATCTGTCAGTTACGGTGGCGGCACCAAAAACGGGCCTAAAGCAATTATTGAAGCTTCAAAACAAGTTGAGCTTTTCGATGAAGAATTTTGGTTTGAAGCCTTTCGTAAATATGGCGTAGCAACACTTAAAGAGCCAAAAATTGATCGTAGTTCGGTGGTAAAATCGCTTAAACAATTAGAAAAAATCACGGCAAAAATTTTAGCTGCTGAGAAATTTCCCTTAATTTTAGGTGGCGAGCACTCAATAACAGCGGGCTCAATTCGCCCCTTTGTCAAAAAATATCCCAATTTAGCAATTTTGCATTTTGATGCTCACGCTGATTTGCGCGATGGTTTTGGTGGCGAGCATTATTCGCACGCTGCGGCGCTGCGCCGCGTGATGGATCATCCAATTTCAACTTTAGTTTCTTGCGGCATTCGTAATATTTCTGCTTCTGAAATTCCTTTTCTTGAAGCAAATCGTCATCGCATTCACATGCATTTTGGTAAAGATCGCAGAAAGTGGAATGCCAAAGAAATTGTCGCGCCACTAAAAGGTCGCCCAGTTTTTTTAACTTTTGATTTAGACGGTTTTGATTCAAGCCTAATGCAAGCAACTGGCACACCAGAACCCGGAGGCGTAATGTGGGAAGATGCGCTCGATATTATTCGTGAAGCCAGCAAAATTTCTAAAATTGTTGGTGCTGACGTGGTTGAATTAGCGCCAGTTAAAGCGCTACATTCTTGCGATTTTTTGGCGGCGAAACTATGCTATAAAATTCTTTCTTACGCGCTTTGTTAAGTTTGTTAGTATAATCTAGATTGTCACCCCGTCTTTATGACGGGGTCTGGCTCGGTAAAAATTTAAGTAAAATCAAATCAAAATTTCTTAAAGGCAACCAGACCCCGTCATAAAGACGGGGTGACAAATAAAGAAAGACAAAGATTCGAGAGTGCGGCGACTTAAATATAATTTTTGATTCTTAAACATGACAAAATCTGATTCAAAATTCACAATCGATGGTATTAAAGTCAAAGCGGGCGAGCGTTTGCGCATCAATATCGACATGGGAAGTATTTACGATTTTACCGATGTTAAAATGCCAGTTGAAGTAATTCGCGGCAAAAAAGATGGACCAACACTTTTTATTTCTTCAACAATTCACGGCGATGAAATTAACGGCATTGAAATCACGCGACGCTTGCTGGCGCGTCAAGAGCTAAAAAAAATACGCGGCATGTTGATTGTAATTCCAATTGTCAATATTTTTGGTTTTAATGATCGCAGTCGCTATTTGCCTGATCGCCGCGATTTAAATCGCTCTTTTCCCGGACTTAAAAACGGTTCTCTAACTTCGCAATTGGCGCATAAATTTATGCAAGAAATTGTTTTAAAATCAGATCTTGGAATTGATTTACATACTGGCGCTTTTCACCGTTGCAATCATCCCCAAATTCGCACCGATATTTCTAACGAGCAAAGTTTTGATTTAGCCAAAGCTTTTGGCGCACCAGTAATTATTGGCTCAAATTTGCGCGACGGTTCACTGCGTGCTGCGGTAACTCAAATTAATATTCCGATGATTTTATTTGAAGCCGGCGAAGCTCTGCGCTTTTGCGAATCCGACATTAAAATTGGCGTTGAAGGCATATTAAACGTTATGCAAGAAGTTGGCATGATTAAAAGTAAAACAGCAACAACGCGTAAAAAAGTTTTTGTGGCGCGTTCCAGCTCTTGGGTGCGGGCTCCTCACAGCGGAATTCATATTGCAAAACAGCAATTAGGAAAAATTGTCAAAAAAGGCGATATTTTAGGCGAAATTTCCAATCCTTTTGGCGATCATAAAGTTTTGGTTAAAGCTCATGAAGATGGCATGATTATTGGTATGTCAAAGTTGCCACTAGCTAATAAAGGTGATGCTTTATTCCATATTGCCAGTACAAAGGCTAATAAAAAATCTTTGGCTATAACGGCAATTCACGATCATTTTGAAAATAGCGATCCGATAAATATTTAATGGCGCTGTCACAAATTACTTAAGTTGCATTTTATTTTTTATTATTATCTTATTTGGCTCTCAGATCAATTTGATGCCTTCTATTCTTGTTAATTGAAGATTCCCCAATTTAATTAAATCATACCAAAACATGCCAAGAGCCTCTGTTATTGCTAAAAATTATGCTAAAGCTCTTTTTGTAGCGACTAAAAAAAATAACTCTTTAGACAAAATTGCCTTAGAGTTAGAAGAATTTAGAAAAAATTTTAACTCCAGTTTTGCTCATGAATTGCAAAATCCGGTAATTTCAAAAAGCGAGCTTGAACTTGTGATGGAAGAAATCACCAAAAAACTTGCCTTAAGTAAAATTACTTGCGACTTCTTCATGGCGGTAGCACGCAATCGTCGTTTAAGTATGTTTCCAGAAATTCATTCTGAATTTTGTCACTTGGTTAAAAAATACAAAAACATTCTTGAAGTTGAGGTAATATTTGCTTCTAAGCCTTCAAAATCGCACTTTGAACAAATCAAATCTTTAGTTGAAAAAAGACATGTCGGAAAAATTATTGAGATCAAAGAAACTTTTAACGCTAAAATTTTAGGTGGATTTCAAGTAAAAATTGGTTCAGATATTATCGATGTAAGTCTGAAAAATCAGCTATTTAACCTTGAAAAACAATTAAACGAAGCAATTCAATAATAATCAAAAATCAATAAATATGGAATTTAGAGTTGAAGAATTTTCCAACGTTTTACAAAAAAAAATCGAGAATTTTAAAACCGCTGCCGAACTAAAAGAAGTTGGTGAAGTAATTAAAATCGGCGACGGAATTGCCAAAGTTTATGGTTTGGATAATGTTAAAGCCGGAGAATTGGTTGAGTTTGAATCTGGCGTTAAAGGCATGGCGCTTAATCTTGAAACCGACAATGTTGGTATTGTGGTTTTTGGCAATGCCAGTGAAATTAAAGAAGGTTCGTCAGTTAAAAGAACCGGTAAAATTGTTGAAATTCCGGTTGGCAAAGGTCTTTTGGGACGCGTAATTGATGCACTTGGAAATCCAATCGATGGTAAAGGCGCCTTGCAAGATGTTTCTTATGCGCGCGTTGAAATTAAAGCTCCAGGAATTATCGCACGTCAATCAGTTTCTGAACCTATGCAAACTGGTATTAAAGCTATTGACAGTTTAATTCCGATTGGTCGTGGTCAAAGAGAATTAATTATTGGCGATCGTCAAACCGGCAAAACAGCAATTGTGCTTGATACTTTCATCAATCAAGCCAAAGCCCATGCTGAAAATGATGAAAAGAAAAAACTATTCTGCATTTACGTTGCAATTGGTCAAAAGCGCTCAACAATTGCCCAAATTGTTAAAACTCTTGAAGATGCAGGCGCCATGAAATATTCAGTTGTAGTTTCTGCAACCGCTTCTGAAAGTGCAGCGCTGCAATTTTTTGCACCTTACACTGGCTGCACAGTTGGTGAATATTTCCGCGATAATGGCATGCATGCTTTGGTAGCTTATGACGATTTAAGTAAACATGCGGTTGCTTATCGCGAAATGTCTTTATTGTTGCGTCGTCCACCAGGACGCGAGGCTTATCCCGGCGATGTATTTTACGTTCATTCACGCTTGCTTGAACGCGCTGCCAAAATGTCTGATGCTTGCGGTGGCGGTTCCTTAACTGCACTTCCAATCATCGAAACTCAGGCTGGTGACGTTTCAGCTTATATTCCAACCAATGTTATTTCAATTACTGACGGTCAAATTTTCTTAGAAACTGAACTTTTCTACAAAGGCATTAAACCAGCAGTTAACGTTGGTTTATCGGTTTCGCGCGTTGGATCTGCGGCTCAAACCAAGGCTATGAAACAAGTGGCGGGAACGATTAAACTTGATTTGGCGCAGTTTCGTGAATTAGAAGCTTTTGCCCAATTCGGCTCAGATCTTGATGCCGCAACACAAAAATTACTTGATCGCGGTCGCAAATTAACTGAACTTTTAAAACAAGATCAATATTCACCAATGGGTTTTGAAGAACAGGTTGCCTCAATTTACGTTGGCGTTAAAGGCTTCTTGGATAAAGTTCCAACCAAAGAAGTAGTAAAATTTGAAAAAGAGTTTTTACGTAAACTTCATAACTCACATCCAGAAATTTTAGCATCAATTAAACAAGAGCAAAAAATTACTGAAAGCAATGAAGCGGCTCTAAAAAAAGCTATTACTGAATTTTTAGAAATTTTTTTAAATCATGCCCCAAGTCCGCATTTTGATCACGTCGGCTTGAATGATCGCTTGATTCACTCTTAAAGAGAATTATGGCAAATTTAAAAACTCTTAAAACCAGGATTAAATCAGTCAAATCAACACAAAAGATGACTAAAGCCATGAAAATGGTTGCAGCCTCACGCTTAAAAAAAGCTAAAAATGCTGTTGAAGCTTCGCGTCCTTTTGCTGAAAAAATTTATGAGATTGTTTCTGATTTGGCTTCAAACATCGCCATGCGCGATAATTTAAGCGAAAAATTTCCTTTACTTACCGGCACAGGCAGAAGCTCATCTTACTTAATTGTGGTTATGTCTTCTGATCGCGGGCTTTGCGGTGGTCTAAATGGCGCTACCGTAAAATTTACCAGAAGCCGCATTAACTCTTTAATTGCCGCAGGAAAGGAAGTTAAAATTATTTGTGTTGGCAAAAAATCATACGAACAGCTGCGCTTGCTTTATGGCAAAAAAATCGTTGACCAGTTTTTTGGCATTTTTAAAGGCGTAATTAATTATAAAAGCGCTCAGGAAATAACCAAAAAAATAACTGATCTTTTTGAAGAAAATGAATTTGATATTTGCGAAGTAATTTACAGCAAATTCAAATCAGCAATTGCTCAAGAGCAAATCTGCAAACAAATAATTCCTGCTCAAATTAAAATCGATAATCCTAAAATTTCCGCCCTTGATGCACCAATTGATTATGAACCATCACAATCAGAAATTCTGCAAGATCTTTTGCCAAAGAATTTAACCACACAAATTTATAATCAACTTCTGGAAAATAGCGCTTCCGAACAAGGCGCCAGAATGGCAGCAATGGAAGCCGCCAGCAATAATGCCGGCAAAATGATTAAAAATCTAACCTTGGTTTATAACCGAACTCGCCAAGCCAATATCACCAAAGAATTAATTGATATTATTTCTGGCGCTAACACAGTTTAGAAACTTTTGCAAAATCTGGGGCAACAAAACATCTGGTTAAATATTAACAAACCAATTGGCTATTCTTCAGCCAAAATTGTTGCTATGGTTAAAAAAATTACTGGCGCAAAAAAAGTTGGACATGCCGGAACTCTTGACCCTTTTGCATCCGGCGTACTTCCAATTGCTTTAAACAAAGCCACCAAAACCTGTCAGTATATTGTTGATGCTCATAAAGAATATTTTTTTCGTATCAATTGGGGCGAGTTTCGTGATACTGACGATATTGAAGGCAAGGTTTTATATTCAAGCTCAGCGCGACCAACTAACTTAGAAATAATTTCGGCTTTGCCCAATTTTGTAGGAAAAATAAAACAAATACCTTCGCGTTTTTCAGCAATAAAAATCAACGGACGCAAAGCTTATGAACTTGCTCGTCAAGAAATTGATTTCGCAATTAAAGAGCGCGAGGTAGAAATTTTTTCCCTGAAATTAATTTCTAATTGCACTGAATTTGGCGAGTTTGCGGCAAAATGTTCAAAAGGAACTTATATTCGCTCTCTGGCGCGCGACATTTGTAAAAAAATTAATGTTTGCGGTTATGTTGCAGTTTTAACAAGATTAAATGTTGGAAAATTTTCTTACGAAAAAACAATTTCGCTTGACCTGTTAAAACTGCTCACTACTTATGGCGCAGACTTTTTTGATGGCTCGCTGCTTTCTTTGCACGATGTCTTAGATTTTATGGTTGAAGTCAAGTTAGATGATCTGGATGCCGCTAAATTTAAAAATGGTCAGATTATAACAATAAATTCACAATCTCTGGCTTTTCAAGCCTTTGACCATAATTCTTTTGCATCCACAACAAATATTGTTCGCGTCGTCAATAATGTTGAATTAATCGGCATTGCCAGTTTTACAGAAAATTCGCTCAAGGCGATTAATGTTTTTTAAATCACTTAAATTTAAGCACAAATAATGTCAGAAAAAACAAAGCTAAAAAAAGAAGTAACTAAGAAAAAATTAATAAAAGACTTCGCCCACAATGACAAAGACACCGGATCGGTTGAAGTTCAATGCGCTGTAATTACTAAGCAAATTAATAATTTAACTGAGCATCTAAAAATTCACAAAAGTGATTATTCTTCAAAAAGAGGATTGTTAATTTTAGTTGGCAAAAGAAGAAGTTTGCTCGATTACCTAAAGTCTAAATCAGAAAGTCGCTACGAAGATCTGATTAAAAAATTAGAAATCAGAAAATAATTATAAAAGCTGTTTCATGATTGTTACTTGTTTGTTATTACGCCAATAAAACTTCCCAAATTCTAATAATAAAAAGCTGAAAATATGTTTAATGTTGTAAAAAAAGAAATTAACTGGAATGGAAAAATCCTTTCCCTAGAAACTGGCAAAATCGCTCGTCAAGCCAGTTCAGTCGTAGCAAAATTTGGCAATAGCACAGTTCTTTGCGCGGTCACGGTTGCAAGCAGAGCCGCAGAAAATGCCGACTTTTTTCCACTTACCGTCAATTACTTAGAAAAAACTTACGCTGCCGGCAAAATTCCTGGTGGATTTTTTAAAAGAGAAGCCAAGCCTTCTGAAGCTGCAACTTTAACTTCACGTTTAATTGATCGCCCAATTCGCCCACTTTTTCCTGAAAATTTTTACAATGAAGTCAATGTAGTTTGCACAGTTCTTTCATATGATCCAACTTGCACTCCCGATATAATTTCTTTAATTGGCGCCTCCGCAGCTTTGGCAATTTCTGAAGCACCATTTGCTGAGCCTGTTGCCGGAGCACGCGTTGGTTTGATTGATGGTCAATTCATTCTTAATCCAAGCCAAGAAGAAATCAAAAAAAGCCAACTTGATCTGGTTGTCGCCGGAACAAAATCCTCAGTTTTAATGGTTGAATCAGAAGCGAAAGAATTATCTGAGGCACAAATGCTTGATGCGGTAAATTTTGGTCATCAGCAATTTCAACCAATCATTGACCTAATTTCTGAATTTGCTGCTTTAGCTGGCAAGAAAAAAATTGAAGTTGTCAAAGAAGATAATTCAGCTTTGAAAAAAGAAATTGCCGCTTTTATAGGCGATCGTTTAATTGCCGCTTTTAAGAAAACTGAAAAGCAAGCTCGCGCTTCTGATTTAGAGCAAATTCAAAATGAAGTCGAAAGCAAATTTGTTAATGAAGAAATGGGAATTTCTAAAAACAAAGTCGCTTCAATATTTAAATATTTAGAAAAAGATATTGTGCGTAACGATATCCTAAAAAATCACGCCAGAATTGATGGTCGCAAACCTGACCAAATTCGTCAGATTGAAATTGAAGTTGGTTTATTACCACAAGTTCACGGTTCAGCTCTTTTCACGCGTGGCGAAACTCAAGCTTTAGTTATCACAACTCTTGGTTCTGCTAAAGACGAGCAAATGATTGAAGGTTTTGACGGCATGTCCAAAGAAACTTTTATGCTACATTATAATTTCCCACCATATTCAGTTGGCGAAACTGGTCAGTTAAAATCTCCAGGACGTCGTGAAATTGGTCACGGCAAACTAGCTTGGCGCGCTTTAAATCCAGTGTTTCCAGTCAATAATGAAAATTTTTCATATGTTACTCGCGTAGTTTCTGAAATCACCGAATCAAACGGCTCGTCTTCAATGGCTTCGGTTTGTGGCGGCGCACTTTCTTTAATGGATGCTGGAGTTCCAATCAAAGAACCAGTTTCTGGAATTGCCATGGGTTTAATTAAAGAAGGCAGCAATTATGTTGTGCTTTCTGACATTATGGGCGATGAAGATCATCTTGGTGATATGGATTTCAAAGTTGCCGGAACTAAAAACGGCATTACCGCATTACAAATGGACATCAAAATCAACGGCATCAATGCTGAAATTATGCAAAAAGCCCTTGAACAAGCTAATTTGGGAAGAATGCATATTTTGGATAAAATGGTTGCAGTAATTGGCGCTCCTAGAACCGAACTTAATTCCAACGTTCCGAAGGTTGAAATTATGAATGTTCCGCCAAAAAAGATTCGTGATATTATCGGATCACGTGGTCGCGTTATCAAAGAAATCTGCGCTGTCGCTGGAGTGGTCATGGATGTTGAAGATGACGGCACTGTTAAAATCAGCTCAAACAGTAATGACGCCATTAAAAAAGCAGTTGCCATGATTGGTGAAATTATTTTTGAACCAGAAATTGGCGATATTTACGAAGGTCCGGTGGTTAAAGTTATTGACGCTGGCGCATTTGTCAGCATCTCAAATAATCGCGATGGCTTTGTTCATATTTCTGAACTTGCTGAATATCGCGTTGATTTTGTAGAAGACGTCATCAATGAAGGCGATATTGTTAAAGTTAAAGTTATTGGCTTCGATAAAAAAGGTCGTCCAAAACTAAGCTATCGCTGTGTTGATCAAAAAACTGGCGAAGATATTTCCGCCACTCTTTCGGTAAGACCGCAAGTTGATGAAAGAGAAGACCGCGGTGGCGATCGCAGAGACCGAAATGATCGTGATCGTAACGATAGAAGAGATCGTGATGATCACCGTGGTGGCGACAGAAGAGAAAACAGACGCGATGATCGTCGCGATGACAGACGTGATCGAGATGATCGCGGCGGCGAACCGGTTAAAAAACGTCGCGGATTTTTTAGTTAGCAAGTTCAAACCGCGTTTAAATTTGGTAATAAATCGAATTTGCAACAGCGCCATTATGATTATTAAATCTTAAAATATGAATTATTGTGGATGCGCCAATTCATTTGGCGCGAAGCAATTCAACTTAAATCCAAATTCAAAAATTTTTTGAATTTGAAAAAACATTTATGCCGATCGCCCAAAAAAAATTAGAACAAATTTTACAAGAAAATTTCCCGAATGCGCAAATAAAAGTTATCGCTTTGGTTGATGATGAAAATCATTATAGCGTTGAAATTTATGATAAAATTTTTGCTGGCAAAACTAGAATTGAACAACATAAGATGGTTAATAATGCTCTCAAAGAAATTCTTGGCGATGCTCTTCACGCCATGCAACTTAAGACTTCGTCAAATTTATGAATGCTTTACAAAAAATTCAAGAAACGGTTTCTAATAACAATATTGTGCTTTACATGAAAGGCACTAAAGACTTGCCGCAATGTGGATTTTCTGCAACCGTATCTCAACTTCTAAAAAATCTTGGCGCTGATTTTCTTGATGTTGATGTGCTGCGCGACGCTGAAATTCGTCAGGCTATTAAAGATTTTTCCGACTGGCCAACAATTCCACAACTTTATATTAAAGGCGAATTTATTGGCGGCTGTGATATTGTTAAAGAAATGTTTCAATCAGGAGAACTTGCCACTTTATTAAAAGCTAAAAATTTAATTGATTAATTATGTCAGATCTTGCCATTGAAATAGCCGCTTTAAGCAAGACTTACAAGAAATCAAAAAAATCCCCCGAAAAAATTGCTTTAAAATCAGTTGATCTAAAAATTAAGAAAGGTTCGTTCTTCGGTCTCTTGGGTCCAAATGGCGCCGGCAAATCAACTATCATAAATATCTTGGCTGGTCTGGTTAATAAAACCTCTGGCTTGGTTAAAATTGGTGGCGTTGATCTTGCTAAAAATCCACAAGCAGCAAAATTCAAAATTGGCATTGTACCGCAAGAATTGGTGATTGATCCGTTTTTTAACGTTTATGAAACTTTAGAAATTTACGCCGGTTATTTCGGCATCAAAAAATCACAAAGAAAAACCACAGAAATCATCGAAGCTTTGGGTTTAAAAGATAAAGCCAAATCCACGCCAAGAAGTCTTTCTGGCGGAATGCGTCGTCGGTTGTTGATTGCAAAAGCTTTGGTTCACAATCCCGAAATTTTAGTTTTAGACGAACCAACCGCAGGCGTTGATGTTGAACTGCGCAATCAACTTTGGAATTACGTCAAAAAACTCAATCAAGATGGCACAACAATTTTGCTTACCACTCATTACTTGGAAGAAGCAGAAGAATTATGCGATGAGATTGCGGTAATCAATCATGGCTCAGTTATCGCCAATGACCGCAAAGAAAATTTAATGAAATTACTTTCAAGCAAAGAGTTAATTATCAACACCGCCAACGAAATTAAAGCTTCCGATCTGGCAATATTTAATGATCTGAATAGCAAAATTTTAGCCAAAGATAAACTTTCAATTACTTACGATCCGATAAAAATTGAGGTGGAAAAAATTCTACAAATTATTTCGGCTGCTAAAATTCAGATTAAAGATATCTCAACCAATCAACCCGATTTAGAAGAAATTTTTAAACACTTAATTAAATCAAAATAAAATGAAGGATCTAATCAGCATAGATCAACTCAGGCTTGAAGATATTATTGAAATTCATAATCGCGCAGAAAAATTTCTCCATTTACACGACGAAGAAAACAAAAAAAATTCAGCAAAAATTCTACAGGGAAAAATTCTGGTTAACTTTTTTTTTGAAAATTCCACACGCACGAGAACTTCTTTTGAAATTGCCGCAAAACGCTTAGGCGCTGAAGTTATCAATATCGACATCTCGCTTTCTTCCTTAAAAAAAGGTGAATCAATAATTGACACCGCAAAAACAATCAACGCCATGAAGCCAGACTTCGTGGCAATTCGTCATAATTCTAGCGGCATTTTACACTTACTAAAAAAACATATTTCCGCTTCTTTAATTAATGCGGGCGATGGAACTAATGAGCATCCAAGCCAAGCGCTGCTTGATTCTTTCGTCATCAAACAACATAAAAAAAATTTTAAGAATTTAAAAGTTGCGATTTGCGGTGACGTTTTGCATTCGCGAGTTGCAAGGTCAAATATCAAATTACTTAAAAAACTGGGCTGCGAAATTCGCGTAATTACGCCGCCAACTTTAATCACTCGCGACTATCGAAATTGGCTAAAAGAAAATTGGAATATCGAAGTTTTTGAAATTTTAGCAGAAGGAATTTCTGGCGTTGATGTTATCATGATGCTGCGCATTCAACAAGAGCGCATGCTTGGTTGCTACATTCCATCTTTATCGGAATATTTTAAACTTTTTGGACTTACTCACCAAAAATTACAAACAGCAAAAAATGATGTTTTAGTTCTTCATCCCGGACCAATTAATCGCGAAGTAGAAATTTCTTCTTCCTTGGCTGACGATGAAAAATATAGTTTAATCTTAGAACAAGTTGAAGCTGGCGTTGCAGTTCGCCAAGCGATTTTAAAATTTTTGAGCTAGAGCCTGTTTTCAAACCTAATTATTCTCATATTTAGTTCTATTTTTGCTCTTTTTTTCACGAAATATTTTTAAAATATTTTCCGATATTATAAAAAATTTCATAAAAAAATCGCTAAAAAACAGGCTCTAGAAAAATTTCCCCTCAATTCGTCACTCACAAAAAGTGGAACAACAGAACCTCATCACTCACGAGGAGCGTGAAACACGACGTGGCATTCTTGTTAAATCGAGGATAAACTCGCGTCACTGAAGCTTCTCGTAATAACAAAAAACAACCCTAAAAAAATCTCTCATTCCAAACTAAAAATTAATTGACTTTATTTTATTAAAATCTTTTTTGGTTTTTTTGAAAAAATAATTTGAATTGAAAGGTGAGAAATTTTTGTAAAGATTTTTTATTTACAAATAAAAAATTGTTCTTACTTTGCGCGCTCTTTTTTAAAAAATTGCGTTTGGATAATTAGCTACAAACCCAACAAAAACAAGGTTTTGCAGACTTTAATCTAAACAAAAATTAAGTCTTTTACTCTTTTACTTAATTTTAACCTTTCAAACAAAGAAATGGAACCAGAGCAAGAATATGACGGGGCGGTGAACTCGAAAATTCACTATCTTTTTGCTAACAAAAAAAACAGCCAAAAAATCAACAAGGCACAGAAATCTGAAAATTCTGCTCAGAAAAATTCAAGCACAAAAAATTTAAGCACAGTTGTTAAAGAAGTTAAAAAATTAAAGCCAACTATCCCAGTTTATTTCATTCGTCCAAATTCTATCAAGCGCGCTGTAAAGTTTTTTATTGAAAATTTTCAAAACAAAAAATTTGGCAATGATATTCTTTATTCAGTAAAAAGTAATCCTGACATTGAAGTTCTTAAACATCTTTTCGCTTCTGGAATTAAGCATTTCGACGTTGCTTCTCTTGATGAAATAAAATTGATTAACGAACTTTTCGGTAATGCCGCCAAAATGTATTTCATGCATCCAATCAAATCGCGTGAAGCAATTTTTGCTGCTTACTTTGATTATGGAATTCGCGACTTTTCTTTCGATTCTTCTGACGAATTAACTAAAATTTTAAAAGTTACTAACAACGCCAAAGATCTTGGTTTGCATTTGCGTCTTGCAATTCCTAATTCGCACGCCGCTATTGATCTATCAAGCAAGTTTGGCATCTTGCCAAGTGAAGCAACTTCACTAATTAGAAAAGCTCGAACTGTAGCAAAAAAATTTGGCATTTGTTTCCATGTTGGTTCACAATGTATGGATCCAATTGAATATCGCAACGCACTGACCATTACCAAAGAAGTTTTGCAACAAGCCAAGGTTGCGGTTGATGTAATTGACATTGGCGGCGGCTTTCCTTCATCTTATCCGGGAATGACTCCGCCAGATTTGCGCTGTTATTTTGATGAAATTTTTGATGCCATAAATCATCTTGGTTTCAAAGATTGTAAAATTTGGTGTGAACCTGGACGCGCTTTGGTTGCAGAAGCTGGTTCACTTTTGGTTCGCGTTGAAGGCAAGAAAAAAGCCATGCTTTACTTAAATGATGGAACTTATGGCGGCTTATTTGACGCTGGGTTTCCTGGTTTTATTTATCCAACCAAAGTTGTTCGCATCAAAAATAAAGAAGCGCTTTCAACAACAAAAATACCGTTTGGGTTTTTTGGTCCAACCTGCGATTCGCTTGACGTTATGAAAGGTCCATTCTACTTGCCAGAAAATATTTCTGAAGGTGACTACATTGAAATTGGTCAACTTGGCGCTTACAGCCGCAGCATCAGAACTAACTTTAACGGCTTTAATCAAAATCTGCAAATTGAAGTTGCTGACGAACCTTTAGTTTCAATGTATAAAGAAATCGAGGAACAGTCTGACGAGCAAAAAGAAGAATTGGCCTTGTTCTAGAGCCCGTTTTCAAGCCTGTAAATAAATTTTCATAAACACAAAAAATTTTAAAATGGTTACAAAAAAAGAATTGCTGACGCGTCAAGTAAAACATATCGACATCACATCATTTGATGCACGCCCAATCATCAATCAAATGGATCACATGTCTTTTACGTCACGTGATTTAGCGCGTGCGACTGCAATTTTTAACATGATGCTAAAAGATAAATCATGTTCAAATATTTTAACACTTGCCGGATCAACCTCCGCCGGCGGCTGTATGAAAGTTTATGCCGACATGATTAAATTTGGCATGATTGATGCCATCGTGGCAACTGGCGCTTCAATTGTGGATATGGATTTTTTTGAAGCCTTAGGTTTTAAACATTATCAAGGCACACCCTTTATTGACGATAAATTTTTGCGTAAAAATTATATCGATCGCATTTACGATACTTACATCGATGAAAAAGATTTGCAAAATTGTGATCACACTATTTTTAAAATTGCTAACGCTTTAGAACCTCGCGCTTATTCATCGCGCGAATTTATTTGGGAAATGGGAAAATTTCTTAAAAAACATTCTAAGAAAAAA
This sequence comes from Rickettsiales bacterium, assembly GCA_033763375.1. Classification (GTDB taxonomy): domain Bacteria; phylum Pseudomonadota; class Alphaproteobacteria; order Rickettsiales; family UBA1997; genus UBA2645. The sequence continues at coordinate 20,230 of JANRKR010000008.1, forward strand.
GATTCGCTAATTGAATTGGCTTATGATCACAACGTGCCAATTTTTTGCCCAGCTTTCACTGATTCTTCTGCTGGCTTTGGCTTGGTTTTACATCAAGTCAAAAATCCAAAATTACATTTAACAATCGATTCGATTGCTGATTTTAAAGAATTAACCGACATTAAAATTAAAGCTGGAACAACAGGATTATTAATGATTGGCGGCGGCGTTCCAAAAAATTTCGTCCAAGACACCGTAGTTTGCGCTGAGATTTTAGGCAAAGAAGTTGATATGCATAAATATGCTATTCAAATTACGGTTGCTGATTCGCGCGATGGCGCTTGTTCTTCTTCCACTCTTAAAGAAGCTTGCTCATGGGGAAAAGTTGATACCACTTTTGAACAAATGGTTTTTGCTGAAGCAACTTCGGTAATTCCGCTTTTAGCTTCTGACGCTTATCATCGCGGCTTTTGGAAAAATCGTAAACGCCGCAATTTTGCTAAAATGTTTGCTTAACTTGATCATATAGCATATCCCGAAATAATTGACACTTTTAAACCGCAGAATTTTGATAAAAATTTGCTCGAAAAATAACGCCGTATTGTCTGATACAGCTTATATTTTTTGTCGCAATTTTTCCCTAAAATTTATTTGTTTAAAAGCACCAATTATTTCGGGATATGCTATAATCAAATTCAAACCATGTTTGAATTTTGGTATAAGATTTTCTTAGGTTTTTATCTTAATCTCCAGCGCGTGTAAGCCATTTTCAAACTCGTTTTTTAATAGCTGATTAATTTTGCGATGTGCTGCTATCAAACTTAAGTTCTTCAATTGCTGCGATTCAATCACAATAGAGAAATGCGTTTCGCCACTTTCTTCGCTTTCAAAATGTCCTAGATGTAATTGTGAATTATTTTTAATTTCTAAAAACTGCGGCTGTAGATTTTTTTTAAGAGCTTTTTCAATCCTTTGCTTCATGTTAATAAATCTGTTAATAAATTGTTAAAAAATACTAAGTTATTAACTGAATTAAATTTAAGCAAAAATTTATCAAATTCTTTAACATTTTTTCCACAGCTTTTCTAGTTGTTAAAAAAAATTCTTATAAATTTTTTAATTGTTAATAACTTTATAAAGCCTTTACTAGCAAGACTTTATAAATTTTTAGCTGTTAACAAAATTGTGAAATAATTTTAATAAAAAAACTCACAAGACTAATATATTTATCAAATATTTAAATGAATAAATTAATTGATACTTTAATCAAAAAAGAAAATTTTTCTCAGCCGCCAATTTGGATAATGCGTCAAGCAGGAAGATATTTGCCGGAATACTTAGAAATTAGGCGCGATGTAAAAAATTTTTTAGATCTTTGTTATAATCCAGAGCTAGCTTGCGAAGTTACATTACAACCAATTCGTAGATTTGATTTTGATGCTGCAATTATTTTTTCAGACATTTTAGTAATTCCTGACGCGCTTGGCGTTAAAGTTGATTTTGTTAAAAATGAAGGTCCGAAATTAAAAAAAATTTCCAATATTTCTGATTTAAAAAAACTAAAAGTTAATAATATTAAATCGCATTTAAAGCCGGTTTTTGAGGCGATAGAATTAACCAAATCGAAATTAAGTAATGAAAAAGCTTTAATCGGATTTTCTGGCGCACCTTGGACTTTAGCTTGTTATATGATTGAAGGTGGAAGTTCAAAAAATTTTGATTCAGTCAGACAAAAAGCAATAAATTATGAAGAATTTTTTTTACAGCTAATTGAAATTTTGACTGAAAGTATAATTCAATATTTATCACAGCAAATTAAAGCTGGAGCAAATGTAGTAAAATTATTTGATTCTTGGGCAGGAATTTTACCGCCTCAACAATTGAAAAAATGGGTGATTGAACCAACCAAAAAAATTGTTACTGAAATAAAAAAACTTCATCCCAATATTCCAATAATTTGTTTTCCGCGCGGCATTGGTGTTAATTATAAAGAATTTGCCGCAGCAGTTGATTGTCATGGTTTAGCGCTTGATCAGAATTTAGAAAAAAATTGGGCTAAGAAAAATTTACAAGAAAATTTAGGTAAAGTTATTCAGGGAAATTTAGATAATTTTTTATTAGCTTTTGGTTCGAAAAAAGAAATTGAAGAAGAAGTTTTAAATATTTTAGAAACCTTTAATGACAAACCTTTTATTTTTAATTTAGGTCATGGAATTTTGCCGCAAACGCCAATTGAAAATGTTGAATTGCTGATGAATTTAGTAAGAAAAAATTTATAATTTTTAAGAATTTTAAGAAGCGGAATCTTTTAGAGTCTGCTTTCAAAACTAATTAGACTTGAAAACAGACTCTAATATTTTTTCAGTTGTTGCAATGGCTTCAACAGTTCCAATGTGAAAATACTTTCCTTTAAGTTCAACGCCACCAACGCGATGCAGCATTCCACTTTCGCCAATTGCTGATTTATAAAAATGTGACATGGAAAAGCAATTTTGAGAAATTTCGTTTTTAGCGTTTAGTAAAATTTTTGGATTTATAATTTGTAGACCAACATAAACATGGCTTAAAGCTTGATTAGGAAAGCGAAAAAGTTTGCCGGCGCTAAAATCAAAGTCGCCACCGCCGTTAGAATTTCCATCGTAACCAATATAATCTTCGGTTTTTTTTAATCCTAAAAGAATATCATGTTCTTTTGATTCCCAGCTTTCGCTGATTAATTCAATATCGGAAGTGATTGATTTTTCCTGCCATAAAATATCGCCATTGACAGTTAAAAGTGGTTTATTGATATCGATTTTATCCAGAGCAAATAAAAGTCCGCCGCCAGTTTCAACTTTTTCAACTTCGCGAGAAAAAATAATTTTCGGATTATTTAATTTTTTAAGATGTTTTTCAATCTCATCTGCCAAATAAAAACCATTAACAATAATTTTTTTAATAGTGGAAATCTGATTCAATTTTTCGATAGTATAATCGATAATTGCCTTATTTTTTATTTTAACCAGAGGCTTGGGAATTTTATCCGTAATTGGTCGCATGCGCTCGCCGCGACCAGCAGCAAAAATAAAAGCTTGGGTAATTTTGGTCATTATTATGAAATGAAATTTAATTAATATCTAAACCAATATCAACCGCTGCCGCTGAATGAGTCAAAGAACCAATCGAAATAAAATCAATATCAAGATTACGAAAGTTTTTGATGTTTTTCAAATTAATGCCGCCAGAAATTTCAATAAGAATTTCTTTAGAAGTGCTGCGAATTAATTTTGTACATTTTTCAATTTGTTTCGGATTCATATTATCAAGCATAATGACATCAGGCTTTGAATTTACTGCTTTTACAACCTGATCAAAATTATCGCATTCAATTTCAATTTTTAACTTTTTACTTTTTTTTGCAGCTAGAATTGCTTTTGTAATATCTTTTGCAGCAGCAATATGATTATCTTTAATTAAAATCATATCAGACAAATTAAAGCGATGATTTTTTCCGCCGCCAATCAAGACCGCTTGTTTTTGTAGGGCGCGCAATCCTGGTAAAGTTTTTCTGGTATCAAGAATTTTGATTTTTTTGTTATTTAAAATTTTAACGAATTGATTGGTTAAAGTAGCAATTCCGCTTAAATGTTGTAGTAAATTCAGAATCACGCGCTCGGCAGCAAAAATTAATTTAGCATCACCAAAGCCTTTAACAATTGCTTCTCCAGCTTTTATTTTATCACCATCTTTGGCGCTAAACTGCAAACCTAAAAAAATATTTTTGAATTTTTTTAATTTAGTTAAGTGATCAAAACAAATTTGAACTGCATTGACGCCGCATAAAATAATTTCTTGGCGCGCAACAATTTTAAAATAAATATTAGAATTTTTTTTAACGATTAAATCAGAAGTGATATCGTTTTGAGCTTTGTCTTCTATAAGCGCAAGCTTACAAATTTTTTTTAATTCTTGATCAAATTTTATAAGTTTTTTGGACATTTTCTTGGATCAAATTTTCCTTCCTGAAGTTTGCGCAGACGATCTTGAATGAAGTGGCGCATAAAATCTATTTCGGTAGCGTCAATTTTGCGAGCGCCATTTTCGCTATCATTGAGAATTTTTTGGATAACGCTAAAAGCCATGCAGCCATCGCCCATTTCTTCATAAATAAAGGCTGGCATTTGTTTAGTCCATAATGGTGCGTTTACAGCATTATTTGTGCTTAATTTATAAGCTAAATCAAGAGCGCGATTAATGTCGCCCAAATTATTTTTAGCAATGTAAATTGCCTGAAAAAGCCACCACCAATTTTTGTCAATATCAATTGCCGCATGTTCATCAAGATAATCGATAATATATTTTGTGTCTTGGTGATTTTGAGTTTGCGAATAAATGTAAGCTGCTAAAGCTGGAGTGAAATTTGATTCTGAATTAAGTTGATCTAGGGCTTTCAGCCAATGATAAATTCGCGAGTAATCATATTTTTTTAGCGCGACAAAGCCAGCAAAAACATCGCCAGAATTTTGCAGACGCGCTGCTAAAATTCGAAATAAAAATTCTTTATCGCCAAGAGAAGCGGCAGAAATTAAATATTGGCTTGGAGCAGGCGGAACAATGTCAAACGGTGCTTTGGTTTTTTCAGTTTTATGCCAAAAAAAGATTTGCAAGCTAAAGAAAAAAATAAAAAGCCAGAAGAAAATTTTATGAGTATAAAGATGATAAAAAAAGCGGGAATTTTGCCAAAAAGAAGTCATCGAAATTTAGAACTGTTTCTTTTTAAAATCGTGAAAAGCCATGAAAATCATCAGCGGAATATAAATTATCGATTGCCATAAAATAATTTTTAGATTGCTAAAATCTTCAACACCATAATTTAGCCACGAACTTTGACCAAACAAATCAAGGCGCGGAAAGATTGCGGAAAGAATTTTTAAAACCAAAGCAAAAGAATGGGCTGAGAAATCGAAACTGACATTGGTGATTTTTGCTGGTAAATTTATTGCCATAACAAACATTCCCATCAGGCGCGATATAATGTAAAAACCAAGCGATGCCATTATTGCTGAAAAAGAATTTTTTAAAATCAGCGATGCTAAAAGCGCGAAAGAAATCATGATAATTAATTCAGAAAATAAGCTCAGCGACCAAATTAAAAGACCAAATTTATTGGCTTTAGTGATAAATAAAATTGCTACGATCAGTGGAATTGTAATTAAAAAAGTAGCGATAAAAAAACCGGCCAAATAGCTAAAAATAAATTGTTGGCGCGAAATAGCTTTGGAAAGAATGAACTCAACTTCTTTATTTTCAAAAGCGCGATTGATGTTAATGCATACAAATAAAATCATGCCAACTATCAAAACGCCGCGACTTAAGCCACCAATGTAAGCGGTGGTCATTTGGCGTTCTTCATTTAAAGCAGTTGAACCTAAAAAAATTGCCAGCGAGAAACTAATAATAAGCGAAATAAAAAGCCCAAGATAAAGACGATCACGAGTTCCACTAAGAAGGATATATTTTAAAATTGAGTTCATGATATCAGATTTTATTTGCAGCGCTTTTTTTACGATAAAGCATTTTCAAGTCGCCAATCTTTTTTTGGATTGTCAGGAGAATATCTGTCATAAAATTCACGATCTGGTTTTTTGATCTCATCGCTACTGTTTATGATTGTAGCTCTGATAAAAATGACAGTTTCAACTTTCGTAGAATAGCGACTGAAGACGCCAAAAAGATATTTGAAAAAAGGAATTTCCATCAAAAACGGTAATCCAGAAGAGTTGTCATTGCCATTTTCAGTAAGCAAGCCGCCAATTACTAAAATATTTCCACTTTGAATTTTGGCAATTGTGGAAATTTCGCGGGTATTAATTATTGGCACGGTATTGCCCAGAGATACTCCGGTTGTGGGATTAACCGAAGGATCAATCGCCACGGTTCCGGTATCAATTGATAATTTTGGTTTTACATCAAGCGTAATTTCGTTAGTGGCAAGGTTGATGGATGGAATAATATCAAGCTTAACACCAATATCAATTTCGTTTTTAGTGGCGGTAATTGTTGAGCTAATAACGCCGTTGTTACCAGCGCTGCCGGTTGCAGCACTAACCGACTGAGCCGCAGAAGCGCTGATAGTAAAATAAATTTTCTTTTGTGAAAAATCGAGTGAAGCCTTTTGATTGTTTATGGCGTTAATTCTTGGGCTGGAAATGGCTTTGGTGCGTCCAAAAAGTTCCAAGGTTTTTATGCTGCCAACCAAATCCTTGATTCCAAGAAGCTTAACACCAGAAACTTGACCGGAAAAATTTGCAACTGATTTTGCTGCGGTGTTACCAAAGCCAGCATTAGTTGTGGAAGCGTTGGTGGTAAATGATTTTGAATTCCAATCAATTCCGGTGTCGAATTCTTTACTAAGAGTGACCTCAACAACTTTGGCTTCAATCAAAACTTGTGCCGAAGAATTTTTATAAACATCATCAAGATATGAAGAAATTTGTTGATGCTGAGCTCTGGAGGCATAAACCGAAATTATGCCAGCTGATTTATTGCTGGTAAATCTTGAATTGGCAGAATTATTTGATGATGATCCTGACGATCCTTTTGTAGAAACTGCGGAACTGTCGGATAATATTGCTGCGATATTACTTTCGACATCAGTCCATAACTGGCTGCCGGATAAAAAATCAACAAAGTAATTTTTGGAATAAGGCAAATCGCGTTCAAAATGTAAAATACCGTTTTGGTAGGAATAGCGCAGTTTGCCAAGGCTGGCAATGCGATCAATTACTTCTTTCAGAGGACGATTTTTAGCATTAATGTCAATGCCTCCAGTAATCCCACTATCAAGATCGATATCAATTTTGGCAACGCGACCAAGCTCAATCAAAACATCTTTGAGAGGAACTTGATCAGTAACTGAAAAAGAAATTATCTTGTCGCCACCAATTTGTGGTGGCGGCGGAGTCATGATTAATTTGGAAAAACTAGGAATAGAATTTTCTTCGTTATTTGCAGAAGATTTGGTTGATTTATCTGCTTTATTTTCGCCAGATTTGCCAAGATTTTTTTTTGGCGAACAAGAAAACAGAGCTAATATCAAAAAAGGAAATAAAATTTTTCTTAGAAGATTCATTGAATTGAATGCTTGATTTTCTAGGATTTGTAGGGATTTCGCAGTAAAAAATTAAGAATATTTTTGATGTTATTTGCGAAGTTTTTTTTGGCAATTGATTTTGTTGAAATAGTTTTTAGGTTGTGCGACTTGTATTTTCAGGCATTTTCGCGTAACCATAAAATTTCACTTTAAATTTGCGCAAGCGCCTTTTCAATCTTTCTAATCTTTTTTGCTGAAACTTTTAAAAAATTAAAATGCTCAAACAACAAGATAAAATTTTTACCAATCTTTACGGTTATGAGTCGCCAAATCTAGACGCGGCAAAGAAAAGAGGTGATTGGCTGGAAACTAAAAAATTCTTAGATAACGGCGCGGAGTGGTTGATTCAGCAAGTTAAAGATTCTGGCCTCAGAGGTCGCGGTGGCGCTGGTTTTCCAACCGGAACTAAATGGTCGTTTGTGCCAAAAAAAGCCAATCCACTTGAGGGCAAGCCACATTATTTAGTAATTAATGCTGATGAATCTGAGCCGGGAACTTGCAAAGATCGCGATATTTTACGCAACGATCCGCACAAACTTTTAGAAGGTTGTTTGCTCGCCGCGCGCGCCATTAATTCTAATGTGTGCTATATTTATATTCGTGGTGAATATTACAACGAAGCCTTGGCATTACAGCGCGCAATTGATGAAGCATATGACGCAAAATTAATTGGCAAAAACGCCTGCAATTCAGGTTGGGATTTAGACATTTACATTCATCGCGGTGCTGGCGCTTATATTTGCGGTGAAGAAACTGCTTTGCTCGAAAGTTTGGAAGGCAATAAGGGGCAGCCGCGCTTGAAGCCACCATTTCCAGCTTTAGTCGGACTTTATGGCTGTCCAACTGTAATCAATAATGTTGAATCAATTGCAGTAGTTCCAGAAATTTTGCGGCGCGGAAGCGCTTGGTTTGCTGGCTTAGGTCGCGAAAGAAATACTGGCACTAAAATTTTTTGTATTTCAGGACACGTCAACAAGCCTTGCAACGTTGAAGAAGAAATGGGAATTCCTTTGCGTGAATTAATCGAAAAACATGCGGGCGGCGTTATTGGCGGTTGGGATAATTTGCTCGCCATAATTCCCGGCGGCTCTTCAGTGCCAATGCTCAACAAAGAAGTTTGTGACACTGTTTTAATGGATTTTGATTCGCTAAAAAACGCCGGCTCTGGCCTTGGAACTGCTGGCGTGATTGTGATGGATAAATCAACCGACGTCATCGCCGCAATTGCCCGACTTTCGCATTTCTACAAACATGAGTCTTGCGGTCAATGCACGCCATGCCGCGAAGGAACTGGCTGGTTGATGCGAATTATGGATCGCATGATTGAAGGCAAAGCTGAAATAAAAGAAATCGATCAACTTTACAATTTAACCAAACAAATCGAAGGCCACACAATCTGCGCTTTGGGCGATGCTGCGGCGTGGCCAGTTCAAGGCTTGATTAAAAATTTCCGCAGCGAAATGGAAAGAAGAATTGAGAAAAATCAAAATTAATCATGACCAAAATCGTTGCACTAATAACTGCCTGTGGTCGCGGTAATCGCTTTAATGGCACTGAAGGAATTCCCAAGCAATATATGCCACTTGCTTCAATGCCATTGCTGCGCCATTCAATTTTAGCTTTTTTAAATCATCCCAAAATTGATGATGTAATTTGCGTTATTCATCCTGAAGATATTGCGCTTTACGAAGAAGCGGTTGCCGGATTAGATTTGCTCAATCCGGTTTTTGGTGGCAATACCAGACAAATTTCAATTCGTTATGGTCTTGAAGCGCTACGCGAGCATAATCCTGATAAAGTTTTGATTCATGACGGTGTCAGACCTTTTGTTTCTAAGCGTATAATTAATGGCATTTTAGAAAAATTAGAAACTCATCCGGCAGTAATTCCTGCAATTGCAGTTGAAGATACGCTAAAAAAATATGCCGATGGAAAAATTGAATGGACGCTGGAGCGTGAAAATCTATGGCGCGCGCAAACTCCGCAAGGTTTTATTTTCGAAGATATTTTAAATTCGCACATCGCTTTTAAAGATTTAAATTTTACCGATGACGCCTCATTAAATGAATATGCGGGAATTCCTGTTGCCATAGTTCCGGGTTCACAAAATAATTTTAAAATTACTACCGAAGAAGATTATGAGCGCGCTAAACGCATGATTTCAATGCTGCTTGAAAATGTTAAACAAGAAAATCGCTGCGGCATTGGTTTTGATGTTCATGCCTTTCGTCAGCGTCAAAAAGATGAAAACAATTTAATTCGAATTTGCGGCGTTGAAATTGAATTTGAGCAAAAAATTAAAGCGCATTCTGACGGTGATGTTGGCATTCACGCTACAATTGATGCGCTTTTGGGCGCAATTAATGCTGGTGATATTGGCGAACATTTTTCGCCAAATGATCCAAAATGGCAAAATATTGATTCGCGCGAAATGCTTAAAATTACTCGCCAATTAATTCAAAAAAAAGGTGCCACAATTTTAAATCTGGATATCACTTTAATTTGCGAAAAGCCAAAATTTTCTAAATATAAAAATCAAATGAAGGAAGAAATGGCAAAGGTTTTAGGTATTTCTAAAAATCGTGTTAATATCAAAGCTACAACTACAGAAATGCTTGGATTTTTAGGACGCGGCGAAGGAATTGCCGCCCAAGCCGTAGCTTCAATTTGGATAACAATCACTGAAGAATAAATTACGGCAGCTATTATAAATTAATAGTTTGCGTGGCAATTTTTTTTGATTGCTCTTGAGCAAAATTCATCCTTGTTTCAACGGTAATTTTAATTTCTTCAATTTCTGCAGCGCTGAGATCTTTTTTAAGAAAAATTATTTTCTCATCAAAATAAAAACATAAAGTTGAAAATGGCAGCGGAATTTTAAAACGATCCCAAGTCTTGATTTCTATGAAACGCGAGCAGGAATAAGATAAAGGTAAAATTCCGGCATTAGCAGCTCGAGCAATGTTAATAATTTCGCCATTAATTTTTTGATTTGGTCCGCGCGGTCCATCAGGCGTAATTCCAATTGTATAACCTTTTTTTAAGCCAGCGAAAATTTTTTTAAAACTGCCAATATCAATGCCGCGAGATGATTTGCGTCCATCTTGTGAAGAGCCATAAATTGAAATTAAACCAAATTTTTCCATAATGCGCCCAACAAATCTGCCGTCGCCATGACGCGAAGCTAAAGTCATAAAATTATAATCAGGAAATTTTTTCTTTGATCTTGCAGCTAAAAAAGGAATCATCATCAAGCGATTATGCCAAAAAGTAGCAATTGTTGGAATTTGTTCGCGCGCTATTTTATCTAATATTTCGTCATTAATAAAAATTTTTTTGCAGCTAAAAAAAACCAGCTTCATGTAAGCAATAAAAATCAGACAAATTAATTCTTGAAACAAAAAACTATATGTAATTTTGCGCAAGAATTGTTTGAAAGCGGTTTTGATATCGTACCATTCAATTTTGGTTTGAACGCCAAATATTTTCCATTTTTTGATCATCTAATTCTTCAATATTCTTGTTTATTGAGAGCTGATAAATATTAAATTTTTTGCCCAGTGCTTTTCCAATCTTTAGTAAAAGTTTCTAAGCCTTTATCAGTCAAAGGATGAGAAATTAATTGTTTTAAAACTTTAGCGGGAATTGTTGCAACATGCGCGCCCATTCTGGCAGCTGCGGTTATGTGAATTGGATTACGAATTGAAGCAACCAGAATTTCTGTCTTAAATTCTTTATAGTTGGAATAGATAGCGCAGATTTCTTCAATTAGCGCCATGCCATCTTGACCAATATCGTCTAATCTGCCTACAAAAGGCGAAACAAAAGTAGCGCCAGCTTTGGCGGCTAAAATTGCTTGTGCAGCTGAAAAGCAAAGAGTGACATTGGTTTGAATTTTTTTATCAGAGAAATATTTGCAAGCCTTCAAGCCATCTAAAGTCATTGGCAATTTGATACAAACATTTTTGGCAATTTTGGCAAGAATTTCACCTTCGTGAATCATGCCTTCATAATCAGTTGCAGCAACTTCAGCGCTGATTGGACCTGCAACAATTTTACAAATTTCTGCAATAACTTCTAAAAAATTGCGACCAGATTTAGCAATTAAACTTGGATTGGTTGTAACTCCGTCAAGTAATCCATAAGCGGCAATTTCTTTAATTTCGGAGATTTCGGCAGAGTCGATGAAAAATTTCATAGAGTTTTTTTAAAAAATTAATATGTTCAATTTATTAATTATCAGAAATTAAGTGCGCTAAATCTCTTTATCAACCTTCATGTCAGAAATTTTTGTTCAAGTGTTATTGCCTTTGGCGCCTGATGATGCTTTCACCTATTCATCTACAATTGTCGTTGAATGTGGCGATGTTGTACGAGTTGAATTTGGTAAAAAAGAAATTTATGGCGTAGTTTGGCAGATCAGTAAAGAAGCGCCGCAGCATCTTCAGGTTCAAAAAATTAAAAAAATTTTAGAAGTAAATCCGCATTTAAAGCTTAGTAAAAATCAATTAAAATTTATTGCGGCAATTGCATCTTATAACCTTGCCAGTAAAGGCTTGGTGCTGCGAGCTTTTATCGGAATTTTAAATTCTGATAAAGTAAAAAAAATCTCAACGCCAAAATTTCAGCAAGTTGAAAAAGAAAATTTTTGCTTAAAAAAACTTTTGCCCAAACAGCAGAAAATTGTTAATGAGCTGCAACAAAAAATTTCAGATTATAATTTCTCGGTAAATCTTTTGGATGGCGTTACCGGATCAGGTAAAACTGAAATTTATTTTTTGTTAATTGCTCAACTTTTATCGCAAAATAATGATGCGCAAATTTTAATTTTATTGCCAGAAATTGCTCTAACCAGCCAATTGCTTTTACGCTTTGAAGAGCAATTTGGTTTTGTGCCAGCTTTGTGGCATTCGAAAATTTCTAAAAAAGAAAAAAGAGAAATTTTTTACGGAGTTACGCAAGGATCGGTTAAAGTCTTGATTGGCGCTCGCTCAGCGCTTTTGCTGCCATTTAAAAATCTAAAATTAATTATCATTGACGAAGAGCATGACAGCTCTTTTAAACAAGAAGATATTTTTAATTTTCATGCTCGCGATATGGCAATTGTTAAAGCCAAGTTAGAAAATTTTCCGGTAATTTTATCTTCAGCAACTCCAGCTCTAGAAACCTACCAAAATGCGCTTTTAGGTAAATATAATCATTTTATTTTAGAACAAAGTTTTGGGCAAAAAAATGTAATAGAATTGATTGATTTGCGTCGTGAAAAATTATCAGTTGATCAATTTTTGTCGCAAAAATTATGTCAAGAAATTGCTCAAAATTTAGCAGAAAAAAAACAAGTTTTACTTTTTTTAAATCGTCGTGGATATGCTCCAGTTACGCTTTGCAAGGCTTGTGGAAAAAAATATCAATGTCTTAATTGTGATTTTAATTTAGTATTACATAAAGCGAAAAAAAAATTAATTTGTCATCATTGCGGTCATCAAGAAAATCTGATTTCAGAATGTAAATTTTGTGGTGAAAAAGATGTTTTAATTTCGGTTGGAGTTGGAGTTGAAAAGATTGCAGAAGAAATAAAAATTAATTTTCCTGCTGCCAGAATTGCCACCATGACCAGTGATAATATAAATAATTTTGTTGATGCTGATAAGTTGGTAAAACAAATTCTTAATCATGAAGTTGATATAATTTTAGGCACACAAATGATTGCCAAAGGTCATGATTTTCCTGATTTGAATTTGGTTGGAATAATTGACGCTGATTCAGCTTTTTATTCTTCAGAACTACGTGCTTTAGAAAAAGCTTATCAAATTTTAACTCAAGTAATTGGTCGCGTTGGAAGACGCGATAAAGTTGGCAATGTTATTATTCAAACTTATAATCCAGAAAATTTTATTTTTGGACAAATAATTAAAAATAATAAAAAAGATTTTTACGATTTTGAGTTAAAAAACCGTCAAAGCCTTGATTTGCCGCCATTTTCAAGGATGGTTAAATTTGAAATTAGCGCTTTTTTGGAAAATGATGCTAAAAATTTTGCTAAGAAACTTATAAAAAATTTTCCGGTTAGTACGAAAATTGAAATTTTCGGACCAGCTCCGGCGCAATTGCAGCGTTTGAAAAACCGTCATCATTTTTTAGTAAATTTAAAAGCTGATAAAAAAATTAATTTACAAAAATTAATAATTGATGTTTTGCAGCAAATTGAAATTCCGAAATCAGTGCGCTTGAGAATTGATGTTGATGTAGCTTAATCAGATTCAAAGCTTGTTTGAATCTGACTTTTTCTGAATCAAATTTTGGTAAAATTTATGCGCTCTAAATTGCTAAGAAATTTTCCCAGAGCTGGTTATATTATTTTTTTACCAAAATCTTCTATTTCAACATCTGCGTCGGCGCCAAATTCAGCTTTATTTTGGCTGCGTAAGGAAACTTTATTAGATGAGAAAAGAGCGCCTTTGGCTCCGCAAGATGCTAAAATGTTGATTAAAAAAGGCGCTAAAGTTGTGGTGGAAGAATGTTCGCAAAGAATTTTTACAACTGAATCTTATGCCAAAGCTGGCTGCGAAATAGAGCGAGCTGGCTCTTGGATTAATGCGCCATATTACGCTTATATTTTAGGCTTAAAAGAAATTCCTGACGCCATCTTTGATCAAGAATATGCGATAAAAAATTATCATGCTTATTTTGCTCATGCTTATAAAGGACAGGCTCATGCCAAAACAATTTTAGATCGTTTTATAAAAGGTGGTGGCATCAATTTGGATTTAGAATATTTGGTTGATGATAAAGGCAAAAGAGTTGCCGCTTTTGGTTTTTATGCTGGCTGCGCAACAACAGCCTTGGCAATAAATATCTGGTGCCAAAAACAGCTTGGCAAAGAACCGCCTTTTAAAATTCCAAGCTATTATGAAAGTAAAGCTGAGCTAATCTCAGACTTAAAAAAACTGTTGGCGCAAGTTGAGAAATTTCCCAATATTTTAGTGATTGGAAAAAATGGTCGCTCAGGAAGAGGTGCGTTGGAATTGGCGCAAGAGTTAAAAATTGAAGCCAGCGGTTGGGGTCGCGATGAAACAAGAAATGCTAGCGTTACAGGAATTGATGAGATTGCCAATTATGATATTTTTCTAAATTGTGTTTTTAATGACAAGGTAATAAATCCTTTTGTAACGAAAGAAACTTTGCAGCAAAAAGACAGAAAATTATCGGTAATTGGCGATGTTACTTGTGATTTTGGTGCAAAAAATATGATTAAGATTGCTGGTTATGAAACATCAACCAGTTTTGAAAATCCAACTTGGCAGTATCAAGATTTGGATATTATGGCAATTGATCACACACCAACTTTATTGCCTTTGGAATCAAGCACAGAATTTTCAAAAGCGTTGGTAAAATATTTATCAGTTTTACCGCCTAATCCTGCAGATATTTTAAAAAATCATAATCAAGATCCGTTAATCAAAGTTTGGCTGCGTGCTATTGAAAAATTTTATGAAGTTAGTTCAAAAATAGGATTGATAAAGCCGTCTTCGGTTTTTAAACCAAAGCGGGCCGAAAGCGTTGAAAAAAAAGAACAAAATGAAAAATTGTAAAAAAATAAATCAGTTAATTTTTTATTAATTGATTTTTAAATCTTTAGATGTCTGAGAAAGTTTATCGAATTTTACCGGCTTGATTTGCGAATTGGGAAGAAGTGAATCGCGGTCAATTGAAAAAGCATTAGTAAGTTTTGGATCAATTTCTTTTTCTAAATTCAAAGCATGATGGGCAACAATTCTGGCGCATTCAGCGGCAATTTTGGCACCAATTCCGCTGCAACAAATAAGTCCAACAATGATTTTACTATTTTGGGCAAGCGGAGATATTATTGGTAAATTATCGGCTATTTGTAAAAGTGGTGCAGCTTGAGTGAAATCAGCGCGATGGCTTTTTAATATTTCTATATCAGCAACAATTCCAGGAAAAAATTCCTTTAAAAAAGCAGCGATAAAATTTTCTTCAGCTTCGCCAATTGTGGCATTTGTTAGCATTAAATCTGGATCTGCTTTAAATTTTGCGTCAGGTTGAGCGTGACCAACTTTTAAAAATAATTTATCAGCTTGTCTCTCAATCATGGCGTAAAAACCTTCAAAAGATTTTTCATCAAGCAAATGCGGATATTGACTAACAAATTGAGGATGACTTTTTGCCAGTCTGGCGCCGCCTTCAATTTTACAAATTATGGTTGGAAAATTTTCAAATTTATTTCGACTTTGTGATTTAATCTCAAAATAAAAAAGCTTGGCGATTTTTGGAGTTAGAGCATTTTCTATTATGGCATTTTTTGGTAATAGCTTTGCAGTCCAAACATTAGCGGCAACAACTACTTTATCGGCGATAATTTCTGAATTTTGAGCAGTTTTAATTGTCACGCCGTTTTCATCTTCTTTAATTTCACTAACTTCCGCATCAATCAGATTGGCACCATTTTCTTGGATTAATTGTCGCAATTTTGTAATTGCTACTGCAGGATTTAAAATTGCGGCGCCTCGACCATCATTTTGCAGCGGCATTTCGTGAACGCCACGCAATCCTTGAGAATTTAAAAATGGATATAAACTTTTTAAAGAATTTTGGTCATAAACTTCGTGATCAACTTGCGAAGCTTTCGCTGCTGCAATTGCTTTATCGATATAAGGCGAATCGCCAAAAATCAGACAATTAGTTGGTTTTAAAATTTTTTCTTCAGAATTGAGATTGCTAATTTTTAATAATGCCTGGTTTGATCTGACAACCATTTTGGGGAATAAATCGCTTTCATAAGCAGTTTGGCGAATAATACGTGAAAATCCAATGCTGCCAGTTGCAAAATTTGAAGTTACAAAATCTGAATTTTTTCGATCAATCAAAGTAACTTTTGCACCAAAAGCTGATAAAAAATAAGCTGTCCAACTTCCTAATAATCCTGATCCGATTACGATTATATTGGGTTTAGATGCGATTTTTGGTGGCACGCTAAGATTTTTTATCCTTAATTTTCGATTGAGTAATTTGGTGATTCAGAGGTTATCGTTATTGAATGCGGATGACTTTCACGTAAACCAGAATTAGTGATTTTAACAAAATTACAATTTTTGCGCATTTCTTCAATTGTGGCGTTACCCGTATAACCCATTGAAGATTTTAAGCCGCCAATTAATTGATGTAAAACTTCGGCAACTGGTCCTTTATAAGCAACGCGACCTTCAACACCTTCTGGAACCAATTTTAATTTGTCAGCAACATCTTGTTGGAAATAACGATCTGCTGATCCGCGCGCCATTGCGCCTAAAGAGCCCATGCCACGATAAACTTTGTAAGATCTGCCTTTAAATAAAACAATTTCTCCGGGAGTTTCTTCAGTGCCGGCAAGTAGGCCACCAAGCATTACGCAAGAAGCGCCGGCAGCGATTGCTTTTGCTAAATCGCCAGAAAATCTGATGCCGCCATCGGAAACCAAAGGAACTTTTACTTTGTCGCAATATTCAACCACATCAAGAATAGCTGATAGTTGTGGCACGCCAACACCTGCAATCATGCGCGTGGTACAAATTGAGCCAGGACCAATGCCAACTTTTACCGCGTCGGCACCAGCGTCAATCAAAGCTTTAGCAGCTTCTTTAGTAGCAATATTGCCAGCGATAAATTGTTGTTTTGGATAAGATTTTTTTAATTCGCGCATCGTGTCAATAACTCCGGCAGAATGACCGTGTGCCGTGTCAATAACAATGATGTCAGCATTATTTTCAATTAAACTTTCGGCGCGTTTAATGCCATCGCGTCCAACGCCAATTGCTGCTGCAACTAATAATCGACCTTCTTCATCTTTAGAAGCATGAGGAAATTGTTTAGTTTTTTCTAAATCTTTTCCGGTCATTAAGCCAATGCAATCGCCTTGATTGTCAGTGATTATGATGCGTTCAATTTTATTTTTATGAAGTAAATTTCTGGCTTCAGATTTTGAGATATTTGCTTTAGCGGTGATCAAACCATCTTTGGTCATTAATTCTTTAATGGGCTGTTTTTTATCAGAAGCAAAACGCACATCGCGATTGGTTAAAATTCCAATTAATTTTTTACTGCCGGCTTTTACCACTGGAATTCCTGAAATGCCGTAATCTTTCATTAGAGTTAAAGCATCGCTTAGAGTTGCATCAGGATTTATCGTAACCGGATTAACCACCATGCCAGATTCAAATTTTTTTACTTTTTTAACTTCGTCACTTTGATCTTTGATGGAAAGATTTTTATGAATACAGCCAATGCCGCCAGACTGCGCCATTGCGATTGCTAATCGACTTTCTGTAACTGTGTCCATTGCCGAAGAAATAATCGGAATGTTAAGCGTAATATTTTTAGTAATTTTGGTTTTAGTATTAGCTTCACTTGGTAAAACATTGGAAAAAGCAGGCTTAAGCAGAACATCATCAAAGGTTAGTGAATCGTTAGTAGTTTCAATAATTTTACGATTTTTTGTCATGATTTTATGAAAAAGAAATAGCAAGAAAGACTTGATAGCT
This sequence comes from Rickettsiales bacterium, assembly GCA_033763375.1. GTDB lineage: Bacteria > Pseudomonadota > Alphaproteobacteria > Rickettsiales > UBA1997 > UBA2645. The sequence goes on from JANRKR010000008.1 coordinate 37,879, forward strand.
TATTTTTGGCGGCAAAAAATAAAAAACAATTAATAACTCCAAGCCTTAAAATTTATGCCTTCTCAAATTGAAAGACTGTGTGAAGAAAGAAAAATAAAACTTACCGATAATCGCCGCATTATTGCCCGCGTAATTTCTGACAGTTCTGATCATCCTGATGTTGAAGAGGTTTTTCATCGCGCTTCTAAAATCAATCCTAAAATTGGTATTGCCACAGTTTATCGCGCGGTAAAAATGTTTGAAGAGCTTGGTGTAATTGCTAAGCATGATTTTGGTGGTAAAGGTCGTGCGCGTTATGAAAAGCTGGAAGGTGACGATCATCACGATCATCTGGTTGATATTACTAATGACGAAGTTTATGAATTTTTTAATGAAGAATTAGAAAAGCTAAAAACTAAAATTGCTTTTGATAAAGGTTATGAATTAGTTGGTCACAAGCTTGAACTTTACTGTCGTCCCTTAAGAAAGTAATTTGTGAGGTGAGCAAATAATTAGGTTTGAAAACAAGGCTCTAGCTAACAGTGTCAAAACCAGAATTGTTTGATAATTTTTTGTAGCTCTTAAAAGCAAGAAACATCGCTATTGCCGATTGAATCAATAAAAATGACAACTTTGTAAAATCTATTTCGCCCAAAATTGGTAAAAATAATTGAGCAATAAATTCAAGTTTTAAAGAAAGAAAGAAAATCGGAATTATCGCGTAAATAGTAATGAAGCAAAACAAAATGGAAAAAGATGATTTTTTATCTTGGTAAAAAAATCTAAAGAAATGAATTATTGCCAAATCTCTTAACAAAAAAATAAAAACCTCAAACGCTATCAAAGAAGTATTTTTTTGGATGTCACAAAAGATTGAAAACAGTAATAAAAATAAACTAATAATTAATGTTGGAATCCACTTTGCAGTTGATTGAAAAATTTTGTTTAGATTTTTTGACTTTATAGCAGCGATAAGAATTTTAACTTTTGCAATATTTATTTTTTCACAAAAAGCAGCGATATAAGTAAATGTAATCGAAGTTAAAAATGCTAATAAAAGTTGATCAAAATTTTTATAATCATTGACGTCGATAAAACCGCATAAATAAAATATTATAAAAATTACAAACGATGTCCAGGCAATTGGTGTAACGGGATACATCAAATTTTGTTTTAAAATTCGGTAAGTTGCAAAAATTGACCAAAGAAAAAATATTGCAACCGAAGCTGTTAGAAATTCAGTGTCCGCGAAATCAAAACCATACCAATTAAGCTGCTTTATTTTGTGGTCAAATCCTAAACTGTTATACAAAATCAATGAAAAGCCAAGGCAAATAAGATATAAAATATTTGAACGAACTTTCTTATTTTTGTTATTTGAGAATAATGTTAAAGAAGCCATTAAAAGTGAAAGCGCATTTGCAAAAGCCGCGCAAAGAAAAAGTCTAAAAATTATCACCAATGAATAAAGCGGATCTGATGTAGTTTTGATTAAAAAATAATAATGAGCGCTAATTGCAAAAAACCCAACATAATAACAAAAAAGTGTGCTGCCGATAAGTTTGCCAAAAGTTAATTGCCAAGGCGAAACCGGTGATAATCTGATACTATTCCAAGTATGATCGTTAATCTCATCAAATATGCTGTTCATGGCGCTCAATGAAGCTATCGCCACAGTTGAAACAAAAAAAGCTAGCGAGGTAAAACTTAAAGCTAAATTTGTGTTATTTTTATCCAGGTTTAAAAGTGATATAAAAATAATTAAACTTACGGCGGCAAAGGCGATAAGTTTTCTGCTACTAAAATCTTGCCAAATATATTTTTGAATTTCGTTGTTAGTCATTGTTAACAAAGGTTTTTGGATTCTATATTTTCTTACTATGTTTGAAATAAATATCTTTTAAACTTGATTCGATGCTAGAAAAACCAGCTATTGGAATGGCTTTATCAACAAAGTTTTTAAGCAAAAAATTTAGATCTTTTTCTTCGCCATTAAACTCACATTCAATTTGACCATCAATTATTTCAGCACTGACAATTTTATCAAAAGTTAGAATTTGATCCAGATATTTTTTTGGATCATCAAATAAAGAAATTTTAACTTTATTTATTTTGCTTTTTGTTTGATTAGAATTTTTTTTACAATGTTCTATAAGTTTGCCATCTCTGATTAAAATCATATCTTGGCAATAATCTTCAAGCTCAGAAATAATATGAGAAGAAACCAAAATTGTCATATTGCGCTTACTTAACTGATGAAAAAGATTTGCTAGATTTTCTCTGGCTTCTGGATCAAGACCAGAAGTTGGTTCGTCAAGAATTAATATTTCGGGATCGTGAATTAAAGCTTGGGCAATTCCTAAAACCTGTCTAAAGCCGCGCGAAAGACTTCCTGCTTCAAAATCAAGATATTGTGACAGATTTAAACTATGCGCAATTTCTTCAATTTTATTTTTAAAAGCCGACTTATTTTGAGTTTCAGAAGCTTGGAATTTTAAGTTAATTTGATGAATTCTGGCAAAAAATTCTAATGATTGGCGAACAGTTAAATATTTATATATTCCAAAAAAATCTGCCAAATAACCAATTTTTTTATGAACTTGGCGCGGATCTTTGGTTGTGACAATTCCGTCAATTGTCACTGAGCCTGAGATTGGTTCTTCAAGCGCGGCAATGCAATTCATTAACGTAGTTTTACCAGCGCCATTGGGTCCAACCAAGGCTGTTATTGAGCCTTTTTCTAGATAAAAAGATATGTTATCTAAAGCTAATTTATTTGGATATTCAAAGCAGAGATTCTCTAATTTTATCATTTTATAATTTGTTGGTATTGATGGGATAAACACCAAGAATTGGTGCAATATTGCGGACAATTTTGCCGGCAACTGGCGCTGCAACCATTCCGCCAGTATTAAAAGCAGAGTTTGGTCGATCAAAAATTACATAAACTAAATATTTAGGTTGGGTGATTGGAAACACAGCTACAAAAGAAGCAATAGTTGATTTTTCATTATAACTGCCAAGCTCGGCGCGATTAGCAGTTCCGGTTTTGCCGCCAACTTCGTAACCGACAACATCTGCGTTACGACCAGTTCCTTCCAAAACTACTTGTCGCATCATTTGCCGCATAATTTGCGAAGTAGATTCTTTGATAATTTTTTTACCGCTTGGTTGAATTGTTAATTTTAAAAATTCAGGTTTGTAAAGTGTGCCGCCATTTGCAATTGCGCCAACTGTGGTGGCGATGTGCATTGGTGTGATGGCAATTCCGTGTCCGTAAGAAATGGTAAAAAGATTAATATCGCGCCAAATTTTTGGATAAATCGGTCTTCCTAAACCAGGAAACTCAGCATCAATTTTTTTAAGTAGACCGAATTTTTCGAGCTGTCTTTTTTCTAAATCGGCGCCAATTTTTTTAGCAATTTGAACTGTGCCAATATTTGATGAATAAGCAAAAATTTCTCCTACGGTCATTTGATCTTTGACGTAATGATCGTCATTAATAGTGAAGCGACCTTCTTTGATGGGTTCAGAAACTTTGTAAACATCATTAATTTTAATAATATTGTCTTCAAAAGCGATGGTGTTGGTAAAAATTTTAAAGATTGAGCCAAGTTCATAAACGCCATTTACAACACGATTAAAACGCTGCTCAGATGTGGCTTCGTGAAGATTGGGATCAAAATCAGGCAGCGAGGAAATTGCTAAAACTTCGCCATTGGTTACATCAAAAATAATTCCGGCAGCAGCTTTAGCGTTGAATTGATTCATGCCATTTGAAAGCTCATCATGCAAAATATCTTGCACGCGAATATCCAGCGCCAACTGCAGATCAGCTCCGCCTTTTGCCAATTGCTGATCATATTGCATTTCAATGCCAGATAAGCCTTTGCGATCAAGATCAACATAACCAACTAAATGGCTAGTGATTGATTTTTGTGGATAAACACGAATGCGATCATCTTCAAAAATTAAACCAGCAATTTTCAAATTTTGCACTTGCAATGCTTGGTTTGGCGTCAGATTTCTTTTAAGCAAAATCCATTTTTTGCTATTTTTGTTGTCGGTAATTTTTTTTAAAATTTCCTCGTAAGGTAAGTCAGGAAAAACTGAGGAAATTGCTGCGGCAACAGCCTTGACATCTTTGATTAAAATGCTGCTAGCATAAAGTGATTTAGTTTTTAAATCGGTTGCAACTAAAGTGCCGTTGCGATCAATAATATTAGCGCGTTTTATTAATTTGCGCTGATCATAAATATTGCTGATTTTTACTTTATCGCCAAAGCTGACGATAAAAAACATGCGTAAAATAATTACTGCGAACGCTATCAAAACGAAGCAGTAAATAAAAATTAGCCGTGATTTTTTGATTTTGTTTTCGGGCATGAAATCAAAAAGTGTCAATTATTTCGGGATATGCTATATCGCAAAATTATTACCACTATAATTTTACTTCGGCGATTAGCTTTTTAACTGCTTCAACTGAACGATTAAACATGGTGATTTCTTGTGAATTTAATTTTATTTCGACAATTTTTTCGACGCCGTTTTTACCGATAATTGCTGGTACACCGATATAAACATCTTTAACGCCATATTCGCCATTTAAATTTGCTGCAACTGGTAAAATTTTTCTTTTGTCAAAAAGATAACTTTCGGCCATCAAAATAGCTGAAGCAGCTGGTGCGTAAAAAGCGGAGCCGGTTCCTAAAAGTTTTACAATTTCAGCGCCGCCATCGCGAGTGCGCTGAATAATTTCTTCAATTTTAGTTTTAGTTGTCCAATTCATTTCAATTAAATCTGGAATTGGAATTCCGGCAACTGAAGAATAACGAATCAGCGGCACCATGGTATCGCCATGTCCGCCAAGAACGCAAGCTTGAACATCTTCAACCGAAACATTAAATTCGCGTGCCAAAAAAAGTGACATGCGTGATGAATCAAGAACACCAGCCATTCCAACCACTTTATTAGTTGGCAATCCTGAAACTTTTTGCATAACATAAACCATGGCGTCAAGCGGATTGGTGATTACAATCACGAAAGCATTGGGCGCATGTTCTTTAATTCCAAGCGCAACATTTTTGATGATTGCGGTGTTAGTATTTAAAAGATCGTCACGGCTCATACCTGGTTTTCTGGCGATTCCAGCGGTAACGATTATTACATCGGCATCAGCAATATCAGAATAATTGGTGGTTCCATTAATATTGGCATCAAAATCTTCAACAACCGAAGATTGTTCTAAGTCAAGAGCTTTGCCTTTTGCAACGCCTTCAGCTACATCAAGAATTACAACATCGCCTAAATTTTTTAAGCCAGCCAAATGCGCCAAAGTGCCACCAATATTGCCAGCGCCAATCAGCGCAATTTTATTTCTTCTTTTCATATTCTAAATTGAGGTTAAAATTAATTTGATTTGTGCAAAAACTTCTAACAATTCTTTAGTGCCGTCAATCACTTTAATTCGTGAATTTTTCTGAGCCAGTTTTAAAAAACCAGCACGAACTTTTTGATGAAAATCTAACCCTAATTTTTCATAACGATTATTTTCAGCTCGATTATGAATGCGCTTAAAAGCTGTTTCAACCGGCACATCAATTAAAAAAGTTATATCAGGAACAAAATTACCAATAGTAATTTTTTTTATTTCATTAATCGATTTTTCTTCAACATTAAGCGCGCTTCCCTGATAAGCGTAAGTTGAGTCGAAGAAGCGATCACAGATTACGATTTTATTTTGTTGCAAAGCTGGTTTTATTAATTTTTCTAAATGTTCAAGACGAGCGGCAAAGTTTAAAAGAAGTTCAGTAGTTGCTTCTAATTTGTTAATTTTTTCATCAATTAAAATTTGACGAATCTTTTCGCCAGCAATTGTTCCGCCTGGTTCGCGCGTGAGAATTGTTGGAATATTTTGTGCTAGAAAATATTCTTGCAATTTTTTAGCTTGGGTTGATTTTCCGCAACCTTCAATTCCTTCAAATGTAATAAATTTTGCCTTCATTTATGAAAAATCCTAAAAATATTCTAATTAGCGGTGCCGGAAGTGGAATTGGTCGCGCACTTGCAATTGCTTATTCCAAAGCTGGTATAAATTTGTTTTTATGCGGTCGAAATATTGAAAATTTACAAACTACAAAAATTCTTTGCGAAGAATTAAAAGCAACAATTCATTTACAAATAATTGATGTAACCGACGAAAAAGCGGTTAGAAATTGGATCGAAAAAATAACGCAAAATTATCAGCTAGATTTAGTAATTGCTAATGCTGGAATTTCAGCTGGAACTCTTGGTGGCGCTGAATCTTTCTCACAAATTAAGAAAATTTTTTCCACAAATTTAGATGGTGTTTTGAATTTAATTCATCCGGCAATTGAGAAAATGCTGATGGCAAAAAAAGGTCAAATTGCGCTGGTTTCTTCACTAGCTGGATTTCGTGGTCTACCCGGTTCGCCAGCTTATTGCGCCAGTAAAGCGGCGATTAAAATTTATGGTGAAGCTTTAAGAGGAAATTTGGCGCAGTTTGGAATTGAGGTGAATGTTATTTGTCCAGGCTATGTTAAAACACCAATGACTGCGGTTAATGATTTTTTTATGCCGTTTTTAGTGCCGGTTGAAAAATGTGCCAAAATTATCAAAACAGGTTTGGCAAATAATAAATCGCGAATTGCTTTTCCGTGGCAGCTTTATTTTTTGGTTAATTTAGCGGCTTTCATTTCAACTAAAATTACTGATCCAATTTTTGCCAGATTGCCAAGAAAAAAATCTTTAGCGAAAACATTTTTATAACCGAAAGCCAAGTAATTTGAAGGTGGTTTGGTAGACTTTATGTTGCTGTTGCAAATTCTGTTTCTGCAAAAAATGTGAAGTATTTGCAACAGTGAAATAAAGTGGAATTATTTTTTTGCTGCTGGAGTTTTTGCTGCCGCTGCCGGAGCCGGAGCTGCTGGCGCACCTGCTGCTGGAGCTGCGGCTGTTGTTGTTGCGCCTGCTGCCGGAGTTGCTTCTTCAGTTTTAGTAGAGCGACCAACAATTGAGGCAACTAAAAACTTACCATTTTCTGCTAATTTTACACCTTGTGGAAGTTTTAGATCATTACCACGGATTTTATTGCCAACTTGCAGCGCTCCAACATCAACATCAATTTTGTGAGGAACGTTTTTAGCATTATCACAAAGAACGGTGATTTTTCTAAGAACCACATTTAAAAGACCGCCGCGTTTCAAACCTGGAGATTTATCTTGATTGATAAAATTAATTTTTGGATGAGCGCGAACGATTTTAGATTCTTCGCAATTAAGAAAATCAACATGAACTGGACGATCAGAAACTGGATCCAACTCAATTTTATGAGCAATAACTTTGGTTTTTTTACCAGAAAATTCTAACTCAATTACCGAAGTTTGTGAATTGCCTTTGAAATATTCATGTTCAAATTCTTTGGCATCAATTGTTAAATTAATATTGCCTTTTGCCGAGTAAATTACAGCAGGAATTTTGCCAGCTCTTTTAATTTTTTTAGCTTGCAGAGAGCCAAGTTTTTCTCTTTTTTCGGCTTTTAAAACGATGTTAGTCATAATCAAAAAATATTATTTGGCTTATATAAAGCCTGTAAATTTAGAGTGTAGTTATAAGGCGTTGCATGATTTGGAAGTTTGCGAATCTAAATTTGCGAAACTGAAGCCAAAATGTAAGTTGACTTTTAACGACCTTCAAAAGAGCGCGGCAATCTAGGTGCCAACTAACAAAAATCAAGTTCTATTTTTGCTATTTTATGGTGATTATCCATTGACTCACAATTTTTTCAAAACCCCGTCATGAAGACGGGGTGACAAAATCCGAATCTAAAATCAAATCACAATAACATGAAGACGGGGTGACAAAATCCGAATCTAAAATTAAATCACAACAACATGAAGACTAACGTGACAGTGTGGCTGGATCTTAACCAAGATTGTCACCTTAGTCTTTATGACGTTGTCACCTTAGTCTTCATGACGGGGCTGGTTGTGCTTCTTGGGATAATCGCCTATTTTATTTTTGCTACAGCTGCCAAAACTTCTTCAACGTGACCGTTAACTTTTACTGAAGTCCAAATTTTATTAATTTTACCCACTTTATCAATCAAAAAAGTGCTGCGATCAATGCCAAAATATTTTTTACCAAACATTGATTTTTCTTTAATGACACCATATTTCTGGCAAACTTCACCATCAACATCAGATAATAAATTGAAACTTAAATTATATTTGGCGATGAAGTTGCAATGACTTTTAACGCTGTCCTTGGAAATTCCTAAAACTGTGCAATCGAGCTTTTCAAATTCTTTAATTTTACGGCTGAAGTCTTGAGCTTCAATGGTGCAACCTGGAGTATCATCTTTTGGATAAAAATATAAAACAACATTTTTGCCTTTAAGATTGGCAAGAGAAATTTCGTCGCCATCAGAAGCAAGAGAAAATAAAGGTGCAGCTTTGCCAATTTCCAGAGTCATAAATAAATATAATTTAGAGTTTACTTTTTTGATTTTTTCTTTGGTTTTTCAATTTCTTTTTCAACGGGCTTAATGTTGGAAATTATATCGTTAAACTGTGATTGGCTGCAAAGACCAAGCAAAACAACATCGCGTGGTTTGATATTTTTTAAATTCCAATGAGTGCGAGTTCTGATTGAATCGATCATTTTATCAGTTGTGCCAACCAATTTTTTGATCTGACCGTTGGTTATTTCGGGATAATATTTTAACAAATAGGCAATGCCGTCTGGCTTATCTTGCCTTCTGGCAATTGGCGTATATTTGCCGGATTTTTTAGCGACAGATTTAACGTCAGAAGTTATTGATCTTTTTAAAACCAAAGTAGCTTGAGAGTTTTTTTCGCATCTTTCAATTTCCTCGTGTGAAAGTTGACCAGAAAGAATTGGGTTTTGTCCGATAATTCCAGAAGCAACATCGCCATCGGCAATACCTTGAACCTCAAGCTCATGCAAGCCGCAAAAAGCAGCAATTTGCGCAAAAGTAAGAGAAGTATTTTCAACCAGCCAAACAGCAGTTGCTTTGCGCATTAAAGGTAGTTCTTGTGTCATTTTGTTTATATTCTTAATTTGATTTTTAAGTTCACGAAATGTCGCGTCTTTTTATTTATCAGGGTCAATAAAAGCAAGTAATTATGTTAATCTTACTCTCGCCTGCAAAATCTCTGAATTATCAAACAAAAATTTTGCAAAAAAATTTTTCCATTCCTCATTTTGAAAATGAAACTAAGAAATTAGCCGCAACGCTGAAAAAATTGTCAGTTTCTGATTTAGAAAAGTTAATGACGATTAGCAAAAATTTAGCACAATTAAATTTTCAGCGTTGGCAAAATTTTGCCCCAAACTACAATTTACAAAACTCCAAACCAGCTTTATTAGTTTTTGATGGCGATGTTTATAAGCCAATTGACAAAGAAAATTTTTCACAAAGTGATTTTGATTTTGCTCAAAAAAATTTAAGAATTTTATCAGGCTTTTATGGAATTTTAAAACCCTTGGATTTGATTCAGCCTTATCGATTAGAAATGGCAACCGACTTTCAAAAAAGTAATTTAAAGAATATTTTGGGTGTAAAAAATCTTTATCAATTTTGGGGTGATAAAATTTCTAATTATCTGAATTTGGAATGTAAAAATAATGCCGTAAAACACGTCATAAATTTGGCTTCGGAAGAATATTTTTCTGCAATAAATCCACAGAAAATTTCAGCAAAAATTATAAACATCGTTTTTAAAGAAAATAAAAACGGTGTTTATAAAATCATTGGAATCAACGCTAAAAAGGCACGCGGACTAATGACGAACTTTATAATCAAAAACAAAATTTCTGTTCCTGGCGATTTAAAAAACTTTAAAAGTGAAAATTATCGTTTTGAAAAAACCTTGTCGGATGAATTAAATTTTACTTTCGTCAGATAAAATTCTAAATTGCCGCGCTTTTCTCGCAATGACCAAATGCCAAGATAAACAATAATCTATTAAAAGGTTCTAAGATTCTAAACATGAAAAGCTGGACTTACAAAAATTTCACAATTCATCAATTTGAAGAATTAGAAAGCACTAATAAAACTGCTTTTGAACTTGTGGCGGCAAAAAAAATTTTTGATCGTGAAATAATTTTAGCAGACAAGCAAACAGCTGGAAAAGGGCGTAATTCAAGGGTTTGGCACTCGCCGCAAGGTAATCTTTATTTTTCACTGGTTTTGCAACCAAATATTTCGGCTCAAAAAATTGCGCAAATTTCTTTTGTTGCTGTTACAGCCTTAAGACTTGCTATTCAGCTATTAAAACCTGATTTAAAAATTGAAAATAAATGGCCTAACGATCTTTTGATTGATGAGAAAAAAATTGCTGGAATTTTACTTGAAAGCAAAATTAATCAAAAAAATTGCGAATTGGTAATTGTTGGGATTGGCTTAAATATTGTTTCAAACCCTGGTCAAACAATTTTTCCAGCCAGTAATTTAAAAAAATTTGGTATCGAAATTTCTTGTGAAAAAGCGCTGAAAAATTTTTTAAATCAATTTGAAAATCTTTATAAAAATTATCTCGATTTTGGTTTTGTAGGAATTCGCAAATTATGGCTTGAAAAATCTTTTTGCTTAAACCAAGAAATAAAAGTGAAAAATAACAACCAAGAAATTTCCGGAATTTTTTCTGATCTTGATGAAGAAGGAAATTTGATTTTAAAAACCTCTGATGGAATAAAAAAAATTTCAGCAGCTGATGTATATACTTAATCAAATTCAAACTTTTGTTTGAATTTGGTGTAAATCGAATTGCTGCGCGGCAACTAAATTGCCGCATCCGCAATAGATTTTTACTTTGGTATAATTAAATTTTTTGGGAAAAATTTGGCAATTTATAATTTAACTTAAAAATTCTTACTCTTCACTTCCAGACAATTTTCGTGCGCGGTCATCGGCGGTTAAAGCGTTAATAAATTCATCTAATTCACCAAGCATGATATCATCAATGCGGTAACTGGTTAAGTTAATGCGATGATCGGTGACACGACTTTGCGGAAAATTATAAGTTCTAATTCTCTCGCTTCTGTCGCCACTGCCAATTTGCTCTTTTCTGCTAGCAGAAATTTCTTTTTCAATTCTTTCGCGCTGCGCTTCATAAAGTCTGGATCGTAAAACTTTCATGGCTTTTTCACGATTTTTAATTTGTGATTTTTCGTCTTGCATTGAAACCGTAACACCAGTTGGAATGTGAACAATTCTCACCGCTGAGTCAGTTGTATTAACTGATTGTCCACCAGGGCCACTTGAGCGAAAAACATCAATTCGTAAATCTTTTTCTTCAATTTTT
>JANRKR010000009.1:0-2962 GCA_033763375.1 Rickettsiales bacterium
TGAACAAAACGAATTTTTTGATGAAGCTTCAATAAAAAAAATAATTTATGATTTTGCTATTGGCATTACTGACGTTGCAAAATTTAATAAGTTGTTGGCAAATCCCAAAATATTAAATCTTTTACTTAAAGGCGATCAGCAGATTTATATTTTTGATAATGACAATACAATTCTACATCATGCTGCTAGAAATAAAAATGACGTTTTTCCTTTCGTAGTTCTAAGTTTTTTGATTGATTCAAGAGATGATAATTTATTTTTGTTAAACTATAAAAATAGCTATGGTCACAGTGCGCTTGAATATATTTTAGCAGGAAAAAATACTTCTCCAAATCCAATTCTGAATAAAAAAAACTTACTCCTGAAGTATTTTTTATCATTAATTATACTTAGTAGCCAAGAAAAATATCTTTTAAAAAATTATCCTTCCCTCGAGGATTTAGATTTTAATATCAAGAAAGATATTGCTCTAATCAAAATTTCTCAAGATCCAGACCAAGAACTAATCAATCTAATTGACAGATACAGACGCACATTTGGTACGATTCATTTGCTCAATAACGATTATAAAGTCAGCAGGGAAGTTTTTGAAGTAATAAGAATATTAGAAATAAGTATCGATCACTTTAGTTTGTTCAGTCAAAATGAAAATTTGACCATTCAAAAATTGATTGAGATCAAGCTAGAAAACATCGCATCTTTAATGAGTGATGTTGAACAAAACGACGAATCAAACACTCTTGCTCTTTATTCAATTTGTGATTTTTTAAGATCGGATAAACGCAAAGACTTTAAAGATGATTCTCGTTTTGAAAAAATTTTATCATTCGCGGAAAGTCTTTTAAAAATCGGTGCCGATCCTAATTATAAAGTAAGAATTGAAGATGGCTTCACTCCTTTAATATTTTATTGCGCTAATTTTGATTGCCCAAGGCTGACATCTGCTTTGATTGATGCTGGTGTAGATTGCAGTAGAGTTATTGGTGCGTTTGACATTCTTAACATCAATGCTCGTAATTTAAATTTTGGTAATGTTGAAGCAATTCTTGACCGAGTTCCTCAGCTAATAAATCGAGTATGCAAAGAAAGAGGCAACACAACTTTACATACTATTTTAAATTTGGCTCTAACAGCTGTAGCGCAAGAAGATAGAAAACAATATTGTGAAATGGCTCGACTTTTAATTACAAGAGGCGCGCATTGTGAAGTAAAAAATAAGCAAAATATTACTGCAAAAGAGATTATCGTTCTTTTGCTAAACCAACGCATAATCAAAGAAGATTTTTTTACTTTTACGCCAGAAAATTTCAAAAGCGATAGCTATACAACTATTGAATATGTTAGAAAATTAACCAAGGCGGAAATAAGGCAGCAAGAAGAAAAACAAAAAGCAGAAAAGTTAGAGCAAGAAGAAAAGCAAAAAGCAGAAAAGTTAGAGCAAGAAGAAAAACAAAAAGCAGAAAAGTTAGAGCAAGAAGAAAGAGAAAATAAGCGTCGTGATGATTTAAGAAAATTACTGAAAAGTTTTAGTAGTCTTAGAAACAATCCAACTTTTGAGAGCCTAAAACCAATTCCAGATTCAGGAAAAATTACTGAACTTTGTCTAAAAATAAACGAACAAGAACTGCAAGATTTTGAAATTAATAACGGTTTTAATCTTGGTTTTTTAGCAGCAAGGTTTGGAAAATTTGATGATGTGCAAAAACTGTTTAGTAAATCAATCAATCTTAATTATTGCGATAAAAATGGTTTTTCTTTGTTAGCGCATTCAGTGTCTCGTAAGTTTGATCAGTCAGGAGAAGCAAGAAAAATCACCGAGTTTTTGGTTGCGCAAGAAGATTTGGATTTTGATTTGGTAAAACAAGCTTTGTCCAAAATTTCTATAAGTACTGTTCAAGATCATTTAGGAATTATTACTAAAAGTAAAAATATAATTGTTAAATTTGCTTTGCTGGAAGAAAAAGCATTTAGGACATTGATTTCAGAGCTTAATGCAAGTTTTAATAAAGTAAAAATAGGTGCTTCAGTTAAAGAATCTTCCAAAAAAAATTTACGTAGTTTTGAGACAGAAGTTTTAAAAATAATTAGAGAAAAATCTGCTGTAAAAGAAATTGAGCCACAAGCTGAAATAAAAAAATTAACGAGAGCAGAAATTGAGGCACCTAAAAAGCTAAATAGAGAAGCGAAAAAATTAAAAGATGAAGAGTTGGAAAGAAAAATAGAAAGAGCCAGAATAAATGAATTAGCCAAAAAACGACTAAATGAGGTTCTTAAAAAATGGAAACCTAAAGAAATCGAAGAAAATGAATTAAAAAAAGTTGAGCAAGAAGATATAATTCTTCCGAATTCAGAGATGTTAGAAAAAGAATCAGCTAGCAATATTTTTTTTAGAAGTGATAGAGATTTTACCTCGATTGAAGATTTACCTGATTTGCTTCAGCCAATTATAGAAAACCTAGTCAGAAATTTTTCAAAAGTTGCTATCAAAGGAAGTTATATTTACAAAAATCACCGAGGCGAAAAGGTTGAAAACCCAAATGACATAGATCTAGAAGTTTTTATACCATTTTTGGCAATAAAAACAAATGACGAAATAGTAACAATTATTTGTAAAAATTTTGGAATTAATGAAAAAGATTTTTTAGGTTCAGAACCAATTTTTAAAGGCAATAATACCACCATTACTTTTACAAATAATAATAATGGCGATGAGATAAAAATATTTCGCAGCACTTCGCCAAAAACTTTTGCTCCACAAGATTTTACTGCAACTTTTAAAAGCTTGAAAGAGAAAGTTGATGTTTCTTTTTATGATAATCAACTTTTGCCAAACCCAAATCTTAGTTGGACAACTTCAATTGATGCTAAAAGAATTGTAATTCTAAATAATGAAAATTTTTCAATAAATTATACTTATGTTGATCACTTCAAATCATTGTATGAAAATTTTTCAGAAGATCGT
>JANRKR010000010.1:0-3230 GCA_033763375.1 Rickettsiales bacterium
GAAAAATATCCTGACCTTTTTGTTCCTGTAATTTCCGTTCATCCTTATCGCAAAGATGCAGTTCAAGAATTAGAAAAATGGGCAAAAAAAGGTGTTAAATGGATTAAATGGCTGCCAAACGCCCAAGGGATTGACGCTTCAGATCCGCGTATTGATGAATATTACAAGACGATGAAAAAGCATGACATAATTTTGCTAACCCATGTTGGAGAAGAACAAGCAGTTGAAGCTAAAGAAGATCAAAAGTTAGGAAATCCTCTGTTATTTAGACGACCGCTTGATATGGGAGTGAAAGTTATAATGGCACATTGTGCCAGTCTTGGCAGCGATGAAGATCTGGATAATGGAAATAAAAAAATTCCAAGTTTTGAACTTTTTATGCGATTGATGAATGAGAAAAAATATGAAGGTTTGCTTTATGGAGAAATCTCAGCAACAACACAATTCAATCGCTTACCAACTCCAATCCTAACTCTTTTAGAAAATTCCAATTTGCACAAAAGATTGGTCAACGGCAGCGATTATCCATTGCCTGCAATTAACGTTATTATTCAAACAAAATCCTTAGTAAAATACGGCATGATCACCAAGCAAGAACGCCAATATTTAAATGAGATTTATCAATATAACCCGCTGCTTTTTGACTATGTTTTGAAACGCACAATTCATCATCCAAAAACAGGAACTAAGTTTGACGCAGTGGTTTTTGAAGGAATTAATTACAACGCAAGAAAGATGTGATTTTAAAAAGATGTGATTTTTTAAAACTCGTGAGCTTTTGATAGAAGTGGTCGGGGCGGAGAGATTCGAACTCCCGACCCTCTGGTCCCAAACCAGATGCGCTAGCCAGACTGCGCTACGCCCCGAAATTTACTTCAAAGGTTTTTACTTCAAAATTTTATTTTTACCAAAATTGATTATTGCTTTCTCAAGAAGGGCGCGCAATAAACAAATAACTTCACAAGAAGTCAATAATAATCACCAAATAATTTTATGAAACATTCACCACAAAATTCGCTACAAAAGCTTGCAATTACAATTCTAACAATCGCCGAATTAATTTTTTCTAATTCGCCCTGCTTTGCTTGGGACGGCATTGATGTAAAAAAAAATTCGACAATTCAAATTGAATCAGGCAATTTGGTTCGCGAAGGCTCAACTATTGAATTCTTTGACAGTGCCGATGGCGATTATCACACTGGCAGAGTTATTATGATGAATGAAGTTTCTCACGCTACTGAACTTAAAATCGAAGATTTCTCACAAAATCATCAGGAAAGAAACTTTCTCATGAGTGAATAATTTAAAACTGTAAAATTTATTTAATGAAAGGAATCATACTTGCTGGCGGCAATGGCACCAGGCTTGCGCCACTAACAAACATTATCAGCAAACAATTATTGCCGGTTTATGATAAACCAATGATTTGCTATCCGCTAACTACTTTGATGAACCTTGAAATCAAAGATATTTTAATAATTTCAACGCTGCAAGATACACCAAATATTGAAAAATTTTTAGGCGACGGATCAGAAATTGGAATTAAAATTTCTTATGCAATTCAAGATCAACCAAAAGGAATTGCCGAAGCTTTTTTGATTGGTGAAAAATTTATTGGTAACGAAAATGTTTGTTTAATTTTGGGCGATAATATTTTTTACGGCGACGGCATTAATCGCGAAAATCTGCAAGAAAAAATTCTACAATTAGAGCAAAGAGAAATTGGCGGTTTTGTTTTTGCTTATCATGTTTGCGATCCTGAAAGATATGGCGTGGTTGAATTTGATCAATCAACTCAAAAAATAATTTCAATCGAAGAAAAGCCACAAAATCCTAAATCAAATTTAGCAGTTACCGGAATTTATATTTACAATTCTGAAGTTGTAAAAATTGCTAAAAGTCTTCAACCTTCAAAACGTGGAGAACTTGAAATTACCGACGTTAACAAAGCTTATCTTGATCAAAACAAACTTGCTGTTATCAGACTAAAACGTGGATTTGCTTGGCTTGACGCCGGAACACCAGATTCACTTTTAGAAGCTTCGCAATTTATTCATACTATTGAAAAACGCCAAGGTTTGAAGATTGCTTGCATTGAGGAAATCGCTTTTAGAAAAGGCTTCATTGATTCAAGCCAATTTCAAAAACTTATCGAAAAGTACAAAAAAAATTCATCCTATCGCCAATATTTGGAAGCCCTAAAATTAAGTTAATCATGTTAATTTGCAGAGAAGATATTCTTAAAGCTCAAAAAATAAGATCTTACGGCGACAAGCTTGAAGCTGGTTTTTTTTATCGAAAACTTAATCTTTTTTTTGGAAAATTTTTTTATCAAAGAAATTTAGTAAAAATCTTGCAACTAAAAGTTGCGGTTCATTTGCATTTATTCTACCTAGATTTACTTGATGAATTTATTGAAAGTTTAAAAAATATTCCTCACAAATTTGATCTTTTCATTACTCTGGTTGATTGCGATCAAAGTAAAATTGCTAAAATTTTTACAATTTTTCCTAACACCAAAGTTTTTTCTATACCAAATATTGGTCGCGATGTTGGCGGTTTGATTGAAGTTATTAATAATATTGATTTAAATGATTACGATGTTTTGATCAAACTTCACTCCAAAAAATCGCTTCATACCGGCTTTGAACAAAAAGATTGGCGCCAAAGATTAACTGGCGCATTAATTGGTAATAAATTTCAAAGCGCTTTGGTTTTGAGTAAATTTTGTGATAAAAAAATTGGTATGATTGGAAGTTTTGAAGATTTATCTTTTATTGAACTTGAAAATCGTGATAACTTCAAAAATTTTTGTAAAAAATTTGAAATCAGTGACGAAGCAATTTTTTTTCGCGGCACAGTTTTTGCCATAAGAACAAAAATTTTGCAGCGCTTCAAAGAAAAGAAAATTATTTTAAAAGATTTTGAAAATTCTGATTCAGCTTGTCCCTACGCTTTTGAACACGCATTTGGTTCACTTTGCTTGGCTCAAAATTATAAAATAATTGCCCTAAATCAAATCGATTATAAACGCCAAAGAAAGCCTTCAAAAAAAATTACCAAGTTAAAAAATTTATTTACTTTAGGCATAATAAAAAATCAGTCAGATGCGAACCAACCATGCCAGTGATGCCGGTTATTAAAGCACGTTTTTTCATGTCTTGAGGTTAAATTGTGATTATTCCACGGTAACGGATTTTGCTAAATTTCTGGGCTGATCAACGTCATTG
>JANRKR010000011.1:0-13802 GCA_033763375.1 Rickettsiales bacterium
ATCAAATCAAATCAAAAAGATTTTTGATGGTGGTTGGTACAAAAGATGAGATTTTGCTGGTAGTAAAATTTGGTTGTTGGTTTTTTAGCTTCACATATTCATAGCGAATGCCAAAAACGCCGCCGCCTTCGCCGCCAGTAAGCAGGCCGCTAATCATATTTCCTAAAATTGGAATATTACCGATACCAAACAAATTATTAATTATAAAACCCGGAACAATCATGCCTTTAATTTCATAAGTATCATTGCCAAGATCAATAAAACCTTTGGCGGTAATACCAATTTTGTAATTATTGGCAATCAGTGATTTGATGTTGATAATATTGTTTTGCCAGGCGAAATCTAATTTAAGAGAATCAAAAATTGTTTTATCATTAGAGAAAATTTTATCACGAATTTTAGAAAAAAGATCATTACTGGCAAGGCGCTTTACTGAAGGGTTTTCATAAATTATAACATTATCGTTAATGGTAATTTCTCCGGCTAAAACTGGTTTTTTATTAATAATTCTGCTTTGTAAATTTAGTTTTGCATCACCGCCAGCAATAATATTTGAAATATCAAAAGCTTCTGCCAAATAGCCAACATCGCTGATCTGACCATTAATTACAGAAAAATCTTCTGATAATTTTTTGCTTAATTTTATATTAATTGATTGCTGTTTTTTATTGTAATTACCTTTGATTAAGCCGCTGTAACAAAGTTGATTGGCGCATTTTAAATTAACATAAAAATTCTTAATCGATTTAGAATTAGCCAGAAGCAAATTATCCAAAACAATTTGGATATTGCTATTGTTGAATTTTTTCTCAGAAGAGAATTTGAATAATTTGTTTTTAATTAACGGATATAGATCAAAGACTTGACCGCGTAATGATATTTTTTGGGAAGAGTCTTTATTATCGCTAAAGTAAGATAATGAATAACCGCTGCGACCAAAATTTTCATTCTTCAAATTAAGTTCCGCAACAAGAAATGGCGCAGTCTCAAAAACAATATTACCAGAAATTTTTGCGTTAATAATCTGAGTCTTATTTTTAACCAAAACGGTTTCTTTTTTTGATAATAAAATATTTTTAAATTCAATTTTTTTAGGCTTGGTAAAATCTATAATAAAATTTAGCGATCCCAATGATTCAGCTTTTTTGTCAATATTTAACTCTTTAATATCAAGCCTGGCAGAGTTTAGATCGATTATAGTGTTGAAATTTTCACTGCCGAAATCTTTCTTTACCGCAACATTTATCGAACCTTTAAGATAATCGTTATTGAGATTATTAATTTGTGATTTGACGGCTATAAAAGCGTTTTTTAATGGCAAATCTTTTTCTAATGGAATTCTGATATCAAAAATATTTTGTGAATTGCCGTTTAAATATTTTTCAACATTTGAATAAAATTCTGCGCTGTTATTAGCATGTTTAAGTCCATCTGAAGCATCACCAAAAGATCTTCCAAAAATTTTTAACATAGTTGGCGAAGCGGAAAAATCATCAATTCTTACAGTGGCATCATAAATTTTACTGCCCAAAACTTCTCCGGAAGAAATAGCAATATTCATGTCATTTTCGCTAAATTTGGCAATGCCATTTATTTTACTAATTTGAGGAAAATTAGCATCATATTTTAAATCAGCTCCAACAAAAACTACTTGTGAATTTATGGTTTTTAAAGTGGTTTTACTACCATTTTTAACCAGAGAAAATTTAGCGTATGCATCTTTTATCAAGCCTTGAGAAATATGATCGATTACCCATTTTCTAATTTCAGCTTCTTGCAAAAAAACTGGCCAAAGCTTTTCTAATTCATTAATTGGAGCATTTTGTATTTTAATGTAAAAATCTAAACGATTATTTTGCCAATTTTTTAAATCAGAAATTAGCAACGACATATTAAAATTACTTTTTAAATTAAGAGAATTTGGATCAGAAATATCAGCATCATCGTGTAATTTAAAATCCAGCTTGGTTTCAGACAAATTCAAAATTCCCAGATTATCGTCATAATCGCCTTTGATAAAAAAATCAGAAAAAAATATTTTTTTGGCAAAAAATTCTGGCAAAAAGAAATTACCGTTTTTTGCTTCGGTTTTAAAAGAGACATTGTGAAATTTGCCATCATCAATTGCAAAAGAAACTGTCAAATTTAATATAGCATCAATTTGTTCCAGAAGCTTCAATTTAGGGCTTAAATCGGCAATTGAATTAGTAACAAAATTAACTAAAGATAGATCGCATTTAAGATTATTTTGCGCAGATAATTGACAAGATGAATTAAGATTTACATCCGTCTTAGCTTCAAAAAAATTTAAATTATTAAGCGAAGAAATATATAAAATATTGTTTTTAGAAGAAGTGCGAATTTGTGATTTTTTGATGATAATTTCTTTGCGCGAATTGCCACAATTGCCATTGTCACAATTGCCGCCGTTATCATGATTGCCATTATCATAATTAATTATAAGATGAGCGTTTTCAATTTCAAAAATTCTGGTTAGCGATTCTTCACTTTTTAATTTGGCAATCAAAGCAATTAAGGCTTTTATTTGATCAGAAACATCTAAAGAATTTTGATTAGAAGAATTTTTTGTATTTGGAAAATCATCGATAGAAATTTGTGGATCAATAATTTTAATTTTGCGGGGATCAAAGCTGGAATATAAAACATTCAAAAGAGAAAATTCTGCCTCAACTTCTGGTAGTAAAAATTCTTTGCCATCTTGTTTTGCGCCAACTTCTACCGCAGCATTTTCTAAAAAAAATTTCAGATTTTTAGCGCTGATTTTTAAAGTTCCATATTTGGTAAAACTGATGAAAGTCTCTTCAATCGTAACATTATCGCCATAATTTTTTTTAAGCTGCTGACGAATTTCTTTAGTAATAAAAGGAAATGATTTTGGCGTGGTTGAAACTAAAATTACAAAATAAGCCAGAACCATTGAAAGAGTAATAAGAACTAGGAAGCTAACTTTATAAAAAACGCTGATTTTTTTCTTTATTTTTTTGACCGCAACTTCAACATCATGATGAATTTCATGTCCAAGATCTTCAATTTTGTGTTCAATTTTATGCTGTAACTTTTCAAAACTAGTTTTTTTGTGATGCTGATTTTTTTTATGCGAATTTGAAGATCTTTTAAACATTTTGGTGAATTTAATAAAGCATTTAGAATTTGATCAAACGATGTTTTGGAATTATAACTACCAAACTTTTTTCTTTATCATCGACAACTTTTAACTGGCAATTTTGTTTATCTAAAATAGCAGCAATTTGCTCTTCATTAATATGCGCAGCAAAATCATCATTTTTATTATCACTTTTGAAATAAAAAATCATTACCAGCTGATCAAGATGATCAATCATAAATCTGATTTCAACTTTAGAATCGCCGTCAATTCTGAACATTGAAGCAAGAATTCTTCTAATAGCGTCGATCAAAATTGATTTATCTGCTTTTATTCTTGGCATATTTTCCTGAGGATCAAAAATAATTCGATCTCTGATTTTCTGGCTTAAACCCGAATTAAATTCATTAAAAAAATCATTAATTGCAAAAACTTCTTCGTCGGAATTTAGCTTAACTTCAATTGTATCAGAATCTAAAGAGTTAGAAATAGCGCCTTTTAATTTTATGGCATTTAAATAAATACGATTGATATCAGCAGCAGTGCGACTGCTTAAATAGTCGCCATTAGCGCCCTCTTTCAGGATTGAAGAAGTTTTGATAATAATATCCAGATATGAGAAAAGCTCATTTGGTAAAATTGTTGCTACCTGATTTTTGATATTTTTGATATTGCGTTCGTGACTATCTTTAATTCTGAAAGAATTGGCAGTTTTTTCTTTAACTTTGGCAATCATCAAATCGAAATCAATTGGCTTCACCAGATAATCATTGGCTGATAATTCTACACCTTTAATAACACTATCTCTTTGTCCTAAAGCGCTTAAAAAAATAAAAGGAATATTATTATTTTTAACATTTCTTCCCTCGCGCACCATTTTTAGCAAACCATATCCATCAAGTTCGGGCATCATAATATCTGAAATAATTAAATCTGGCTTTTCTTGCAAAAAAACTTCAAAACCTTTTTTACCATTTTCAGCTTCAAAAACTTCAAAACCTTCATCGCGCAGAATTTCAGAAATATTCTCACGAATTTCATTTTCATCTTCAACACAAAGAATTTTTACTTTTCGATCAAGACTCATAATTAAAAAATTTTAAATTATTTTGGCGCCAGCGAAGTTGCGTAAAATTTCATTAACAATTTCATCTTCAACCTCAGCAGCTGGTTTATTTTCTTTAGTTTTGAAAGAATTGTCAGCGTTTATATTTGGCGCAATTTTTTCTGTTGAATTCGGCAAAGAATCTTGCGACTGATTCAAATCAAGCAAAATTTCTGATAAATTTGGTAAAGCAGCTAAATGACAAATTCTTACCAAAAGCATTTCAAAAGCCATCTTTGGCGAAGTTTCATAAGTGATTTCGCTATTGCCTTTAAGAAGCATTTGCCAGATGCGAGTTAAAGCATTGAGTGAAACTTTTTTTGCAATTTCAGAGATTTTTTCCTGTTGAAATTTTGAGTAACCTTCAGCTTTATAATTTGTAACAAGCTTGCTGCAAGTGGTCTTGCTGACGATATCCATTAAATCAGTAAGTAATTGCAATATGTCTGATGAATAAGAATAAAATTGTGAAAATTTAGCAAAAGCAGCGGTAAAATCGCCTTGAAGAATTGCTGTAAAAAGCTCAATAATTTTTGATTTATCATTCAAGCCCAACATTTTTTCAACAACATCGCCCGATAAAAATTGCTGATAATTATTGCTGGAAAGCGCTTGATCAAGCAAAGATAAAGAATCTCGCACTGAACCTTCAGAGATTTTAGCAATTACTTCTAAAGCTTGCTCATCAGCGTTAATATTTTCTTTAACTAAGATATTTTTTAAATGCTGGACAATTTCATTTTCATCAAGACGACGCAGATCAAAACGCTGACAACGCGATAAAATTGTGATTGGAACTTTTTTGATTTCAGTGGTAGCAAAAATAAATTTTACATGTGCTGGCGGTTCTTCCAAAGTTTTTAAAAGAGCGTTGAAAGCGCTGTTGCTTAGCATGTGAACTTCGTCAATAATATAAATTTTATAAGTTGCCATTACTGGCGCATAAGCAATTGAATCGATAATTTCGCGAATATCATCAACTCCAGTGCGGCTTGCAGCGTCAATTTCAATTACATCTTGATGTTTGGAAGCGCTGATCGCCAAGCAATTAGCGCAAACTCCGCAAGCTTTAATTTGTGAATTTAAATCACGATTTAGACAGTTAAGGGTTTTAGCAATAATTCGTGCTGTAGTAGTTTTACCAACGCCGCGAATGCCGGTTAAAATATAAGCGTGATGCAAACGATTATTTTTAATGGCGTTGCTTAAGGTTGTAACCAAAACCTCTTGACCAATTAATTCATCAAAATTTTGTGGACGATATTTGCGGGCAAGAACCAGATACGAATTTTGCATCATCTAAGTGCGAAATGACTAAGTTTGAAGTGCGATTTTTTGAATTTTAGAACCTTTAGGCGGAAATAGCGTGACCCAACTTGAATCACCATGAGCTGCTTTCTTTCGAACCTGACTCTTTTAATGAACAATTTGCCCACACTATTTCCAAAAAGCACTATCCAAATATCGGCAAAAATTATCAAGCAGAACTTTTATAAAATTTACAAACCAACACCAAAGATTTCTTTGAGTTTATTTTCTAAAGCCTGATAAGAAAATTTTGTATTCAACCTGATAAATGACTGTTCAAGTAAAAAATTTAATAATTGAGGATTTTCTATTAGCTGCAAAACCTTATCGGCGAAGAGTTGATCTAATTTTTCTTTTGAATCTGGCGCTAAAATTAAGCCATCAACTTCATGGCGCAGAATTTCTTTTGAACCATCAGTTGCGGTAGCAATTATCGGTTTGCGATATTTTATCGCTTCTAACAAAACTAGACCGAAAGTTTCGTTATCGGAAGCGCTACAAAAAATATCAATTGATTGAAAAAATTCTTTTTTATTTTTTACCCAACCACAAAATTCTATTTTATCATTCAAATTAAGCTTTGTGGTCAAAGCGCGTAGGTCTTTTTCAAATGCGCCACTGCCAGCAATTTTTAAAATAAATTTTTGTGATAAATTTTTTTCTTGCGCCAATTTTTCTAATCTTGCAATCGCTTTAATTAAATAATCAAAACCTTTTTTGTTATCAATTCTTGCCATGGCGCCAAGAATAATTGTATCTTTTTTTTGTAAATTCAGCAAAGGCATTTCTGCAATTGCGTCACTTAAATCAACGGCGTTGGGAATAACAAAAGTTTTATCTTCAGCCTGACCATAATCAAAAGTGCGATAAAAAATTTCACGATTTACCGAGAAAATTAAATCAGCACCAATTGAGCGCTTAACGTTATTACTGTGATTAACAGCAATAAGAAATATTTTATTTTTAGTAATTTTTTTTATCGCTTTTTTTATCAAAATCATTGATCTGCCAACATGAGCAATTACTGCTTGAGCGTTGAATTCTTGTAAAATTTTTTGTAAATTTTTTACCGCAAAAATATCGTAATCACCAAAATTATTTTCAATTTTTTTACAAACTATTCCAAGGTTTGTAACCTCATTTGCGTAGGGCGCATCGTTCTTAACAACTGCCAAAACTTCATGTCCAAGATTTTTTAATATAGCCAAATAATCAATAAAAACCTGTTCAGCGCCGCCATTTTGTGAGGTTAAAATAATATTAACAATTTTCATTTTTGTTATTTATTTCAGCAGATTTTAAATGAGAAACTATCGGATATAAACCAGCCAGAACCGCCAGCAAAAAGCCCAAAAGACCTTCTTTATAACCTTTTTTTAGAAAAAACGATTTGATAAATCTTAGTTTAAAAATGATGATAGCTTTTATTAAACTAAAATTTTCTTTATTTTTTTTGTTAAGATCGCTTGCGCGCCAATTAGTATAACGATTGAAGCGATTTAATAAATCAGCAATATTATCATCAACCAGATGGATAATTGGATTTTTTAAATATTTTATTTTAGCTGATAATTCTGCCGTTGGATGAATTTCTCTATCTTCGTGATATTTTTTTAAACCTCGGTAATGCATAGTTTGACGACTTGCAACGCCAAGAACCCGCAACCAACCATATTTTACCCAGCGTTTTCCAACATAATTAGCAATTGGAATTACGAAAGCGCAAGCTTGAGAATTTTTTACTGCTTGTAAAATTTCTTGCGCTAATTGTGGCGAAATTCTTTCATCAGCATCAATTTCCAAAATCCATTCATAAGTTGCCGAAGCAACGGCAACATTGCGTCTTGCACCTTCAAGACGCCAACTTCCCTCAAAAATTTTATCAGTAAATTGTACAACGATGTTTTTAGTTTGATCAGAACATTTATCCAAAATCACAACAATTTCATCAACAAAATTAAGGCTTCGCAAACAATCAGCAATTTTTTTTTCTTCATTATGAGCAACAATTACAGCGGATATTTTATTCATCAGAAATTAATTGTTTAAATTTTTACCAGTCTACTAACTTGACTTGCAATATCGTCAAACATAAATTTTTTATCATGCAATTGTCAAAAAGAAAATTCATCAAAACTGCTTTAATATCTTCGGTTTTGTTAGCTAGCGCTTGTAAGAATAGAACTTCAAACCAAATTACAAATAATATTTCCAAGCTTAATAATAATCAAAAAGCCACTTCAAATCCTAAAATTAATAATAACAAACAAGGATCATTTATGACTTTTGAATTACCAAAACTACCTTACGCCAGAAACGCTTTAGCGCCACATATTTCTGAAAATACTTTAAATTTTCACTACGGAAAACATCATCAAGCTTACGTTACTAATCTCAACAATTTAATTTCTGGCACTGACTTGGCGGAAAAATCTTTAGAAGAAATCATTAAAATTTCTCACGCCGATAAAAGCAAAGCTGGTATTTTCAATAATGCGGCACAAGTTTGGAATCACACTTTTTACTGGCATTCAATGAAGCCAAACGGCGGCGGCAAACCAAGTGGCGAAGTTTTACAAAAAATTATCAGCGATTTTGGCTCTTACGAAAATTTTGTTGCTGAGTTTAAAAATGCTGGCGCCACTCAATTTGGTTCAGGCTGGGCTTGGCTGGTTTTAGAAAATGGTAAATTAAAAATTAGTAAAACTGGCAATGCCGAAACTCCTCTTACTTCAACAGCCAAACCTTTAATGACTATGGATGTTTGGGAACATGCCTATTATTTAGATTTTCAAAATGCTCGTCCAACTTATATCGATACCTTTTTGAATCACTTGGTGAATTGGGATTTTGTTGCTGAAAATTTAAAAAAATAATTCAAGAAAATAATTTAAAATGCGCCAAGCACAAATAAAACGTCACACCAAAGAAACTGAAATCAAAGTCGCTGTTAATCTTGACGGAACCGGAAAATTCAAGGTTACAACTGGCATTGGTTTTTTAAATCACATGATTGAACAGCTTTCTCATCACAGTTTAATTGATATTGATCTGGAAGTTAAAGGCGATCTTCATATTGATTTTCATCACACAACTGAAGATTCTGCCTTGGCTTTGGGCGAAGCAATTAAACAAGCTTTAGGCGATAAAAAAGGTATTACGCGCTTTGGCAGCTCTTATATCACGATGGATGAAACTTTAACACGTGCAGTCATTGATTTATCTGGTCGCGCTTATCCAGTTTTTAATTGTGAATTTAAACGTGACAAAGTTGGCGAAATGGACTGCGAACTTTTTCGCGAATGGTTTTTTGCTTTTGCTCAAAGCTTAGGATGCAATTTGCATATCGAAAATCTCTACGGAATGAATAATCATCATATCATTGAATCCTGCTTTAAAGCTGTAGCGCGCTCGCTTCGACAAGCTATTGAAATTGATCAACGCAAAAAAAATGCGATTAATTCAACCAAGGGCGTTTTATAAATGTCGCTCTTAAAAAAGATTTCACAAAATAAAAAAGTTAATAAGCCAGTAATTTACGGCATTTTAGGCACTGTTCTAAGCGACGAAGAAAAATCTTTTTTTTCTAAAAGTGGTGCACTTGGTTTTATCATTTTTGGTCGAAATATTGAAAATAAATCTCAGTTAAAAAAATTAACTGATTCACTTCGCGAAGTTATGGATGGTGAAATTTTAATTCTGATTGATCAAGAAGGTGGAAGAGTTGCTCGCCTAAAAGAACCGCACTGGCAAAAATATCCAGCCGGAAAATATTTTGCCGATCTTTACAAACAAAATCAAAATCAGGCAATGACGGAAATTTTTAAAAATTTCCAAGCAATTGGTCGCGACCTTAAAGAAGTTGGAATTAATGTTGATTGCGCTCCAGTTCTGGATGTTTTGACTGAAAAAACTCACAATGTTATTGGTGATCGCGCTTATGGTCATGATCCTAAGCAAGTGGCAATATTAGGAAAAAAAGTTTGCGAAGGATTATTATCGCAAGATATTTATCCGGTAATCAAACATATTCCCGGTCATGGACTTGGCGCTTGCGACAGTCATCTGGAATTACCAATTGTTGAAAATTCTCTTGCCGAACTCAAAGCCAACGATTTTTTACCTTTTCAAGAATTGCGTGACCAAAAATTTGCTATGACCGCGCACATTTTATATACCGCAATTGACAAAAATAATTGCGCCACAATTTCTCAAAAAGCTATCAAACTGATTCGGGAAGAAATTGGTTTTAAGAATATTTTAATGAGTGACGATGTTTCGATGAAAGCGCTGCAAGGAAGTTTTTTTGAAAAGTCACAAGCCATTTTAAATGCAGGCTGTGACATTGTTTTATATTGCAAAGGCAGAATTAACGAGATGCAAGAAATTGATTCAGCAATTCCTAATTTAAGCGACGATTTTTTCCAACGATTCGTAAAATAACATGGCAAATTTTTTGCATAAAAATGATTTACCCAATGACATTAATTTTAAAAACTCAATTGCAGTAGATTGCGAAACGATGGGATTAAATATTCTTCGTGATCGTCTATGTTTAATACAAATTTCAGCAGGCGACGGCAACGCCCATTTGGTGCAATTTGAACAGGGAAATTACAATTCACCAAATCTAAAAAAAATTTTAGCTGACGAAAAAATTCAGAAAATTTTTCACTTTGCCCGTTTTGATTTAGCGGCAATTCAACTTTATTTAAAAGTAGAAATAAAAAATATTTACTGCACCAAAATCGCTTCACGCTTGGTTCGCACTTATACAGATTCTCATGGACTTAAAGCTTTATGTGAAGAATTACTTGGGATCGAACTATCTAAAAAGCAACAAACCTCTGATTGGGGAAATTATGAAATCACCGAAAAGCAGCTTGATTACGCGGCTTCTGATGTTTTGCACTTACATAAATTAAAAATAAAGTTGGATGAAATGCTAAAACGCGAAAATCGTTTAGAAATTTTTCAAGGCTGTATCGATTTTCTACCAACTCGTGTTAAACTTGATTTACAAGGCTTCGCTGCAACTGATATTTTTTCTCATTAAAAAAACACTCTTTTGTAAAATACTGTCGATCCAAATTTTATTTCAAAAAAAGTATTTTGAATTAAAGGCTGAAATATTTGCCATTAAATCAAATATTTCAGCACAATAAAATATTAAACAGGATTAGCGATTAGCTTCTGCTTCAATTATAAGATCAACTTTATCCAAAACTCCTGGAATAGCATATTGAATACCAAATTCTGAACGTTTAATTGTTGTAGTAGCGCTAAATCCAACAGTTTGTTTTTGAGTAACTACACTTACGCCAGATTTATTAAATTTAACATCCAAAATAACTGGCTTGGTAACACCATGAAGCGTTAAATCACCTTCAATTTTGGCTTTATTTTTGCCAGTAACTTTAATTTTTTTGCTAACAAAATTTGCAGTTGGAAATTCTTTAACGTTAAAGAAATCAGCACTTTTTAAATGAGCATCGAATTTAGGCAAACCAGTTGTCAAGCTGTCAATCTTGATAACAACATTGACCGAAGATTTTTCTGGCTTGGCTTCATCAAAAATAATTTCACCAGTAATATCAGAAAACTTTCCTGATTGATTAGAAAAACCAAAATGATTGGCAAACCACACGATATTGGCGTGATTAGATTCGATTTGATATTTTAAGGGTTCGGCACAAACATTTTGAGCAATAAAAGCAGAGGCAAAAATTGCCAACGAAATTAGTTTTAGTTTTTTCATTTTTTAAAAATTTTAAGTTAATTAGTAAAATGCGGTCGGGTTTTATGGTGAAATTCTTAGAAACTTATTAAGCCGAACTTATTAAACATTGGCTCTATAAGTAACTTTTTCAACTTCCATTGCTTTTTGATAAGATGGACGCGCAATAACGCGAGTAAAAAATGCTTTTGTTTTAGCGCCAAAATTAATTGGTTCTTTAAAAGCAAATGACCAATTGGCAATCACGGTAATTAAAATATCGGCAATGGTTATTTTATCACCGCACAAATAATTTTTTGCGCTCAAACTTTCTTCAATTTCATCCCAATATTTTTGAATTGCTGCAATTGATGGCT
The DNA here is from genome assembly GCA_033763375.1 of Rickettsiales bacterium. Taxonomy (GTDB): domain Bacteria; phylum Pseudomonadota; class Alphaproteobacteria; order Rickettsiales; family UBA1997; genus UBA2645. The sequence goes on from JANRKR010000011.1 coordinate 11,631, forward strand.
TATAAAGCGGATTATCTTGTGCCACTTCACCTAAAACACGGTGCTGAAAAAAACATCTTGAATAAGCAGGATGAAGAGTTGAATTAGCAAAACATAACCATTCTAAAGCAGTGGCGCGCTCCAGCCCTGTTGCTGGTAATAAATCACTTTTGTGCGAATCAAGAATATAAGTTAAAATTGCTGCACCTTCACGTAAAATGAAATTATCGATTTTTAAAACCGGCACTGCGCCACGCGGATTGATTTTTAAAAATTCTGGTGAACGTTGTTGACCAGCAGGCGTTGCAACATTTTCCAATTCAAACTTGGCGCCAACTTCAAGAAGTGCAACATGAACCGCTAGAGAACAAGCTCCGGGAGAGTAATATAATTTATACATAAAATTAGAAATTTGATTTTTAAGAAAAAAATGATTGGAACCAATCATCTTGCAAACTAAATTTATAGTTACTTTAATCAAGTAGGTACCTTAAAGTAACCAACAAAAAATAAACATGGTTAAAAAACAAAAAATCAGCAACAAAAAATCAGAAGAAAAAATACGCTGCCCAATGCACAGATTGCTTAATATGTTGAGCGGTCCTTGGACAAGCTATATTCTTTGGTTAATCAAATCACAAGGTTCACAAAGATTTGGCGAATTAAAAAAACATTTACCAAAAATTTCAGCAAAAGTTTTAACCCAAAGATTAAGAATGTTAGAAAAAGAAAAAATAATCAGTCGTCATCAAGAAGAAACAATCCCGCCAAAAGTAACTTATAGCTTAACCAAACGCGGCAAACAGCTTGATAAAATTCTTGATGAAATAAACAAATTAGCCAAAAAATGGTTCAATTCTTAAAGTCACTATCGTAAATCAACTTTTTCGTCGAACTTTTCGCAATTTAAAATTTTTTTAAAACGCACGTACATCAAATAAAGGCACTGTCGCAAATCCGCTTTTGCAAAAAATTTTTAGGCGATTCATTTTTTCGCGACTAGAGTGGATATAGACATCCATGAGGAGCAAAAAAATGAATCAACAACAAAATTTACAGCAAAAGGTAGAGTTACGCGACAGTGCCTTAAGAAACTTTTTCTACCTGACTTATATCAAGTTCTACCGAAGTTGCTCTACCAAAAATTAAAATTGAGATTTTAACTTTTTGTTTTTCTGCGTCATATTCTTCAACAGCGCCAGAAAAAGATTCAAAAGGACCTTCGATAACATTTAGAACTTCGCCAATTTCGAAAACTACATTTCTATTATCGGCAAGTTGTTCATTGGAGATTTGTAAAATATTTTGCATTTTACTCTCAGAAACCGGCTCAGGATTATTTTTGCCACCCAAAAATCCCATTACTTTCGGAATTGAGTTAATAAGATTATAGGCTTCAGAATTAATATTGGCATTGATGAAGACATAACCTGGAAAAAGCTTTTGCGCCTCTTGAACTTTTTGTCCTTTTTTAATTTTTATAACTTGTTTTGATGGCACCAAAACGTCAGTCACATGATTACCAAGATTACCGCGCATAATCATTGATTTTATGTCAGCAGCAACTTTGTTTTCTTGCCCAGCCATCACGTTTAATATGTACCATTTATTGTCGTTATTGCTCATCATGAAGAAAATCAAAAGGTTAAAAATTATAAACCGAAAATAATTCCGATAATTTTTGAAATAACAAAGTCAGCAAACAAGATCATTACTGAAACAACGCCAATAGTGATTAAAATAGTTACGGTTGTGATATAGGTTTCTTTTCTGGAAGGAAAAGAAAGCTTTTTTAACTCTTCAACCACATCTCTAAAAAAATTTAATGCTTTCAAAGCCAAAAATGTTTAAATTAAAATTAAAGTTACTGCCTGAAAAATTCAGTTTGTTTGTCAAATTATGATCCCAAGAATAGCTATAGTTTTTATTCGCTAAAACTACTCTGATTAAAACTAATTTACCAAGTTTGGTGGCAGGAGCGAGAGGAATCGAACCCCCAACCAACGGTTTTGGAGACCGCTACTCTACCAATTGAGCTACGCTCCTATTTTTTATTTAATAATCTTAGCCACAACACCAGCACCAACTGTTCTGCCGCCTTCACGGATGGCGAAGCGAAGACCTTCTTCCATGGCGATTGGGCTGATAAGTTCGACAGTGATTTTTACATTGTCACCTGGCATAACCATTTCA
>JANRKR010000012.1:0-18402 GCA_033763375.1 Rickettsiales bacterium
ATCTCACTTCAACAAAATCATCACCAAAAATTCCAGAAAAACATCCCGCGATTTAAATGAATTCCTGCAAAATTTTGTTACATAAAAATTGTAGGGTAATCAGATCAGACAATACGGCGTTATTTTTCGAGCAAATTTTTACCAAAATTCTGCATATGCTATAAGTGTTAAAAATGCTGATTAATTTGCAGCAAAAAGCGGCATTATTTTTAAAAATTTTTTTATTTCAGCTGCGTTTGGATAAGAAAAATATTTACCACCATCTAAAAATTTCTGATCGATAGTTGCAATTTCTTCATGATTAGAAATTTTTTCCAAAACTTGCGAAATCAAGCCACATCCGTTGTTGTATATATTATTAATATTTGCAATTAAATCGGCATTCCAATCAATTTCACTTTTAGAAAAACTGATAATTTCGCCAGTATCAATTCCGCTGTCGTTAATGTAATGCAAAGTTGCACCCAAATTTTTTTCGCCATGCAAGATCGCCCAAAAACTTGCCAAAATACCGCGATAATTTGGCAAAATTCCCGAGTGCAAATTTAAAACTCCAAAAGGCGGAATTTTTATTATTGGCATTTTCAAAATTTGACCAAAGCGAATTGAAATAATCATATCAACGCCCCAGTCATTTAACTGTTTTATCAAGCTTTCGTCATTGATATTTTTGCCTTCAAGATAATCAAATGAAAAGTTTTTTTTAATATCGCAATATTCGCGCTTTTTCATTTCTAGTAATTGTGGTGATAAATTTTTAGTTTTTCCAATCTGATTAGATAAAAAAATTTTTACCTCGTTTTTTTTAAAATTTAGATCAAGGTTTTTCAAAGCTTTAGCGCAATAGATATCTTGATTTAAAAGCAATAAGATTTTCATTGAATTTTAGGCGATTATTCCAAGAAGCACAACAAGACCTCGTCATGAAGACGGGGTGACAATCTTGGTTAAGATCTAGCCACACTTTCATCCCTTCTTCATGACGAGGTGACAATCTTGGTTAAGATCTACCCCGGTCTTCATGACGGGGTTTTGAAAAAATTGTGAGTTAAGGGATAATAACCGAATTTTATCCAATAGAAATTTTTTGAACTTTTTTTCTCCTAGGTTCTTCTAAAATTGCTTCAAGAAAGTTTTGCACAATTGGCGCAAGTATTTTGCCGTTTTTATAAGCAACACTGTAACTCATTGTCGGGAAAAATTGTGATAAATTTTTTATGATTAAATTGTTATCATTTTTATCTAAGCAAATTCCTGAAACAATTGCCACAAAGCTATTTTCTTTTACAAAATGTTTTAAAATTTCCCAATTACCATTTTCAAATTCAACGCTTCCTTTAATTCCATATGTTTTAACCGCCTCTTCAAAAAGTGGTAAAGTTATTAAATTTTTATCAATGCGAATTAGATCAAACTCTCTTAAATCTTTTAGGCTTTCAATTTTTTTTGTCACAAGAGGATGTTTATCATTCATAATCAAAATTGGATCGTAGGAAATAACCTCTATTTGCTTAATTTCTGGCTCTATAGGCATGTTGGGATAAAATGATAAGTCAATTTGATTTTCTTTCAGTCTTTTAAAAGCTTCTCTTGAAGAAAGATTTCTTATCATGATTTGCGCTTGCGGATTAGATTTTTTGAAAGATGAAATTATCCGCGGCATCAAATGTGAAATTGCAATATGATGAACAGCGATATCAACTTTTTTAAGCTCTTTTTGTTTTTTTTGATCTAAAAATTTTTCAACTACAGATTCAAATTCATGCATTAACGGACAAGCAATATTATAAAATTCTTGTCCTTCTGGCGTCAAAGATAGTGGTTTTGAATCGCGTTTTAGAAGTTGAAAACCCAGGTCGCGTTCTAGTGATTGAATCTGTAGTGTAACAGTTGATTGAGTTAGATTCATCGATCGTGCCGCCTCAGAAATACTAAGATATTTGGCAGCATAATAAAAACCTTTGATTTGTTGTTGACGGTTTTTTTTGTAGAGAAACTCGTGGAGAGCTAACTGCATTTTAAGAGAATTGTTTTTATCAATAACTATATTGAAAAGCTTAATTTGCTTTCTTAATCCCAATCAACTTTTTTGCTTTCATCAAATTTAAGCTTTTCTAAATAAACCATTTCGAAACATGAGGATCGATAATAAAAGTGATTCAATAAAAACTTCAGGGTCTGCGATCAAATTTTCTTCAGCAGGATTGGATAAATTCTCCTCATTAGAAAGCACATCTCCAAGATTACTTAAAAACTCCTTCAACCAATCCGATTTCTTTTTTGCCATTTTTCATGATAGGTTTGAAAACAGGCTCTAAGCCAAAATTAATGATGCTAACAATTTAACCACCACCAAGCCTGCTTTTAAGCGTGCGAAGCCGAAATCCTCGAATGATGGCAACATCATTCGGGGTTTTTATTTTGGGTGATTATCCCTTGACTCACAATTTTTTTCAGACCCCGTCATGAAGACGGGGTAGATCTTAACCAAGATTGTCACCCCGTCTTCATGACGGGGCTGATTGTGCTTCTTGGGATAATCGCCTTATTTTGTTGGATTTTGTAAAAAATTACTTAGCAAAATATTTTAGCTTTAATAAATTTTTTAGCCTTTATCCCTTTGTGATATGGCAACGCAGCCGCGAGCCGCGCCCCAAGCTTATGGAGAACCCCACCCGTATGTTAAAGATACATACGGAAATTTTTTGACAAGTTGTGCTTGAATTTTCACCACAACCAACACATCAAAGCAAAGACACATCAAAGCAAAGCTTTATAATAAGATTTTATGGCACTGTTGCCAAAAGCACTTGCTATAAATAAAATTCTTAAATTAAAAATTTTATGAAAATTCAAAAAATATTTCTGTTGTTATTTTTATTTTTTCTCAGCAACCAAAACTCTTTAGCACAAATTAGTATGCAAAACGCTTATCAATTCTCTTTTGATGGCATTGATGGTAAAAAAATTAATTTATCCGACTTTCGCGGCAAATTAATTTTAGTAGTAAATACCGCTTCAAAATGTGGTTTTACACCGCAATATAAAGGCTTACAAAATTTATATGAAAAATATAAAAGCAAAGGTTTGATAATAATCGGCGTGCCTTCAAACGATTTTGGCAGTCAAGAATTTGGTAAAATAGATCAGGTAAAAGATTTCACTCAAAAAGAATTTCATGTCACTTTTCCACTTACTACTATCAATAAAGTCAGCGGCGAAAATGCGCATCCGTTTTATTTATGGGCAAATAAACAAGAAGGTTTTTTGGCATCGCCAAAATGGAATTTTCATAAATATCTAATCGATAAAAATGGCAATCTGATAGCTTGGTTTTCTTCCGTAACTGAGCCAGAATCTGGCGCAATTATTGGTGCCATTGAAAAAAACTTGTAAAAAAATTCACCAACCAAAATTTACCAAGAAAAACTTGCCAAGCAAAATTTGCGTTACTTGTCAAAGACAATTTCTATGGCGAAAGAAATGGCGTAAAGATTGGGAAAGCGTAAAATATTGTTCAAAATCTTGCTCGAAGTCTTTTTCAAAAAACTGTCAGAAAAAATAAAGAAGAGTTTTACAGCAAAATTAGCGATTCTAAAAGATAGCAAACATAAAAAAGTTAGAGCTAACACAACGCCTAAAGCCAAGTTTTAATAATTAAAAAAACAAATGACAAAACGGTTTCTACCAATAATCACCAGAGTTTTAGGAGATAAAAGAATATCAACAATTGCAGCTTCTGTAGAACTTCCAAAACTTTATCCAGCAGATGAAAAACGATCTCTAATCTTTCTTGCTGCTGGTTTGCCAGATGCTCCTCCTGCTGATTTAGCGATAAAAAAAATGAGCGAAGTATTACTTTCTAAATCTTCCCAATATTCTAAATATGATACCGGAAAAAATGGTAGCAGAGGCGAAGTTATTGATTGGATAAAATTTTTTGCAGAAGAAAATTTTGCCATTAAGAGCGATCAAAGAGACAATTTTATTTTCACGCCAGGCTCATCCATTGTTATTGACGACTTTCCGCGTTCGATAACTAATCGCATAGTATCTTTCTCTCCAATTTATCCTAATATGCAGGATTCTGCTGATAGATCTGGCAGCAAAGTTGATATTAGAGCAAAAATTGAACCAAGAGAAAATGGACGCTGGGGATTAAATCTACAAGAATTTAAAAAATCTTTGGACGAAGATATTGAATTTAGCATCAGCAATTCAAGCTCAAAGCCGCTTGGTATTTATCTCAACTTCCCACATAATCCAACTGGATACTCACCAACCAAAGAAGAGTATCAAGAGCTAGTAAACGTTTTATTGGATAATTTAAGATCAAGAAATGAGCATAATTTATCGCCAGCAGTAATAGCTGAAGATACTGCTTACGCAATTATGATGCATGGAAATAGAAAATATTATAGCTTATTTAACGCTATTGCAGATCTAAAAAAAGATGCAGAGAAAAATAATAATAATCAAAAGTTAGAATTGTTAAATCAGCTGGAAGCAAATTGCGCACAAATTCACTCTTTTTCAAAAGATCTTGCTCTGGCAGCCCACAGAGCAGCTTATTTTTATAGTCCAAATCCTGAAATATTGGCAAAAGTAACCAAAAATATAAATCTATCAATGATATCGCCACCACAATTATCTATGGCTGCTACTTGTGGTGCTATGGCTGCTGGAATCAACAAAGAAGCTATGAAAAAATACGAAGATCGTTCAATTCATTTGGTAAATTTAATCATCAGTGAAATAGGCAACAATTTTATTCCAGCAAAAGCTGATGCAGGATTTTTTGTCATAGCTGATTTTAAAGATTTAAAAGGTTTTAGAGTTAAAGCTGATACTCTAAATAAACTTCATGGTTATTTACAAAAAATGCCAACTGAACTTAAAGAGTATTATCAAGAAAGACTCCAAGATGGAGTTATAGGAGGCAAAGAAGGTTCTGATGAGAATGTTGCCAAAGATGTTGCTGTTTTGTTATCAATTGAAAAAGGAATAATAGTTGTTCCTACTGGTCAATTTTTAAGATTTTCAGTTGGATCGGCCAATCAAGATAAAATAACAGAAGGGGTAAAAAGAATATCAGAATGCATAAGCGAACTAAGACTATACAACAATAAACCAAGACCCTCAACTATATCTAAGGAAGCCAATCCAATTTCAGTTACCAAAGCAGAACGTGAAAAATAGTTCTAAAATTCGTCGATATAAAAATCTTTCAAAATTATTTTTAATCTAAAAAAGGATAGTCGGTATAACCTTTTTCGCCGCCGCCATAAAACGTATTGCGGTCATATTTGTTAAGGGCTTTGCCTTCTTTAATTCTTCTTACTAAATCTGGATTAGCGATAAAATGACGACCAAACATTATCGCGTCAGCGTGATTTTTATCAATTGCTTCAAGCGCAGATTTTGGATCATAACCGCCTGCAGAAATTAATATTCCGCTAAATTTACTGCGAAAAAGTTGCGAAGTGCTTGGCACATTTTCAACAACTCCTTCAGCGCCGCCGGCATTGGTTGAACGGGGCTCAATCAAATCGACAAAAGCAATTTTGCGTTCATCTAATTTTTCTAAAACATAAGAAAATAATTTTATTGGATCGCTATCCAACATATCGTTGAAAGTTCCAAATGGCGACAAGCGCACGCCAACTTTTTTTGCACCCCAAATTTTTATAACTTCATCAACAACTTCTAACAATAAGCGAGATCGATTTTCAATTGAACCGCCATAATTATCGGTTCTTTTATTGGAGCCATCTTGTAAAAACTGATCAAGCAAATATCCGTTGGCACCATGAACTTCAACGCCATCGAAGCCCGCTTCTTTGGCATTTTGCGCCGCTTTTTTATAATCAGCGATAATATCAGAAATTTCCGAAATCTCTAAAGCGCGTGGCGTTACAATTTCAGTTGGTTTAAAATCTGCGGTAAATGTGCCGCTATTTTTTGCCGCAATTGCCGATGGCGCAACCGGAAGTTGATTATTTGGCTGATGCGATGGATGAGAAATTCTGCCCACATGCCAAAGTTGTAAAAATATTTTACCACCATTTTGATGAACTTCGCTAGTAACTAATTTCCAACCTTGAATTTGTTCATCAGTGTAAATTCCTGGAGTTGCCGGATAACCTTTTCCTTGTTGGCTTATTTGTGTTGCTTCGGTAATTATCAAGCCAGCTGAAGCGCGCTGAGCGTAATATTTAGCATTTAATGAATTAGGAATATCTCCAGGTTGCTGGCTGCGCATTCTGGTTAATGGCGCCATGATAATTCGATTTGATAAAGTTAAATCGCCAATTTTTAGCGGCTCAAAGATGCTAGTCATTTTATTTATGAAATTTGGTTTGCGAAATTTTGTTTAGAAAATTTTATCAGTGAAAGTTTGTCTAAATTTTATAATGGCAATGTCGCAAATCCGCTTTTGCAAAAAATTTTTAGGCGATTCATTTTTCGCGACTAGAGTGGATATAGACATCCATGAGGAGCGAAAAAATGAATCAACAACAAAATTTGCAGCAAAAGGTAGGGTTACGCGACAGTGCCATAATCAAGAATTTATCTAGGGAAATTTTTGCTGTATTCAAGACAATTTCTAAATCTTTTTGGGTGGATTATCCCAAGAAGCACAATCAAACCCCGTCATGAAGACGGGGTGACAATCTTGGTTAAGATCTAGCCACACTTTCATCCCTTCTTCATGATGGGGTTTTGAAAAAATTGTGAGTCAAGGGATAATCACCTCTTTTTGTGTTTGATTAAGCAATGAAAAAATTTAGCTTTATCCCTTTGGAATACGGCAACGCAGCCGTGAGCCGCGCCCCAAGCTTGTGGTGAACCCCGCCCGTATGTTAAACGTACATACGGGAAATTTTTTGCTGAAATTCTTGAGAAGTTTTATTAGCAATTTATCATTTTTGAAATTTATAAATTAAACATGAAATTAATTGAAATTGCATTTGTTGGCACGGGAAAATTTTTACCAAAAAAAATTATCAGCGCCAAAGATCTTGACCAAAAATTTAATAAAAAAATTGGCTGGTTTGAAAAAAAATCCGGCGTCAAACAAAGACATTTTGCAGATGCCGATGAAACCACTTCGCAAATGGCGGTCAATGCCGCTTTTGACGCAATTGCCGATGCAAAAATTAATATCAAAGATTTAGATTGTATTATAAGCGCCGCAACTGGCGTTGAGCAGGCAATTCCCAACACTTCTTCACTAATTCAAAAAAAACTTGGCTTGGAAAATTCTGCCATCGCCACTTTTGATATTAACAGCACTTGTTTGAGTTTTTTTTCAGCACTTGATGTTGCTGCGCCGATGATTGAGGTTGGAAAATATAAAAATATTTTAATTGTTTCGAGCGAAATTCCATCATTAAGTTTAAATTGGAATGATACTGAAACTTGTTCAATTTTTGGCGACGGCGCCGCCGCAGCGATAATTTCTAAACCACAAAAAAATAACCAAAATCATTGCCAGATTTTAGCCAGTAATTTTGAAACTTATAGTCGTGGATTTGAATTTTGTCAGATCAAATCTGGCGGCACCAAATTGCATCCAAATCAAGCTCCAATTGACTATGCCAAATATGCTTTTTTTGAAATGAATGGCAAAGCCACTTATCGAATTATGACTGAAATTATCGATGATTTTTTAGCACGGTTATTTTCTAAAACTAATTTAAAACTTTCTGACATTGATTTAGTAATTCCGCATCAAGCCAGCCGAATGGCGCTAAATTATTTACGCAAAAGATTAGATGTTAAATCAGAAAAACTAATTGATATTTTTGCAACTCACGGAAATCAAGTTGCAGCTTCAATTCCAAGTGCGCTTCACCAAGCTTTTAAAAATAATAAAATTAAAAAAAATGACAAAATATTAATTATCGGAACCAGCGCTGGAATATCAATCGCAGCGATGATTTTACAATTTTAGTAAAAAATGCCTAAACTTTTTTATAAATTATTCGCCGCTGGTTTTTGTCAACATCCACAATTTGTAACTATCAAAGGCGGAAGTTGGCGACAACATAAATTTCCGGCAATTTGCGCGCTGATCAAGCATCCAAATCACGGCTATATTTTATTTGACACGGGCTATAATGAAAATTTTTTTAGCGCTACTAAAAAATTTCCCTTCAATATTTATAAAAGAATTACGCCAGTTTCAGTCAATTGCAACAATACTTTAAAAACTCAATTAGAAAAATTTGGCGTAAAATCTGAGCAAATTTCAACCATAATTTTATCACATTTTCACGCTGATCACATTTCTGGTATTAAAGATTTTCCTAACGCAAAAATATTTTGCCGCAAATTAGCCTATGATTTTGTTAAAAATAAAACTGGCTTTAGCGCTTTGAAACAAGGCTTTTTAAAAGATTTACTTCCGGCAGATTTTTCTAAAAAAATTAATTTTGTTGAAGAGAAAAAATCAATTGCGCTTGATCAATCATTAGCGCCTTTTGAATCAGCTTTTGATATTTTTGGTGATCAAAGTTTATTAGTAATTGATCTTCCAGGGCACGCTTTGGGGCAAATTGGAATTTTTTTTTATGATCAAAATCAACAACCAGTTTTTTTAGTTGCCGATAGTTGTTGGTCCAGCAAAGCTTTTCGTGAATTGCGCTTGCCTAATTTTATTTCTTACTTGATTCACTTTCACAAAAAATCTTATCAGCAAACTATAAAAAATTTACATCAATTACATAAAAATAATCAGCAAATAAAAATTATTCCTTCGCATTGCGCTGAAATTTGGCAAGAAATTAAAAATTCTCATGACTGATATTTTAATTATTTTATTTCATTTTTTTAAAGCTCGTTATCTTGCCCAAGCTTTTAAAACACGTCAAGAACTGGAAATTTGGCAAAAAAAGAAAATCGCTTTTTTTATTAAAAATAACTTAAGCAATTCACTTTTTTATCAAAAATATCTTGGCAAAAATTTAAGCGAATTTCCGCTGATCAATAAAAAATTAATGATCGAAAATTTTGATCAAATCAACACTCAAAATCTTAAAATAGATCAAGTTTTGGCAATTGCCAAACAAGCCGAAAAAACCCGCAATTTTTTACCAATGATTGGCGAAATTAGTGTTGGACTTTCTTCCGGAACTTCTGGTCAAACTGGTATTTTTATCGCTAAAAAAAGCGAACGCTTAAAATGGGCTGGAATTATGCTGGCAAAAGCTTTGCCACAAAATATTCTTAAAAAATATAAAATCGCTTTTTTTCTGCGCGCTAACAATAATCTTTACGAAACTCTAAAAAAAAATCGCTTAATTGAATTTAATTTTTTTGATTTGAGTAAAAATTTTTCACAACATTTAGAAAATTTAGATCGTTACCAACCCAATATATTAGTAGCGCCGTCAACAATCTTAAAATATATTGCTTTAGCGCAAGAGCAAAAAAAAATTAATATTAATCCTGAAAAAATTTTCGCGGCGGCAGAAGTTCTTGAAGAGTTTGATCAAAAATTTATTGAAGAAATTTTCAAACAAAAATTACAACAAATTTATCAATGTTGTGAAGGATTTTTAGCAATTACTGACGCTAAAGGAAATCTGCGCTTGAATGAAGAATATCTGCATATTGAAAAAGAATGGCTTGATAAAAAATCAGGACGTTTTGTGCCAATAATTACTGATTTTAATCGCGTTTCACAACCGGTAATTCGTTATCGTTTAGACGATGTTTTGATTGAAGATTTTTCAATTAATTCGCCTTTTACTTATCTAAAAAAAATTGAAGGTCGCTTTGACGATATTTGTTATTTAAAAAATCAAAATGGCGAATCAACGCCATTATTTGCTGATATTTTACGCAATATTTTTGCCACTAATTTAAACAATTTTGACGAATATAAAATTATTCAAAACTCTATTTCAGAATTTGAAATTCAAATTAAGCCAGAAATTAACGAAAGCGACAAAACCTTGATTTATAAGGCTTGGCAAAGCTTTTGTTTTGAACAAAAATGTCAAATGCCCAATTTAATTTTTAGCAAATATCAGCAACCAAAATTTGATCAAAAATTAAAACGCATTGAAAATAAAATAAATTTTTATGAGAAAAATTTTAATCACAGGAACTAGTGGCTTTCTGGGTGGATCATTAGCGACATATTTGCGCCAAAACGGCTTTTATGTTTGCGGAATCAGCCGTAAAAATTCTCGACCAAATTCAGTTGATCAAAATATTTCACATGATTTGGTAAATCCTTTGCCAAAAAATTTAGGACAATTCGACACAATTTTTCATGCCGCAGCTTTAACCTCGCCTTTTGCCAGCCCGCAAGATTTTTATAAAAATATTGAACAAGCCACTTTTAATATCGTTGAATTTGCTAAAAATAATGCGCGGCGCTTTGTAAATATTTCTTCAACTTCAGTTCATTATATAATGGCGGATCAATTTGATATTGAAGAAACAACGCCATTTCCAACTCAACCAATTAATCTTTACGCTGGTGCTAAATTAAAAGCTGAAAAAATTGTTTTAAGCAATTTACCAAATGCTTTAAGCGTTCGTCCTCGCGCCATTTATGGTCCGCATGATACAGTTTTAATGCCACGATTACTGCGCGCTGCCAAAAAAGGATTATTGCCAAAAATAATTCGTCCCGATTTAAAATCGCCAGTTAGCGATATGATTTACATTGGCAATTTGGTTAGAATTTTAAAACAGGCAATTTACTTGGATATTAGCGGCGTTGTAAACGTAACTGATAATGACCCAGTTGAAACTCAGATGGTTTTACAACAAATTTTTTCACAACTAAATTTTCAGAATGCCAAATTTAATTTAAGCTTAAAAACAGCGATGAATTTAGCCAAAATTGCCGAATTTTTATCACGCAATTTCTTTAATTATAAAGAACCGCCAATCACACAGTTTGGCGTTTCAGCTTTAGTTCACTGCAAAACTTTTAATGTTACTAAAATGCTTAAGATTTTCGGCGCTCCAAAATATTCAAGCGCTGAAGGAATTGCCAATTTTATCGCCTGGCAGAAAAATAAAAATTTAAAGATCAACTTATGATTTTACTCTTTTTTTTAGTGTTAACTTTTTATGCGATTCTTTCTTGTACAAAATTATTTTTAGCATCTTTAGAAATTAGACGACAAAAAGATTTGTCAATTACTTTAGAAAAAACAGCCTTTATCTCTTTGGGATATGGCAACTCGGCACTAGCCGCGCCCCAAGCTTGTGAGGAACCTCACCCACACGTTAAAGATAGATACGGGGAAAAAATTGACGAAAATAATATTACCGTTTTACAGCCAATCTTAGGTGGCGATCCTGAACTTGAAAATTGTCTTACCCAAAATTTAAAAAATGCGCCACAAGCAAATTTTATTTGGCTTATAGATGACGACGATCTTCTTGGGCAAGAAGCAGCAAAAAAAGCCATCGCAAAAATTAATCATGGCAAGGTTAAAATAATGCTAAATCCAAAACCGCCCCAAGATGTAAATCCAAAAACAGCAAAGCTTGGTTATGGCATTAAAATTGTTGAAAGTGAATTTATAGCAATTCTTGATGATGATACAATTCTAGCGCCAGAAAGCTTAAAAAAAGCGGCGGCAATTGCTAGATCAGGAAATTTAGTTACTGGATTGCCGATATATTCTGCGCGCGCTAATTTGTTATCGCGCTTGATAACTGGCTTCGTCAACAGCAATTCAATTTTAACTTATTTGCCGACAAGCTTTTTTAAAATTAATAATACCATTAACGGCATGTTTTCTTTGATGCGTTTGCAAGACATAAATATTGGTGATTTTGACAAGATTTTAAAAAATGTTACTGATGATTATGCGCTGGCGCAAATTTTTAGAAATAAGGGTTTGGGAATTTTTCAAACAATAATCATCGCTTCAATATCAACAACCATAACCTCAATTGAACATTATAACAGCCTGATCAAAAGATGGTTTATTTTTGCTAAAATTTATTTGCGCCAAAATTTAAATTTAGCGCTGACTTTTTTAATTATTTTACCAGCAATTTTGCCATTTTTTTTGTTAATTTTAGCGGTTTTAAGTGGCAAATTTTCTCTAGTAATTTTAGCGATAGCCGTACTTTTTTTAAAAAGTCTGGCTGTGCATAAATTATTTGTAATGCTTGGCTTTAAAGCTTATAAAGCTGATAGTTTTTTTGAAATAATCGCTGAAATAATTATGCCGCTGCAATTTTTTTTGGCAGCAATCAAGCCGCAAAAAATTGTTTGGCGCAAGCAAAGCTTTTTTCTAAACAAAATTGGAATGATTAAACTTTAATGATCAACTAAAAATCGTTTCTCTCACGCCAAAAGCTGGCAAATCTTGGCACGCCGTTTTTAGTTTTACCAAAAAATTTATAAGTTATACGACTGCCAATTTGTGGCGGATTTTTTCTTTGCTCATCGCTAAAACCGCTGCCAATTTTAAATTGAATTTTATCGTCATTTTCAACAATCAAAGCGCCTAATTTGCCTTTATATTTTCCCTTGCCATCAACATAAGAAATAACCGTGGCTTCGGCATCTTCAAAAGTTTTTAATTTGAATAAATTATCATTTCTTTCCGGCGTATATAATGAATCTTTACGATGCAGCATCAATCCTTCGCCGCCATTTTTTACGATTAGATCCAAAACTTTCATTAAATCAGAATGTTCATCAATTTCAAATTGATCAACATAACGCAAAGTTGGACAATGCTTGAGTTTAATGATGCGACGTAGTTTTTTAAAGCGATTGGCAAAAACTTCAGTTTCATTTGGCAAATCAAAAACCATAAAATGAATTTGATGCCAAGCATTTTCGTCTTGAATTTCTTTACGAATAATTTTTGAAACTAATTCAAATTTACCACGCGCAATCCATAATTCGCCGTCCATAACATTTTCAGGAAAACATTTGGTGAACCATTTTGGCGCGTTAATAATATTGCCTTGACGCGAAATTAGTTTTTCACCATCCCAATATCCGCGAACACCATCAAGCTTTTCGCTGATATAGAACTGATCTAACTTTAAATTTTTATGATAAATATTTGCCAATTGCAAAGCTGGCGGTGCAGAGAGAAGCTGAGAAGAGGATAAAAAGAATGAACAAAAAAATAAAATAAAGAGTCTGTTTTGGCGTTTCATATGTGATGATTATTAAAAATTATCAAAGCAATTTCTACCAAAAGCTCCCCTAAATTTTTTTATAAGTTATTTAAGGGAGCTTCAACAAAACTTAATTAGTCTTGCGCTGTTACGTTTGCAGCTTCAAGGCCTTTCTTGCCTTGGATAACTTCAAGAGTTACTTTTTGCCCTTCAAACAAAGTGCGACGTCCGCCTTTGGCGTTGATTGCGCTGTGGTGAACAAAAATATCTTTACTGCCTTCACGTTGAATAAAGCCGAAACCTTTTTCATCGTTAAACCATTTTACTGTACCATTAACTATTTCTGACATTTGTATATACTTTAAAAATTAAAATTATTGCGATCTAAAAAAGACCAACTTCATTTCTAATTATCTTAATTAAAGTTTCATAGCGTTAATTTAAAAAAAACTAAAAAAAGTTTGATGCGATTCTTTTTTTAAAGCCTGTTTTAAACCTAATTATTCCCATATTTATACCAAACTAATTAGGTTTGAAAACAGGCTCTAATCATTCAATTTAATAGTTCACCAATTAAACTGCTTGGACGACTTTTTAAAATTTTTACTGGCGCGATTTTTCCTAAAAATTTTTGCGCTTCATTCTTATTTTCAACTTCAATTATCACCGATTGCAAATATGGTGATTTTCCCCACAGCTGGAGCTTTGACGAGCTTTTATCTTTAGCAGATTTTGGCGCCTCTTTTTCAAATAAAACTGGCATTATTTTATCTTCAGAATTTTTATTAAACTCAATTTGCTGTTCGCTCAAAAGTTTTTGTAAAATCGCCAAACGTTCATCTTTTACTTTTTCTTCAACTTGAATTTTAGCGTCCGCGGATGGCGTTCCTGGGCGCGGCGAATATTTAAAAGAATAGCATTGCGTAAAGCCAATTTGTTTTACCAAATCAAGCGTGTCTTCAAAATCTTTGTCAGTTTCGCCAGGAAAACCAACAATAAAATCAGAAGATAAACCGATATCCGGTCTTTGTTTTCTAAGTTTTTCAATGATTTTAAAATAATCTTTACGCGTATGTTTGCGATTCATCGCTTTTAAAATCGCGTTTGAACCCGATTGAATTGGTAAATGCAGAAATGGCATCAACTTTTCAATCTCACCATGAGCTAAAATTAATTCGTCATCCATATCGCGCGGATGAGAAGTTGTATAACGAATACGTTCAATTTGTGGAATTTTAGCAACTTCTGCAATCAGCTTTGCTAGGCTGATAATTTCACCTTTTTCGTTTAATCCGTGATAAGCATTGACGTTTTGTCCTAAAAAATAAATTTCTTTTACACCTTGATTAGCAAGCTTTAGGGCTTCTTCATAAATCTTATAAGATGGACGAGAATATTCAGCGCCGCGCGTGTAAGGCACCACGCAAAATGTGCAGAATTTATCACAACCTTCTTGAACCGTCACAAAAGCACTAGCGCTTTTGTTTTTATGCAATCCACTTCGTGGCGCTAACGCGTCCACTCGATCTCCTTTAAATAAAGGAGAATCATTATGCAATCCACTTCGTGGCGCTAACGCGTCCACTCGATCTCCTTTAAATAAAGGAGATCCTGACCCTAAATCTAAATCGCTGAGTTCGCGGAGAATGTCAAATTTATCATTGGGTGAAAATTCTAAATTAATTTGTTTTTTCTTATCGCGGATAACTTTTCCAACCAAGTCGGGCAAGGTTTGGTAGCTTTCAGGACCAACAATAATATCAACCACATTTGAACGGCGAAAAATTTCTTCGCCTTCAGCTTGCGCCACGCAACCAGAAACGGCAACGATCATTTGCTTGCCTTGTTGTTGCATTTTTTCTTTGTGCGGACGAATTCTTCCCAAATCAGAAAATAATTTTTCCGCCGCTTTTTCGCGAATGTGACAAGTGTTGATAATAACCATATCAGAATTTTCCGGCGTGTCGGAATTTTCATAGCCAATTGCATTCATCAAATCTTGCATACGATCAGAATCATAGACGTTCATTTGACAGCCGTAAGTTTTGATGTGAAGTTTTTTCATTAATTATTAATTTTTCCAATGATTGTGACAATTTCAAAAGTTGCTAAAACCTTGTTATTATTGGTTGAATAAAGCTTTTGATAATTTTGACAGATTTTATTTAAAAAATATTTGGTAAAAAATTTACGCGAACGATTAACTAAAATATTGCTTTGGCCCATCATTTTCAAATCTTTTAAAAGATCAATCACGCTTCCATATTCAACAAAAATTTTATCAAGATCAGAAATTGGATTTTGAAAACCAGCTTTTGCAAGTAAAGCCGCAGCAGTTTTAACATCAATTGTCGGCGGCATGCGCGGTGAAATTCCTGAGTAAATTTCGTTTTCAGTTTGGTAAAGTGTGTGGGCTAATTCGCTTAAATTTTCTTCGCCAAAAAAGCTGGCGATGAAGACACCGTTTGGTTTTAGAATGTTTTTAACTTGTAGTAAAAATTGCGGAATTTGATTAATAAAATGAAGATTTAAATTGCTTAAAACTAAGTCATAGGATTGTGGCTCTAATAAAATATTTTCTTGATCGGGATAGAAGTCGTAGCAGACCCCGTCGTGAAGACGGGGTGACAAATCATCGCCAGGTTTTTCTAAACCAGGGTTTGTTACTCGGTCTTTAGGAATGAGTGTTTTATTTTCTGAACTAGGGTTTGTCACCCCGTCTTGAGAACTGAGTGTTGTATTTTCTGAACTAGGGTTTGTCACCCCGTCTTGAGAACTGAGTGTTGTATTTTCTGAACTCGGGTTTGTCACCGCGTCTTTTGGGCTGAATGTTGTATTTTCTGAACTCGGGTTTGTCACCCCGTCTTGAGAACTGAGTGTTGTATTTTCTGAACTAGGGTTTGTCACCCCGTCTTTAGGACGGGGTCTTTTTAAAACAAGATCACACAAATAATCATCCATCGCGCCAATTTCAGCAACTTTTTCAAAATTACGATTGAGCAAATCAACATTCTCAGCAATTCTGTTTGCAACTTCGTGATGAAGAAAATTATGATTAAAAAAATTTTTTTTAGCGCGAAATTTATTTTGACGCAGCAAATCTCGATTGAATAAAACATCCTGCATTATCACTACTAATGAAAATTTTAAAAAATAAATTTGCCTTAAATTTTGCCCTAAATTTTACAAATAAAATCAGGGCTTACCTTAAAATAATTTTAACAATAATCTTTCCTAGCCATTGTCTTTATTGCCAAAAAATAATCAGCGCCGAAGGTTTATTTTGTAGCGAATGTTGGCAAAAATTACAATTTATAACAACGCCAAAATGCGCTATTTGTTGTAATCCTTTCAAAACAGAATCTGCTAAAAATAATAACAATTTAATCTGTGCTAAATGCTTACAAAAAAAGCCTTCTTACGATAAAGCGATTGTGATTTTTTGTTATAATCAAATTATTAAAAAAATTATCGGCGATTTTAAATATCGCGACAAAACTTATATTGCTAAAAAACTGAGTAAATTTTTTTCACAAAAAATTATTTCAGAAATTGGCGCAGCTGATTTTATTATTCCAATTCCTCTTCATAAAAAGAAATTAAGTTTTAGAAAATTTAATCAATCTTTACTTTTATGCCAAACTCTAGCCACGATTTTTCCCAAAACAAAACTTTATCCTGATTTTTTATTGCGAATAAAAAATACCACCGCTCAAGTTAAATTAAAAAAAAGACCAAGAGAAAAAAATCTTAATAATGCTTTTATTTTGAATCCGAATTATCGAGATATTATCAAGGGTAAAAATATTATTTTAGTTGATGATGTTATCACTACTGGCACAACAATTGAGGCTTGTTCTAAAGTTTTGAAAAAATCCCAAGCACAATCAGTTACAATCCTAGCAATTGCTAAAACTGTTTTTAATTAGGTTTGATTATGAAGTTAAAGGCACTGTCGCAAATCCGCTTTTGCAAAAAATTTTTAGGCGATTCATTTTTCGCGACTAGAGTGGATATAGACATCCATGAGGAGCAAAAAAATGAATCAACAACAAAATTTACAGCAAAAGATAGGATTTGCGACAGCGCCTTAAAAGGTAAGATTTGCGATAATTCTGCCCAGATCAAAAAAGCTTTCAGCCTGATTCAGCTTTCTTTAATATTGCTAGTAATTTCAATCGTAATCGCTGGAATAGTTTCTGTTTCAAGCAATCAAACCACTAATCAAAAACTTAAAAATAGTAACGATAATATAAAAACTATTTATCAGGCTTTAGAAAAATATTTAGTTAATAATAAATCTTTGCCTTGTCCGGCTTCACTCAAAGATATTAAATCTTCTGCAACAACTTATGGTCAAGCCGTGACTACCTCAAATTGCGTTGGTAGCGGAATTTATCAGTCAAATTCCAATGGCAATTTGGTTTATGGCATGGTGCCAGTGCAAACTTTAGGTTTAAAAGATGAGTTTGGCGAAGATGCTTATGGTAACAAGATTGTTTATATAGTTGATTCCAGACTTACTACTGTCAGCGGTTTTGAAACAAATTCCGGTAATTCGACAATTATTTCTATCAATAGTGGTGAAACCATAAACGCACTTTTTGTTGTTATGAGTCGCGGCGCTAATGCAGCTGGAGCATTTCCCGCTAATTCTGCAACAGCAACTTCTGCCAGCTCTATTTCAGGTGAACAAAATAACGATCTTACCAATATAGTTGATGCTTCTCTTCCAGCAGCTTCAACCGCCGATTTTGGAGTTACTTTTACTCAAAGCTCAAATGACAGCGGATTTGACGATATAGTTTTTTATAAAACCAGAGAGCAGCTTCTTGGCGATACTAATTATTGGTCAATTATCTCTTGTCCTTCCTACATATCTAACGAATCATATGGCAATTTTACTTGGCCCAAAGGCTATGAAAATCAGATAGTTGCTTCCACAACATCTTGCCCAATTGGCTGGCAAGGCTCTGTAACCTATCCAACCAAAAAATGCGGTTCTAAAGGAGTTTGGGGTTATAATGTAAATGATTGCACTGTATCAAAAAATTGTTCTGTTAGTGTTACCGGCTCCAACACCACTTCTGTATCTAGCTCCAGTGGCAGTATAAGCTGTGATAAATCAGGTTATACCGGATCAGTTACTTATGTTTGTTCTCCTAGAACTGGCGTTGCTACTATAACTGGATCTTGCACTCAGTTATCAAAAAATTGCTCGGTATCAGTAACTGGTGTTAGCACAGCTTCCGTTACAAATGATAGCGGAACTTTAACTTG
>JANRKR010000013.1:0-9145 GCA_033763375.1 Rickettsiales bacterium
GAGACCCATAAAAAATTAAATAATCACTCGTCATTGCGCGGCGCGTCAGCGACGCGGCATTCTCACGAATTTTCTCAATATTTGAAAGATTGCCGCGTCGCTGACGCTCCTCGCAATGACGCATTATTTTTGAAGCCTAAAAAAACATCCAAACAACAAACAAAACTTAATCTAAATTCCTAAATGTCCGCTCTTTCACACATCCGCAATTTTTCAATTGTTGCTCATATTGATCACGGAAAATCAACCTTGTCCGACCGTTTAATTCAAGAATGCGGCGCGGTTTCTGATCGCGAAATGACGGCGCAAATTCTTGATTCGATGGATATTGAAAAAGAGCGCGGCATCACCATTAAAGCACAAACTGTGCGTCTTTCCTACAAAGCTGATGATGGCAAAACTTACATGCTAAATTTGATGGACACGCCCGGACATGTTGACTTTGCTTATGAAGTGAGCCGATGTTTAGCGGCTTGCGAAGGCTCAATTTTGGTAGTTGATTCAACTCAAGGTGTTGAGGCGCAAACTCTCGCCAATGTTTATCAGGCAATTGATAATAATCATGAAATTGTTCCAGTTCTAAATAAAATCGACCTGCCCGCTTCTGACCCAATTTCAGTTAAAAAACAAATCGAAGAAGTAATTGGCATTGACACAAGCGAGGCCGTTTTAGTTTCTGCTAAAACCGGAGTTGGCATTCACGAAACTTTAGAAGCCATAATCAAAAAATTGCCGGCGCCCAAAGGCAATCCAAATGGCGATTTCAAAGCGCTTTTGATTGATAGTTGGTACGATCCATATCTTGGCGTAATCGTGTTGGTGCGCGTAATTGATGGCTCAATAAAAAAGGGACAAAAAATAAAAATGCTGGCGGCAAACGCTACTTATCAAGTTGATTCAGTTGGGTTTTTTACACCGAAAAAAAATTTTTGCGATGATTTAAAAGCTGGCGAAGTTGGTTTTATCAACGCTCAAATCAAGCAAGTTGCAGATTGTAAAGTTGGCGACACCATAGTTTTAGCAACTAACGACAACGCTGTCGCCCTTCCTGGATTTAAACAAAATCAACCGGTAGTTTTCTGCGGAATTTATCCAATTGATGCTTCCGACTTTGAAAAATTTCGTGACGCGCTCGCCAAACTTCACTTAAACGACGCCAGTTTTGAATTTGAACCAGAAACCTCTTCCGCTTTGGGCTACGGCTTTCGCTGCGGTTTTCTTGGACTTCTGCATTTAGAAATTATTCAAGAAAGATTAGAGCGCGAATTTGATTTAGACTTAATAACCACCGCGCCGTCAGTGATTTACAAGGTTTATTTACGCACCCCTCATCACGGCGCTAACGCGTCCGCTCGCTCTCCCCTAAATAGGGAAGAGCCTAGCAAAGCTCAAAATTTGCCTGATGATGAAAACGAAAAATATATAATTAGAATTCACTCTCCAGCCGAAATGCCCGATCCAACTAAAATCGACTTTATGGAAGAGCCGTGGATTAAAGCCACCATTATGACGCCCGACCAATATCTGGGCGCGGTTTTAGATTTATGCACGCAAAAACGCGGCATTCAAAAAGAGCTTTCTTACGTGGGCGACCGCGCCATGTTGGTTTATCGCCTGCCCTTAAACGAAATTGTTTATGATTTTTACGACCGCCTAAAATCTTGCTCGCGCGGTTACGCTAGCTTTGATTGGCAAATGGATGGTTATGAGGAAAGCAACTTGGTAAAATTAACTATCATGGTTAACGGCGAACCAGTTGATGCGCTTTCATTCATCACTCACAAAACCCGCGCTGAAAGTCGCGGGCGGGCAATTTGCGCCAAATTAAAAGATTTAATTCCGCGCCAAATGTTTGCAATCGCCATTCAAGCGGCAATTGGCGGAAAAATTATTGCCCGCGAAACCGTGTCGGCAATGCGCAAAGACGTTACGGCAAAATGTTATGGTGGCGATATTTCGCGCAAAAGAAAATTGCTCGATAAACAGAAAAAAGGTAAGAAAAAAATGCGTGAAATCGGTAACGTAGAAATCCCGCAAAGCGCTTTCTTGGCGGCGTTGAAGCTTGATGAAAATTAATGAGTTATAGTTGATCCATTATTTTCTTTTTTAATTTCTCCTAAAGCTTTGTTTGTTTTTTCATCTTCTTCTGAATCAGCTTGCGTTCCGGCTTCTTTTAAACTTTTCATAGCATCTTCAAGTTCTTTCTTTTGTTCATCGTTCAAAGAAGAATTAATTGTTTTGTCTGAATTATTTTGGTTAGTTTGATTTGTTTTTTCATTCTCAACTTTTTTTGTTTTGTTGATTTCTTCCTGATTTTTTTGTTGCTGTTGATAATTTTTCAACCATTGCGAAGTTGCTTGCGATAAGCCTTCATACTTTTCATCTAAAAAGTCAGCATCATCACTTTTATCTTTTTGTGGATTATTTTTTATCACTTCTAGCTTACTCGCAGCATAAAAAAGAAGTGGTAAAGTAATTATTATAGTTGGCGGAAATAAAGTGGCTAAAGTAACGGTTCCAACAACTCCGCCAGTTAAAATGCCGGCATTTCTAAAATTAACTTTATCTGCCAAATTATTTTTATTTTTGGCATTTTTTAAATTTTCTTCTGTCTCTTCTTCACTTTTTTGATCTTTATCTAAACTTAAATCAGCCGAATTCTTATCTAAATCTTTGTTTTCTGCTGCTTTTTTGACAGCGTCTTCAAGAATTTCTTTGAAAAATGGATCTGTATAAATCGAATTGGAAGCTTCGCTAATTCTATAAGCTTCCCAAGATTTATCAGGCGCTCCGTTAATATCTTTTACAAGATTTTCGTCTTTTAAATATCCAAAACTTTTAACAACTTTGGTTAAAAAATCTAATTTTTCTTTTTGAAAATCTTCCTCCGTTACTTCGTCAGGCTTTTGTCTTTCTAAAGTTTTAGAGACGATTTCACAAAAAAGCTGGGAAGAAGAATCTTTTGTGGCAATATCTTTTAATTCTTCATCAAGTAAAAATTTTTGTAACCAATCAGTCTTTTCTTTATCGCTTAGTAAACTATCTTTTCCAAAAATTTGAGCAACTTCTTGAAACTTTTTTGATCTTGTCTGATCAATGTTGATGCGATCAAGAACTTCAGGTGGCATTGATTGAATTTCCTGTTCTTTGCCAAGCTGATTTTCAACAAAATTATCAATATCAAATTTTTGGGTTTGTTGCGAAACTTTTAAAACTTCTTTTATTTTTTCTTCTTCAAGATTTTTGCTGGTTTCTTCTTTATATTTGTTATAAGCTTCGTTAACTAACGCTAGTTTTTCAGCATCTGCGCTTGCGCCAGAGCTGAATTTTTTCATCAATCTGCGATATTCTTTGCTAACTTGTTGATTAAAATCACTTCTAGCTTCTTCAGTTAAATCTTCATCGAAAGGATTTTCTTCATCAAAAGTATTAGTGCTTTTTTCAACAGAAATTTCGCCAAATTGTTTTGTCGCTGCTAAAAAATAATCGCGAATGTAAGCATTTTCGGTCTTTTGCCAAATCTCTGCATTTTTGGAAATATCTTGTTCAAAATTTGCAGCACCAAAATAATTTTGTTCTAATTTATCAAAAGCTGACTTTAATTGTTCTGGCGTGGAATTTTTATCAATATTGGCAATTGAAAAAAAACTTTCATTTTCCAAGATTTTTCCTTCATCAGAAAAGAAATCTCTGTTATTTATATCGCCAAGAAATTCTGATTCTTCTAAGCTTTTAGCTTTTTTGTCGTAAGTAACAAAACCCAATTCTTGATTTTCAATTTCAACAGGAACTAGCTTAACATTTCCTTGCTCGTCATATTTAATTTTACCATCTTCATCATATTCATAACCCAAGCCTTTGTAGGTAGCTTTGACAGAATTATAACCAGTAAAAGAAAGTTCGTTTTCTTTACCTGTTTTTAATAATATTCCTTCAAAATATTTTTTTGTTTCTTCGAATACTCTTTTTTCTAACTCAAAAATTTCTTCAGCTTTTTCAATAATTGAATCAACCAAAGCTTTGATCGGACCGTCATTTTTAGCTGAATCATATTCTTCTTTTTTAGAATCTGCACTTTTATTTAAGATGGTTGCGGTTTTTTGTTCTTGATTTGCCTCAGCAGCTCTTAACATCGATAATTCTAACTCTTTACCAATCACCAAGCCTTTGATTTCATCAATCTGTTTTGAATATTCTATATTTCCGGTTTCTCTGATAAGATTTCCCAACTCGTAAATTATTTTGTTTAATTCATCAAAATTCTTAGCGTTTCTTATTCTTGAAATAAGATTATTGATGCTTTCTGCCAAAGCTTTTTCTTTTTCACGCTCTTGATATTGCGAAGTAAAAGAATTTAAAAAAGCGACGGAAGAATTAAGCCAACACAAATTGGTTTCACCATCTTGAGAATTATTAGCACCAAATTGTTGCGCCGGCAATTTAGTACCCGGAGTTGAATATTTTATCAGATAAGCAAATCGAGCAGCATTTAAAGCTTGATTATCAGTAACACTTATTCTTTTTGCAGGATTTTGATCATCATATTTCCACCAAGAAACTTTACCATTATTTTCCTCTTTAATGTAAGCCACATAATGTCCACTTTCAACAGTTGTTCCTTCGTGAACTATAAAAGCAGTCGGTTGCGCTGTTATAACTTTATTCTCGGTAGTTTCTAAAGAAATTTCATCAGCAGTTAATTCATCTTCAATTTTGCTTGCAGAATTTTCTTGTGAAAAGCCAAACCTTTTTACTTGAATGCAAAATTCGTTTTCACCTGGTTTAACTTTAATATTTGTTTTGCGAGTCGCATCTGCCGTGATTTCACTTTCTAAGAATTTTATATTTTTTAAATTTTCGTCCTTAGTTATTTCTTTAATAGAAGAGCCAACAGAACCATCTTTTAAAGGAGAAATCGGAAGAATTTTTACCGGAGCTGATATTTCAGGATTTTCAATTTTACTTCCTTCAAATTCTGTAACAGAAATATTTTGTGTAATTTGTACAAAAGGAGAGTCTTCCGCTGTATAAAAATCATCAAAAAATTTATTTAAAAATTCTTCCGCATCTTGCTGTTGTCCTTTTTTAAATTCTGGAGCAACAGCATTTTTTATCTGCAAAGAAATTTCGGTTTTTTCTTTCTCAGTTTTTGCTTCTCTGGTTTGTTTTAAAAGCTCTTTAAGATTTGTTTCAGCCATTATAATTACTGAATTTTCTAAATAATTGGTGGGTGGTAGAAGACTCGAACTTCCGACCTCTACGATGTCAACGTAACGCTCTAACCAACTGAGCTAACCACCCTTAATAAAATAAAACTCACTTATACTTTCAACTAGCCGTCATTGCGAGAAGCCGCTAGGCGACGCGGCAATCTCGAGAGACAAGGGCATTTCCGAGATTACTATGTCGCCAAAATAAATTTTGGCTCCTGCACCCGTTTTTTCTAAAAATGTGCGTTTAGGCACATTTTCTAAACGAAAAAACCTGAGCTAACCACCCTTAATAAAATAAAACTCACTTATACTTTCAACTAGCCGTCATTGCGAGGAGCCGCTAGGCGACGCGGCAATCTCGTGAGTTTTGCACTCGATTCCTGATTGCCGCGTCGCTTCGCTCCTCGCAATGACGAAAGAAAGATGGGCTCCTTCACCCGTTTTTTCTAAAATCGATTATTAATCGATTTTTAACAAAAAAACTCAAAAACAAAAGTTAGGATTTATGAAAGTGCTGTTGTCATTGCTCAAGATAGGGTTGTAAATTCTTTAGTCAAATAATAGCTTGATAAAGGAAATTTTTTTTAAGAGAGATTAAATTATTTTAGTAACTAATGAAAAAAGCTATCGTTTTACTTAGCGGCGGTCTTGATTCTACAACGGTTTTGGCAATTGCACAAAATCTTGGTTTTAAAATTTATGCGCTAAGTTTTGATTACGGACAGCGTCATAAAATTGAATTAAAATGCGCTCAAAAAATCGCCAAAAAGGCCAAAGTTGCCGAACATAAAATTGCTAAAATTGATTTACGCATTTTTGGAAATTCGGCTCTAACTGCTGATATTGAAGTGCCAAAAAAATTAAGTCACAAAAAAATTCCTGTCACTTACGTGCCAGCGCGTAACACAATTTTTCTTTCCTTCGCACTTGCTTACGCTGAAGTTATAAAGGCTTTTGATATTTTTATTGGCGTTAACGCTGTTGATTTTAGCAATTATCCTGATTGTCGTTTTGAATTTATTCAAAGCTTTGAAAAATTAGCACAACTCGCAACTGCCGCTGGCGCAACTCATCTTGGCAATTTTAAAATTCACGCACCGCTGATTAATTTTTCCAAAGAAGAAATAATCAAAAACGGTCTTAGAATTGGCGTTGATTATTCGCAAACTCACAGTTGTTATGATCCAAGAATTGTTAAAGGAAAAATTTTTGCTTGCGCTAAATGTGATTCTTGCCGCTTACGGCTGAAGGGTTTTAGCGAATTTGGTATTAAAGATCCAATCAATTACATAAATCAAAATGACCAATAATATAAAAAAATATCTGGCAACAATTCCAGAAATTATTGCCGAAGCAAAGCAAGGAAATATGTTTATTTTAGTTGATGATGAAGGGCGAGAAAACGAAGGCGATCTAGTAATTCCTGCTTCAATGTGCGACGATCAAAAAATTAATTTTATGGCAAAATATGGTCGCGGCTTAATTTGCTTAGCTTTAAACGAAGAGCGCGTACAACAACTTGGCTTACCTTTAATGTCGCTTAATAATCAATCGCGTCATCAAACTGCTTTTACGGTTTCAATTGAAGCCCGCGAAGGAATTTCCACCGGCATTTCCGCCTTTGATCGCGCCAAAACAATTAAAGATGCCATTGATTCTAAAAAAGGTCGCGAAGCTTTGGTAAGTCCAGGACATATTTTTCCACTTAAAGCCGAAAAAGGCGGAGTATTGGTACGCGCTGGTCACACTGAAGCGGCAGTTGATATCGCAACTTTGGCGGACTTAAATCCTTCTGGCGTAATTTGTGAAATTATGAATGACGATGGTTCAATGGCACGCATGGAAGATTTAATCAAATTTGCCAAATTGCATAAAATGAAAATTGCCACTATCGCAGATTTAATTGAATATCGCCGCAAAAATGAAAAATTAATCAGCGTCAAAGAACGCGGTAAATTTATCAGCAAACATGGCGGCGCTTTTGATTTAGTGATTTATAAAAGTCAGGTTGATGGCATTGAACATATTGCTTTAATCAAAGGACAAATCAGTAAGACCTTACCAACATTGGTGCGAATGCATCATTTAAATATTTTTACCGATTGTCTTTTTGATCAAGAAAATCCTAAAAGCAGTTTATTAATTAAGGCGATGAAAAAAATTTCTAAAGCTGGAAACGGCGTTATTGTTTTAATAAGACAGCCTAATGAAACAATTTCACATTTGCTGCCGATCAATGAAAATAAGCCCAAAAATAAAGAGCAAGAACTTAGAAATTATGGAACTGGTGCTCAAATTTTATCTGATCTTGGTATTACCAATATGATTTTGCTAACCAATTCTAGAAAGTCAGTTATTGGTTTGGAAGGCTATGGAATTAAAATTTCTGATTATAAAAAAATCTAAAGTTTGCGAACAAAATATAAAATAGTCGAAAATAAAAAAGTGATAATAATCAATTCAATCAAATCAGGCAGAATTTCATAAAAAGCGCCCAAAAAGATAATTCTATTTTTCATCACAATTAAAATTTTATACGAGTATTTTTCAAAATTACGCAAAATCGCGTAATCACTGGTTTTATTACTTAATCTGAAATCCAAAACTTTTTGATGATTATCTTGATCATTTAAAAGCTGAAGATTTTTTAATACCGCTAAATCTTCTAAAAACTTTGATGCTGCTGATTCGATAACAATTTCATCCTTATTGTTTAAAACCACAAAATCGATTTGATAAAAGTCAGAAAATTTAGAAAATTCTTTGACTAAATCGTAAATTTTAAAACTGATTGCGATTGTGCCAAGATAATTATTTTTCCAATCAACAATTCCAACTCCGGCGGGCATAACATATTCGCCACTTACTGCACCAATGGTAGAATTACCAATGAAGATTTTCCACGGGTTTTTTTCGCTTAAAAATAAATAATCACGACCAGAAACATCAATTGGCACATCAACAACGCCATATTGGCTGCTCATGGTTAACATTTTGCGAGCATCAATCCAAAAAAATATTCCTTCTGATAATAAATTATTAATTGATTTATAATCTGTATCTGAGGCGTTAAATGACTGTAAAATTTGATTAACTTGCTCTTTTTTTCCTTTTGTAACAGCAATTTTTCTGCCCAAAGAATTTAAAACTGATTCACTATAATCCATTATATTACTAAAGCGCGACTCAATTTCATAAGCAGCGGCAGTCATTTTTGTTTTTTGCAATTCCAGATAAGAAACATAATTTTTATAGACAAGATAAAACAATGTTAAAACCAGTAATAAGTAGGAAGTAAGCAAATATTTTATCAGTGATTTTTTGCTAATTTTTTTTGATTTTTTTAAAAATTTTAACATGAATTTTCTCAGAAATTTTATTTGATTTATTTTTTCGTGACACGAGTCACGCCCCGCATTGCGGGGAACCCCAATATACCAAATCAAGTAATATCAATAGATTTTAGATTTGGTATATAACAAACTATTTAGCTAATTAAATCAAATCTTGATACAAGTTGATACTTTTATTAATCGAAATTTTATTAACTTTTTAAAATTTAAAAAATGCAAAACCTTAATCTTAAAGTTCAAGAACAAGAAGAAAATCAACTTTCCAAAGAAGCCGTTCAAGTTTTAAAAATTCTTGATGAGTTGGAAAATTTCACCGCCGAACTTAGAAAAAAAGTAATGGCTGAACTTAAGAATAAGAGCAATTCAGTTCATCTTAAACTTGATGAAGTGAACTAATTTAATCAGATTAGACACTGTTAGCTAATTATTTTCATCCGGTATTTAGAGCCTGTTTTCAAACCTAATTAGTTTCAGATTTTGGCATATTTTTAGCGATTTTTTTATGAAATTTTTTATAATATCGGAAAATATTTTAAAAAATTTCGTGAAAAAAAGAGCAAAAATAGAACTAAATATGAG
>JANRKR010000014.1:0-2462 GCA_033763375.1 Rickettsiales bacterium
CTCATATTTAGTTCTATTTTTGCTCTTTTTTTCACGAAATTTTTTAAAATATTTTCCGATATTATAAAAAATTTCATAAAAAAATCGCTAAAAATATGCCAAAATCTGAAACTAATTAGGTTTGAAAACAGGCTCTAAATAAAATCTCAACAATAAGTTGATTTGTAAAATTATGATATTTGGTGCGCCCTAGACGATTCGAACGTCTGACCTACAGCTTAGAAGGCTGTTGCTCTATCCAGCTGAGCTAAGGGCGCGTGTAAATTTTTTAAAGCTTTTGAAAAGAGGCGCGCTTTGTAAAGATGCGTTGAAAAAAAATCAATTGAATAATTATGGCAATTATCCCTTGACTCACAATTTTTTTAGACCCCGTCATGAAGAAGGGGTATATCTTAGCCAATATTGTCACCCCATCTTCATGACGTTGTCACCCCGTCTTCATGACGGGGCTGGTTGTGCTTCTCGAGATAATCGCCGAAATTTTTTTAAAAAACTACTATACTTTTGTGCGAGCAAAAACTAAAAAATTAATCCCATCTAAAAAATAAAGACCGGCAAAAATAACGCCGATTCTTCTTACAAAAAATCATTTAAAACTAACAATGTCTAAAACTCCAAGCGTCGCGGCTATTTTTGAAATGGTTAAAAATAGTGATATTAAATTTATCGATTTTCGTTTCTCTGATTATAACGGAAAATGGCTTCACATCAGCCATTGCGCTGATGCGGTTGGAGAAGAAGAATTAACCAAAGGCGTTGCTTTTGACGGTTCTTCTGTTCCTGCTTGGAAAGAAATCAACGAATCGGACATGATTTTAATGCCGCAACTTGATACGGCTTTTATTGATCCTTTTGCAACTTTGCCAACTTTGGTTATAACTTGCGATGTTATTGAGCCAACAACCGGCTTGGGTTATGATCGCGA
Source organism: Rickettsiales bacterium (assembly GCA_033763375.1). GTDB lineage: Bacteria > Pseudomonadota > Alphaproteobacteria > Rickettsiales > UBA1997 > UBA2645. The sequence continues at coordinate 926 of JANRKR010000014.1, forward strand.
TCCGCGTTTTACTGCCAAAAAAGCTGAAGCATATTTACAAAAAAGTGGTTTTGGTGATGTTGCTTATTTTGGTCCCGAGCCAGAATTTTTTGTTTTTGATGATGTGCGTTTTCAAATTAATTCTCACGGCTCTTCACATGCAATTGATTCTGAAGAAGCGCCACATAATTCTGCTAAAATTATTGAAGGTGGTAATTTAGCTCGCAGATCGCAAGTCAAAGGCGCTTATTTTGATCCAGCACCGCTTGATTCTGGTCAAGATTTAAGATCTGAAATGGTTGAAACTATGCGCCAAGTTGGTTTGGTTCCGCTTCTTCATCATCACGAAGTTGCTAATTCGCAATTTGAAATTGGTTTTAAATATAGCACACTTTGCGGCACAGCCGATAACATTCAAAAATTCAAATATGTTATTCATAATGTTTGTCAGGCTTATGGCAAAACCGCAACTTTTATGCCAAAACCAATTTTTGCTGATAATGGTTCGGGAATGCACGTTCATCAATCAATTTGGAAAGATGGAAAAAATCTTTTTATGGGAAATTCTCACGCTAATCTTTCAGAATTGGCTTTATTTTACATTGGTGGAATTATCAAACATGCCAAAGCAATTAATGCCTTTTCTAACGCCACAACTAATAGCTATAAGCGCTTAGTTCCAGGTTATGAAGCGCCAGTGCTTTTGGCTTATTCAGCTAAAAATCGTTCGGCCTCAATTCGTATTCCGCACGTCACTAACGAAAAAGCGCGTCGCATTGAAACTCGCTTTCCTGATCCAGCTTCAAATCCATATTTAACTTGTGCTGCACTTTTGATGGCTGGACTTGATGGTATTAAAAATAAAATTCACCCAGGAGAGCCAAAAAACCAAGATCTTTATCATTTGTCAGAAAAAGAATTGAAAAAAATTCCCACTGTTTCGCGTTCACTTCGCGATGCTTTGATAGCCTTAGATAAAGACCGAGATTTCTTACTTGCCGGCAATGTTTTTACTAATGATCAAATTGACGCTTACATCGCATTAAAAATGCAAGAAGTTGAAAGATACGAGCAAATTCCTCATCCAGTTGAGTTTGAAATGTACTACAACTCCTAGAAATTTTTAAAACGATTTTTGTTTGCTTTTTATTTATTGATTAATAGCTTGCGCCGCCTGCTGCAAATTAGTTAGCGCTTAAAAATAATCCGAAAATTTTTAAAATCTCGTAGAGTCAAACAAATAAAGTCTCTGCGCCAATTTTATTAACTTGAAAAAAGTTTTAAATTTATGACCAAACAAGTCTTCCAACGCACTAAACCTCACGTTAACATCGGCACTATTGGCCACGTTGACCATGGTAAAACAACTCTAACTGCTGCAATTACCACTTATCTTTCTAAAGCTGGTTTAGCAGAAAAAAGAGGTTATGATCAAATCGATGCTGCTCCTGAAGAAAAAGAACGCGGTATTACTATCAACACCGCTCACGTAGAATATGAAACAGCCAAAAGACATTATGCTCACGTCGATTGCCCAGGACATGCCGATTATGTAAAA
>JANRKR010000015.1:0-23997 GCA_033763375.1 Rickettsiales bacterium
TCATATTTAGTTCTATTTTTGCTCTTTTTTTCACGAAATTTTTTAAAATATTTTCCGATATTATAAAAAATTTCATAAAAAAATCGCTAAAAATATGCCAAAATCTGAAACTAATTAGGTTTGAAAACAGGCTCTAGCAAAATCAACTTAGCAAAAATCAACCACACCAGTTTTTACATCATACATGCCGCAAATTATCGCTACTTTTCCTTCACTGTGAAGTTGGCGAATAATCTTACTTTCTTGAATAATTTGCTTGGTTGTTTCCTGTACGTTAATTGCTGCAACTTTTTCAATAAAACTAGGATTTTTAGATTCGTAACTTGCAAAAGTGATTTTTGCTAATTTAACCGCCGGTTTTATTTTTTTGAGAAGTCCGGTTAATTTTCCCATTTCAAGATTAGCGCAAGCTCCAGTTATAGCGCCGCAACCTGAATGTCCTAAAACCATAATTAATTTTACTCCGGCAACTTTGCAGGCAAATTCCATACTGCCGATAATGTCGTCATTTAAAATATTGCCAGCGATGCGACAACTAAAAATATCGCCTAAACCTTGATCAAAAATTAATTCAGCCGAAGTGCGTGAATCAATACAACTTAAAATAAAGGCAAAAGGATATTGTTGATCGGAAGTTTCATTAATTTGTTTTAGTAAATTACGGTTTAGATTCAGATTATTAACGAAGCGCTGATTGCCGTCTTTAAGCATTTCAATTGCTTGAGATGGTGTTATTGAATCACGAACTTCACGAGTTAGCGCCGAGATAAATTCTCCGGTTTGAGAATTATATTTAGAGTTTTTCTGGCGCTGATTATTGCGTAAAATAAAGAAAGTGGCAACCAACATTCCTATTCCAACACCTTTCAAAAGATCAAAAAATAACATGCCTAAAATAGTGGCGATAAAAGGCAGAAAATTTTCCTGACCTAATTTATACATTTTTTTGAAAATTTCCGGCTTGGCTAGTTTGTAGCCAACAACTAGCAAAATGCAGGCAAGAGTTGCCAGTGGAATCATATTTAGCAAAGTTGGAATAGTGATTGCTGAAATTAACAGGAAGAATCCGTGTAGAATTGTTGAAGCTTTGCTTTTGGCACCAAAATCAATATTAGCGCTGGAACGAACAACAACTTGCGTGAGTGGAAGTCCGCCAATTAGTCCGCAAACAATATTGCCAATTCCTTGCGCTTTAAGTTCGCGATTAGAAGGAGTATTTCTTTTTTGTGGATCAAGTTTGTCGGTAGCATCGCAACAAAGTAAAGTTTCAATACTAGCAATAACAGCGATTGCCAAAGCAATTGCATAAATTTGTGGATTATAAATTTGCGAGAAATCCGGAATGGTAAATTGATTTAAAAAATCGCCAAAACCAGTTGAAACTGGAATGCGAACAATCTGGCTTTCTTTTAATTCAAGAAAATTATTTAAAATTATACCAACAATAACTGCAACTAAAGGACTTGGAATGGCTTTAAAAGCTTTATGTTTTTTAGCTAAAAATAATTCCCAAAACAGCAAAATGAACATTGAAACTAAAGCGATAAAAATAGCATTTGGTGTAATAAAATTAAGCATGTGAGACAATTCTAAAAATGTGCTGCCGTCAAGTTGATCAAAATCAAAATCATCTTTAAATTCAGCGTTATAACCAACGGCATAAGGAATTTGTTTAAGAATGATAATTAAACCAATTCCGCTTAACATGCCTTTGATTACTGAAGTGGGAAAATAATTAGCGATATTGCCAAGCTTTAAAAAGCCGGCAATCAACTGAATAACGCCTGCCAAAACTACTGCTAAAAGAAAACTTTCCCAAGAATCATTTAAACTGGCGACATAACCTAAAACTACAACTGAAAGACCAGCTGCCGGACCGCTAACGCCAAGAGCTGATCCGCTTAAAGCGCCAACTACAATTCCACCAACGATTCCAGAAATAATGCCGGCAAAAAGTGGCGCGTTTGAAGCCAGCGCAATGCCAAGACAAAGAGGTAAAGCAACTAAGAAAACCACCAGACTTGCCGGCAGATCGTAACGTAAATTATTTAAAATATTTTTCATAAATGTTAGATTATTGGATTAACAAATTCGTGTAAACTTTATTTAAGATTTTAACGGTAAGTTATTTCTAACAATTGGGAGGAGAAGTTGGAACTGAAGGAAAATTTTCAAGAAAGACTTTAGTATTTTTACTTTCAGGATTTAGTGAAATTTTTAATATTTGAAAATTGACAATATTGTTATCAAAAAATTGCCAATCTTCCAATTCACAATTTTCATTTTCAGAATTATTTTGGTCGTCTGCAATAATTTCTGCTGACGATTTACCGATTGAAGAATTATCGTAAAATGCGTTTTGCAATCCAAAAAGCAGACCAAATGTTATTAACAGTAATGACAATGTTATAAATCTGATTTTGCAAAAGTTCCACAAGGTGAATTTTTTAGTTAATTTTTGCATACATAAAAACTGATTGAAAAAGTTGATTTTTTGAAAAATAAAAAATCTGTTGCTAGAGCCTGATTAGGTTTGAAAACAGGCTCTAATACGCCGATTTATTGGGCGCGTAGTAATTTAAACAAACAGTGCTTTGGTCAAAAATTTTATGCCAGCAAAAATTGTCATTAAAGCAATGCCTTTTTTAAAAACTTCTTCACTGATTTTTAAGTGAACTAAATGACCTAATTTAATTGCCAAGAAAATAAAAATAATCGTCCACCAAATGTTGCCAAAAAAATCGACTTTAATTTGTTTTAGCAAAAAAAGCTGAATTAAGCGAATCAGATTAAAAAATACAAAAATTATTGCCATAGTGGTGCGCAATTGTGATTTATTTTTAAAATCATTTTTTAATGCATTAACAAAAAATGGACCGCCAATTCCAAAAGCGCCTTGAGAAATTCCGCCAAAAAATAATAAAATTTCCTTAAATTTTTTTGGTAAAATCTTATGTTCAAAAAACATAGTTTTTATTGCCAATAAGATTAACAAAATACCAAAAAAAATTGCTAAATTTTGTCCAGAAAATTTACTAAAAATAATTACGCCAATAATTGTGCCAATCAGGCAAATTGGTATGAGTGATTTAAAAATTTTTTTGTCAAAAGATTTAAAATCGCTATAAGCAATATAAGCGCTTGAGCAAGTGCCGATGTAAAGTCCGGCAATAATCATTTCTTTAAGATCCATAAAAAATCCCAATATAGAATAAGCAATTAATCCGCCGCCAAAACCGATGATGCTTTCAATAAAAAAACCAAGAGAAAAAGTTGTTGCGATTAAGATTGCCGCTGACATAAATTGTTTGCTATAGTTGTCTTGATAAAGCTTTGGCGGCTTCTCTCATAATGTTATTTAAAATCAAATGAAAAAATTTTTATTACTCTTTTTACTTTTAGCACCTTATCAAATTCAAGCTCAGGAAAATTCAACTCAAAACCAAAATCTAACTCAAGGTTTGTGGAAAGGAATATTAGAAGAAGAAATTCAAAATTCTTCAGCGCCAGCAAAATTTTTTGATCCAAATTTTTCTGCAGGCTTGGTTACCGATTTTAATTACGATCACAATTATCAATCGCAAGATAGCGTAAATAATTATAACGATTCTTTGCTAAAAACTATTCTGGCAAGCAAGGCTGCTTTAAACAAACACTTATCTTTACAAAGTGTAATTCGTCTTGATGAGCTTAATAAATATAACTCCGATTTTGCCACCAACAGCTCTGGCGGAAATGTTGCTGCAAGCACTGGCAACAGCCGTTACTTTCAAGATGAAGCTTTGCGCGTTGATGAAATAGCGCTTAACTACACAAATAAAAATCTAACAATTCTAGCTGGTAAATTCGTGCCAAATTTTGGTTTGAACTGGAAATGGGGAAGAGGAATTTGGTCAAATAACCTTTCTAGTAATTACCGACAAATGCAAAAAATTGGTGGTGGCTTTTCTTATAAAATGGGCGATCGTAAAAAAACTGGTCAATATAATTTTGGTTTCTCAACTTTTACCAACGATCAAACTGGTCTTAATAATTCGCTAATTAATAAAAGCGCTCCTTACGATAAAAATTCTGCAACTCCAGGAAACGCTGGCGGAATTTTGCAATCTTACGTGGCATCAATTGATGTGTTATTTGATTTTTCTCAAAAAGAAAAATTATCTTATCACTTTTCTTATTTGAATTTGGGCGTGAATAGCAATGTTGCCACAACTACCACTTCCAGCAAAATTGGCGATCAGCAAGGTTATGCGGCAGCTCTTAATTATCGCTATCCAATTATTGAAAATTTTCTCATTGATGCTTTGGTGGAATATGTTGATATGAAAAATGTTGGTGGCAATTCGGATATCACGCAAAAATATTCAACTGCAAGTTTAGTTGGTGAAATTTATCAAAACTGGAATGTGACTTTAGCCACAACTCTTATGGCGCAACGTCAGATAAACTATAATGGTTTTAATCAAAATTTATCAGAAATTTCTTTTGGCTATAAGTTTGATAAAACAGCTTTTTTTGATCAAATTTTACTACAAGCCGGCTATAAAAATTTTCGTACAAATTATAAAACCGATGTTGTCAGCAATGATAGTCTTGGGTTTTTGGTTCGCTATATTAAAGCCTTCTAGCTCATGAAAAAACTTTTAATGGCGATTCCAAAAGGTAGAATTCTTGAAGATTTAAAACCACTTTTTGCTAAAATTAATTTAATTCCTGAGTCCGATTTTTTTGATGAAAAATCGCGTAAATTGGTTTTCTCAACAAATAACAAAAATCTTGATTTATTACAGGTTCGCAGTTTTGACGTGGCAACTTTTGTTAAGTTCGGTGCTGCTGATATTGGAATTTGCGGTTTGGACGTTTTGGAAGAATTCTCTTCACCAGAAATTTTTCGCTTACTTGATTTAAAAATTGGTCAATGCCGACTTTCAATCGCAGGAAAAAAATCGCTGCAATTTAACCTGGAAAATAAAAGCCATATTCGTATTGCCACCAAATATACGCAAATTGCTCAAAATTATTTTTCCAATTTAGGAATTCAGGTTGAAGCTATAAAACTCAACGGTTCAATTGAAATTGCTGCTCAACTAAATTTATGCGATTTCATTTTAGATTTGGTTAGTAGTGGAAAAACTCTTGAGCAAAATCAAATGGTTGAATTAAAAAAAGTTATCGATGTAAGTTCTTATTTAATTTCGAATCGCGCTTCGTTCAAAATTTTTAACGAAGAAATCAATCAGCTAATAAAAAATTTTAATGTGGCGTAAACTTTTTCAGGCACTGTTGAAAATTCGCTTTCACGAAACTGTCTTGCAACAAATTGCCAAATTTGCGCTGATTATTTTTTTGTTAATTCCAACCATTTTGCCAAGTGAAGCTTATGCAATTTATGATGCTGAGCGTGATATGCACTGGAGCTCAGATAATAGATGTCGTGGTGGTGGTTGGAACGAGATTCGCTCTACTCATTCAGCAGATGATCTAAATTTTAATCCATTTGGTTCTAACCAGGATATTGATTGGGAACTAACCAACGGCGTTTGTGCTACTTATATTTCTACTGTTGGTGCTGCATTGTTTGCTCAAGAAAAAATAGTCCAATATTTTTATTGTGTACCTTCGCCTGCTAATTTACCAGCTTCTGCTCGGGGAGCGCAGGCAACCAATGAGCTCGCCATGGGTCCGCCTTTGCCACCTTATCCAAATCCGGGCGTTTTACCTAAAATAGCAGCTTTTGCTTCAGTTTGTGGCACGGCCTGGGGAGATTCTGCTGTTGCTAATTCTTCTTGCATTACTGGTTCACCAACTCCTTGGTTTTGTTCATCTGCGGCAATTGCTGCATCCGATGCATCAAGATGTTGTTCTGCTGTTGCTGCTTATTCTGTGACATTAAGTGCCGCCGTATCAGCATTGGCAATAATTTACGGCGTTGCTAATGGCGCTTATAAAAAAGCCAGAATTTGTGGCTATGATTGGCAAACCTGGAATCAAGTTGACGAGAACGATAATCCAAGTAGTAGCGGCACTTGGAAAAAAGGTGCTTATGACGGTTCTTACAAAAAACGTCTGCAAGATATGGTTAAGAACGGAACTCTTACGCCCGATATCAAAAGACAAGAATATCGTGAATATATTTTTGGAGGAGAAGAAAAAGAAGATAAAGGTGCGGGCGCATGTTCTAGCCCAAAATGGAGCAGAGAAACTGAAAATGCTGCTTTGGGATATCACTCCGATAATTTAAAATATTATGTAACTGGACCAAATTCTGCTCCGATTTTTGCTTGTTACCGCTACTTAATAAAAAGCTCTAATTCCGCTGAAGTTGCTTCTGGTCAATCTGCTTATGAATGTTGCACTAAAAGAAGCCAAAGTGTGGTTTGTATTGAAAATGCTGCAAATGTTGCTGGTCCAGCTGGCAATAATTATGAATATAGTTTCTGCGAAGTTGGTTCCAGATGTAATGTTAAAGGAGTTTGGTTTGATGCTTATAAAGCTAAAACCAAAGATAATTATGTTTGCGCCAAGACTTATTCTGGATGTCCTTATAATCATCCTGTTGGTGGTGGAACCGAAAAAGGACAATATGATGATAGCAAGCCAGGTGAAATTGTAAATGACTGCCAATATATGAATCATTGCTCAATTTTGCCAATAAAGCCTTACATTTATAACAGTAGCTTATCTGGAGATTATTTTGATTCCTCTTGTCGTGATATGGTGGGCGATTCACAAAATGTTTATTCAACTGTGGTTAATCGTGGTTTTTCTGCGCCGATGGCTCAATGTTTTAAAGAAACTATGGAAAATATATTTTTTAATCAGGCCGGAGCGACTTTGTGTAATGATGGCAAATATCCTGATTCCAGTGGTTCTTGTAAAACTGGTTATAAATATAAAAAAGGTGATGATCTTTCAAGTTATCAGAGATCGAATGGAAAATCCGGTCAGTCATTTTTTGTGCAAATTCAAACTAAATTACAAAATACAATCAAAATGGCTTTGTCGATTGCCATTATGTTTTTAGGAATTTCTGTGCTTATTGGTTCTGCTCAACTTGATAAAAAACAACTTATAACTTTTGCGCTAAAAATTGGTTTAGTCATGTATTTTGCTACCGGAAATGAATGGCAAGGTTGGTTAGTTGACGGCATCATCAGAAGCTCATCAGAACTTTCTGATTTAATGTTTAGAACTGACGCTATGATTGGTCCGCAATCCACAGTTACCGTTAATAAGGATGGCGTTACAATCACTAACTATGTTACAATTCCTCAAGAAAAGCTAGATGGTTGTCAATTTCCCAGATATAATTATGCAATTAGTGATGAAGCTACCAGATATGATAGTCCTGCTTATCCGCCAGGAAAAGAATATTTAAGAATTTGGGATATTCTTGATTGCAAACTTGGTCGCGCTATTGGTTATGGAGTTGGTTTAACGGTGCCAAATCTGGCGATTATGGTTTTTGCCGGAATATTCACCGGCGGCGCCGGAGTAATATTTTTTATTGCTACTTTTGCCTTCGCTTTCTTTTTATTTGCTGTGGCAATTCGCGCCTTACACATATTTTTGTTATCTGTGATGTCGATCATAATTTTATTTTACGTTTCACCAATAATGATAACTTTGGCAATGTTTAATAAAACCAAAGGTATTTTTGACAAATGGTGGAAAAACATTCTAAGCTTTGCTTTACAACCAATGATATTATTCGCCTATCTGGGAATTTTGCTGACGATGTTTGATAATATAATTATGGGTGATGTTACTTTTGTTGGTGATGGCAAGCTTACGCCAAAAGAAGTTGTTTGTGAAGGCGAAGCTGTTAATAGCAGTATTTATTGTATTTTTAATCCGCAAGATAATGTCAAAACCGATAATCGTCTCAAAATGCTTGGAGTCGGCTTGCCAATTTTGGCTAATATAAATCAAGCTAAAGTTTCTGCTTTAATCAAAGCTGCATTAATATTTTTTATTTTTACCGAGTTTCTTGATAAGATTAGTGATTTTGCCAAAACATTAACTGGTGGAGATGCTGCGCTCTCTAGTAAAACGCCATCAGCTGCAGCTATGATGTCTAAAGCTGGCGGTCTTGTTCGTGGTTTCCAAAAACGCGGTATTGGAGCATTAAGAAAAAATGTTGGACCAGCTATGCTTAACAGGCTTAAAGGAGCGAAGAAAGCTATTCGTGGTCTTGGTGATGGTGGCAGGTCGGCAAAAAGTGCTGATATTGACAAAGGTAGCAATAATGCCACGAGAGATGATTGAAGATTTTAAAAGTTAGTCATCTATTAAAATCATATTTTTATCTGCTTTAATAATTGGATATTCTCTGGGTTTAAAAAGCTGATAATGCCACCATTCTTGGCTGTAAAAATCAAAACCGGCAGCAGTCATAATTCCAAGTAAAATAAGGCGATTGCGTTGAGCTGTTATAGAAATTTTATCACAACCGTGAAATGCCAGTTTGGAAAAATCATCAAAATCGGTTCCCATTTCTAAATTATTTCCCTGTAAATCAGTCAAAGTCAGATCAATTGCTATGCCACGACAATGCGGAATTGCACCAGTTTTAGGATTGGAAACAAAACCATCCTGAGAAAATTTTTCATACATAAATTGCTGAATTTGCAATGGACGAAAACCATCAAAAATTTTTATTTTTAAACCCAGATTTTTTGCTAATTTAATTGCGCGTTTAAGACCTTGAGCAGCGGTTTCATGTAAATAACAAAAAGGGTAAGCGTAAAGTTTTTGTCCGCAGACATTATTTTTAGAAGCGTAACGCAGATCAAGAATTACATCGAAGTTTTTGGTGCTAATCTCAACTAAATTTTGCATAAACTTCTATAAAAATAAAATTATTGCTAAGGCATCAATTTATAAGGCGCCAATTTATTTACCTTAGAGCAATTCGGCTTTTTTGAAATTCAAATCAAATTAAAATGGTTTTAAAATTACCAAAGCAACAATCGCAATCATTATTAAAGTTGGCACTTCATTGATAATGCGATAAAATTTTTGGCTATATTTATTTTTGCCTGCAGCAAAATTTTTCTGACAGCGCGACAAAAAGCCGTGGAAACCCGCTAATAACAAAACCAAAGTGATTTTAATGTGCAGCCAAACAAACTCAAAACCAATTTCGCTGGCAAGATAAAATCCAAAAATAAAAACCAGCAACATTGCCGGCAACATAATAAATTTAAGCAAGCGCCGCTCCATTATCTGAAAAATTTTATCGCTTTCTGAATTAACCGCAACTTGAGTGTGATAAACAAAAATTCTGGGCAAATATAATAAGCCTGCCATCCAAGAAATTACCGCTACAATATGTAAAATTTTTATTACATCATAAAGTTCAATTTCGCTCATTTTATCACAAAAAAAAGTTGATATTTGCTTGCTTGAAAATATTGTCACGCGCGCCTCACACTTTTATTTTCTCAAGTAAAAATACAAATAAAAAATGAAACTTCTCGCCTGCAATAGTAATATCAGCTTATCAAAAGAAATTGCCAGTTATTTGGGTCTAGACCTTATTGAAGCCGAAGTAAAAAAATTTGCTGATATGGAAGTTTTTGTTGAAATCAAAGAAAATGTTCGTGGCGAAGATATATTCGTTTTGCAATCAACTTCTTATCCCGCTAATGACAACATTATGGAGTTGCTGATTGCAATTGATGCGTTGCGTCGCGCTTCTGCTAAAAGAATTACCGCGGTAATTCCTTATTTTGGCTACGCCAGACAAGATCGCAAGGCTGCTCCGCGTACGCCAATTTCAGCAAAATTAGTTGCTAATTTAATTACCTCGGCTGGCGCAGATCGTGTTTTGACGGTCGATTTACACGCCGGACAAATTCAGGGTTTCTTTGATATTCCGCTTGATAATCTCTACGCCGCGCCAGTTTTTGTGCGCGACATTAAAGAAAATTTTGATTTAAAAAATTTAGTTATAGTTTCTCCAGATGTAGGCGGACTTGTTCGCGCTCGCGCCATTGCCAGCAAAATTGGTGCAGAATTAGCAATTGTTGATAAACGTCGTCCTCGCGCCGGCGTTAGTGAAGTTATGAATATTATTGGTGAAGTTGATGGCAAAAATTGTATTATTATCGACGATATGGTTGATTCGGGTGGAACTTTATGTAATGCGGCGGAAGCCTTGATAAATAAAGGTGCAGTCTCAGTTTCTGCTTATATTACGCATGGAATTTTGTCAGGAAAAGCTCATGAAAAAATCGCCAATTCTAAATTAGAAAATTTGGTTATTACCAATTCAATTGAAGCCTCGACACAAACTTTAACAATTAAAAAAATCAAAGTTATAAATATCGCTAGCCTTATTGGCGAAGCTATTCGCAACATTTCTCAGGAAAAATCTGTTTCAACCTTATTTGACTAAATTTTTAACTAAAAAATGGAAAAACTTAAACAATTTTTAAAAACACAAGGTCCGGCTTTTTTTCTGGCTTTGGGTCTAGTAATTTTTGCTATTTTGCTTACTAATTTGCTCTATCAACCAAAATCAATAATCAAGAGAGGTTTTGAAATCGCTATTTCAGCCGATGGCAAGCCAATAATTAAAAAAGAAGAAAAGCCAATTGATTTAGTTACTTTATTGAAAACTGCTGATTTTGATCGCGGCATGAAAACCTTTAAAAAATGTGCTTCTTGCCACACTATTGGCAAAGGTGAGGCGGCAAAAGTTGGACCAAATTTGTATGGTATTATTGGCAGAAAACGCGGCTCTTTCGCTGGCTTTGCTTATTCAAAAGCTATGCTGGCTAAAGGCGGATCATGGAATGCTGAAGAAATCAACGCTTTTATTACTAAACCCAAAGAATATTTACCAGGAACCAAAATGGGTTTTGCTGGTTTAAAAAAGCCACAAGATCGAGCTGATGTTATTCTTTATTTGGAGAAGCAGAAGTAGTTTTTGTGTTTTTTTCTACATGCCTCTTGAGATTGCCACGTCGCTTACGCTCCTCATGAATGACGAGCTTGCTTTTAATTCGTCATTCATGAGGAGCGTCAGCTTAATTCGTCATTCATGAGGAGCGTCAGCGACGTGGCAATCTAAGGACTCTGGGAAGATGTAGAAATCTGTGTTACTCTAACAATATTTATTTTATCCGTAATGGAACAATTTTTCGGCATAATTTTATCCGCAATTTTCGGCGCAATTTTTGGTTCTTACGCCACGCTTTTTGCCTATCGCTTGCCTTTAGGTGAATCATGCTTTGGCAGATATTTTGGGCCAAAATCGCGCTGCCCTAATTGCAACACCATCATCAGAACTCGTGAATTAATTCCGCTTATCAATTGGCTTTTTACTTTAGGCAGATGCAAAAAATGCCAAGTTAAAATTCCGCGCACTCATCTTTTTATTGAAGTTGCAACCACAATTGCCTTTGTTTTGTGCTATATAAAATTTTCTTTTGGCGAAGAATTTATAATTTACGCGCTGATTTCAGTTGGTTTGGTGATTCTGCTTGCGACCGATTTTACGCATCGAATTTTTCCGCAATCAATTTTAAATTTTATTTTAATGATTGGTCTTGCTAATCGCGTTTTACAAGACAAAACAATTGTTAACGCTATTTTTTCCGCTGCAATTGGCGTGATTTTCGCGGCGATTTTTTATCAAATTTTTACCAAAAAAACTAATTCAGAATTGGTCGGTAAAACCCAAATTTTTGACTACACAAAATTCATTTTGATTGCTTCAGTTTGTTTGCAGCAAAATCTCTTTTTATTTTATTTTTTCACCGTGATAATGATTTTAACCATGTTGTTGTTTTTCAAATTTTTGAGCAGAAGTAAGCGCATCAATTTTGGCTACGCGCTGATAATTCCCTTCTTTGGCCTATTTTTATTCGCCTAATTTTTTTCTAAATTTTTATGACAAACGACTATCGCGTAAAAGATATTTCTCTGGCTGCTTGGGGCAGAAAAGAAATCACTTTAGCCGAAAATGAAATGCCAGGATTAATGTCGCTGCGCCGCGAATTTGCGGAGGCAAAACCACTTAAAGGCGCCAGAATTGTTGGCTGTTTGCATATGACAATTGAAACTGCTGTTTTGATTGAAACCTTGATTGCGCTTGGCGCTGAAGTGCGCTGGAGTTCTTGTAATATTTTTTCTACTGTTGATCAAGCGGCTGCGGCAATTGCTGCTGTAGGCGTTCCAGTTTTTGCTTGGAAAGGCGAAAGCGAAGAAGAATATGAGTGGTGTATCAGACAAACCATTGTCGGCAAAAAAGATTGGGTGCCAAATATGATTTTAGACGATGGCGGCGATTTAACCAAAATGATTCACGAAGAATATCCACAAATTTTATCTGGAATTAAAGGTTTGTCAGAAGAGACCACAACTGGAGTGGCGCGACTTTATCAAATGGAAAAAGAAGGCAAATTAAAAGTGCCGGCAATCAATGTGAATGATGCGGTTACTAAATCAAAATTCGACAATCTTTATGGTTGCAAAGAAAGCGTGATTGATGGCGTAAAACGCGCAACCGACGTGATGATTGCCGGAAAAATGGTAGTAATTTGCGGCTATGGAAATGTTGGCAAAGGCTGCGCCGATGCTTTTAAATCGCAAGGTGCGCGCGTTGTGGTTACTGAAATTGATCCAATCTGCGCGCTGCAAGCTGCAATGGCGGGATTTCAAATTTTGCCAATTGAAGATGTGGTTGCGCAAGCTGATATTTTTATTACCACCACTGGCAATGTTGACATCATCACAATTGAACATATGCGCGCTATGAAAGACTGCGCTATTGTTGGTAATATTGGCCATTTCGACAATGAAATTCAGGTGGAAGCTTTAAGAAATTTAAAATGGACTAACATCAAGCCGCAAGTTGATCAAATAACTTTTCCTGATGGTAAAAGAATTATTTTACTTGCCGAAGGTAGATTGTTAAATCTTGGTTGTGCTACGGGACACAGTGCTTTCGTGATGTCGGCCAGCTTTACCAATCAAGTTATGGCGCAAATTGAACTGTGGCAAAATTATCAAAAATATCAAAATAAAGTTTATATTTTGCCCAAAGAATTAGACGAAAAAGTTGCCAGATTGCACTTAGAAAAACTTGGCGCAAAACTGACCAAGCTTAGCAAAAAACAGGCGCAATATATCAATGTTGCAGAATCTGGTCCTTTCAAAAATGACAATTACAAATATTAGAAAAAATGGAAAAATTTCAAATTACTAAAGAAGGTTATCAAAAGCTCAAAGCCGAGATTGATAATCTAAAAAATGTTGAACGCCCAAAAGTAATTACTGCAATTGCTACAGCGCGTGAGCTTGGTGATTTAAGAGAAAATGCCGAATATCATTCAGCAAAAGACAAACAAGGTTTTATCGAAGCGCAAATTGCTGATTTAGAAGATAAATTTTTGCGTGCCGAGGTTATTGATATTTCTAAACTTTCGGGAAATAAAATCACTTTTGGCGCTACAATAAAATTAGAAAATTTAGACAATGGTAAAATCGTTACTTACAAAATTGTCAGTGAGTTTGAGGCAAATATTGATGATGGTTTAATCTCAAGTGTGTCGCCAGTTGCACGTGCTTTGATTGGAAAAGAAGTTGGTGATGAAGTTGAAATAAAAACTCCTGGTGGAGTTTCAACTTACGAAATTTTGGAAGTCAAATTTACACATTAAAAAATAACCATTTGACATTAGTAAAGCGCAAACTTAATTCTCATTTGAAAATTAATTTGTTGTTGATTTTTTTTGATTCACAAATCAACAAATAAATCCAAAAACAATAAATACAAAATTATCACGCTTATCATTTATAAAATATGAAAATGAAAAAAACTTTTTCTTCAAAAAAATCTGCATTCTCTTTAATCGAACTTTCTATAGTATTAATTGTAATTGGTTTGTTGATTGCTGGTGTTACTGGTGGTGCAAGTTTAATTAAAAGCTCAGAACTTCGTTCAATCATGGGTGAGGCAAGAGCGTACTCGGTTGCGGTTAGTGGTTTTTATTCTCAATATTCTTATTTGCCTGGCGATTACGCTACTTCGATTGGAGGTGCGGCTGCTCCTTCTACAACCACAGCTGCTTACGCTGGTTCAAGTAGTTCGGCTCAAAATGCCAGGATTGAATATAACACTGCCAGCGTGGCAACCTATCTTTCAGAAAGCGTTGCTGCTTGGGATCAAATGGTAAAAAGTGGTACAGTCGATATACCTTCTTTAACCTTAGCTGCTACAACTACTGCTCAAGTTGCCGGAACTAATATGCCTGCTTCAAAAATTAAATCTGCTGGCTGGCATTTTGATTATCGTACCAGCGTTGGTACAACCGGTACTGATTACGGCTCTACCGTTAATGAAGGCGCAGCTGCAGCTCCTGCATATCAAAATGTTGTGGTATTAACCGGAACTACAACCGCGGCCAGCACAACTGATACAACTTCCATTGCTTTAACTTTAGTTAACGGTGCAACTAACTTAGCTTCTGCTTCGGTAACCGGTCCAGATGCAATGTCAATTGATACCAAAATTGATGATTCTTTTGCTAACGCTGGAAGAGTAAGAGGTTTAAACCCTGGTAACACCACTGGTTGTTATACTCTTTCTACTACTGCAAATCAGAACTACATAGTGACTTCAACAACGAATAAAACTTGTGCTTTAACTTTTCAAGTTGACGTAAATTCTTAAAACTTCTACTTCAAGCAACATCTAAACATTTTTCAAAAATTATGAAAAAAACTTTTTCCTCAAAAAAATCTGCATTCTCTTTAATCGAACTTTCGATAGTGCTAATTATTATTGGTTTGTTAATTGCCGGTGTTACTGGTGGCGCAAGTTTAATCAAAAACTCAGAGTTGCGTGCAGCAATAAGTGAAGCCAGAGGTTATCAAGTTGCGGTAAATGGATTTTTTTCTCAATTTAATTCTCTTCCTGGCGATTATCCAAGACAAATTGGCACCTCTCAATCTGCTGGTCCTACAACTGGAAATGGTGATAATAGCAGAATTGAATATTTTGCTGCAGATGAAGTTGGTGGAGGAAATTCAGAAAGCGTTGCGGCGTGGAGTCAACTTATCCAATCTGGAACCATCGATCCAAATATTGTATTAACATATAGCGATGTTGCTAACGCTCAATCGCCTGGAGTTAACATGCCTTCATCAAAAATCAAATCTTCCGGTTGGCACTTTGATTATCGCAATGGTGTTGGAGTTGCTGGAGATTATACAAATACAACCAACACTGAAGCCGGAATTGTATCTTTCCAAAATGTTGTTGTTTTAACTGGTTCAACTACAGCAGTTACCGACACCGCTTCCACTTTAGTTAATGGAACTACCAACGCTGCTTCAGCTTCATTATTTGGAACTGACGCTGTATCGATTGATACCAAGGTTGATGATGGTAAAGCCAATACTGGAAAAGTCAGAGGTTTAAATCCCGGAAATACTACTGGCTGTTATACCGCTGCTGGTAGCGCTGCTGATTATATCATAACCACTACAACTTCAAAAGTTTGCGCTCTTACTTTTAAAGTTGATCCAAAAGGTTAGTAAATCACTTATGATATTAATTACCAAAGCCCTTCTTTGGGCTTCTGGTATAAGCTTACGTTGTCTCTCTTTTTGCATTTCTTAGTGAAAAAGTTTTTTATCAAAAAAAGATGAAGAATGATCCGGTTATTTCTCCTTTAATTAGTTTTTTAGTTCCGACCATATTCTTATATGGTTTGTTCTTTCTAACCGGTTTTTTTGTTCACGGCTTTTTTTATCTGATCTACGCTTCAGTTATAATTTTTATCTGTTTGATAATCTTTTCTTTTGGATTTGGTGTAAAAGCTTCTTCTCTTCTGCTGAAAGCTGATTTTTTGTTTTTCCTAGCTAATATTTTTTTACTTTTTTGCATTGTGGCAATTTTGTTTTTGATTATGGACTAACACGTTAATGGGTTTTTGTTCTAATTCAGCAAGTAAACGGACCCCGTCATGCGACGGGGTGACAAGAGTGAGAGGGAGTGAAAAGAGTAAGACTGAGTAACAAGAGTAAGACTGGGTAACAAGAGTAAGACTGGGTAACAAGAGTAAGACTGGGTAACAAGAGTAAGACTGGGTAACAAGAGTAAGACTGGGTAACAAGAGTAAGACTGGGTAACAAGAGTAAGACGTGGTAACATAGTAAGAAGAAGAAACAACTAATACTAATGTAATCCCTCACATTGATAAGAGTAAGAAGAAACAACTAATACTTGTGTCACCCCGTCGTATGACGGGGTCCATTTACTCTGGTATTAAGATATGATTAGAACCGATAACTCGATTAACGGATTAATCAGTTTGATTATTTACTTATCCAGCTATGGCATACTAAAAAAATCTTGAATTTTCTGCGCTAGTTCGGTGCTTATCCCATCAATTCTTGTCAAATCTTCTACAGTTGCTGATTTAATCTTTTCCAAAGAACCAAAATAGTTTAGCAAGGCTTTTTTGCGCGCCTTGCCAATTCCTGAAATTTCATCCAAGGTTGATTTAGTAACTGATTTTGCTCTTTTTTGACGATGAGTTGTAATAGCAAAACGATGCGCTTCATCACGTAAGCGTTGTAGATAATACATTAATTGATGATTTTTTGGTAAGGTAAAAGATTTTTTGTTGATTTGATGAAAATATTCTTCGCCGGCATTTCTGTTTTCACCTTTCGACATGCAGATAAAAGGAATATTTATTTTTAATTCTGTAAAGACTTTTTGTGCTGCGTTTAATTGCCCAATTCCACCATCAATTAAAATTAAATCGGGAAAAATATTATTATTATTTTCTTTAAAACGACGTCGTAAAACTTCGCGCAACATCGCCGTATCGTCGCGATCTAATTCTTCAAAGCGAATATTAAATTTGCGATAACCGCTTTTTATAAAACCATCCAAGCCAGCTGTAATTAAAGTTCCAACCGCATTCTCGCCGCTGGTGTGACTATTATCATAAACCTCAATGCGTTTTGGCACTTCTTCTAAATTAAAAATATTTTTTAATTCAATTAAAGCAGTTTGGTTATTTAAATTTTGGATTAATTTTTGTTCTAAAACTTGTAGCGCAATTTGTTCCTGATCTTTGATAACATTGTATTTGATGCCTGATTTAGGAATTATTATTGAAGTTTTTTTGCCAGAAATTTGGCTTAAAAATTTTTCCAATAATTCTTTTTCATCAAGATCGAAATTTATAATTATTTGTTTGGGCGGAATTTGATTTAAATAAAATTGACCCAAGAAGTTGCTTAAAAAATCACCAAAATTTTTTTCATCATCTTCATAAAAATATGGCTTTGAACCGAAATTATTACCACTGCGAAAGAAAGAAACATAAATACAAATCTGATTATTTTTAGTAACTAAAGTTATAATATCAGCGTCACCAATTTCGTTAATATTAATATTTTGTTTTGCCTGAATTGAAGCCAAAGCTTTGATACGATCGCGAATAATTGCCGCTTTTTCATATTGTTGTTTGGCGCTTAAATCGCGCATCTTTTGCGCTAAATTATTTTGAACTGCAACGGATTTACCGCGCAGAAAATCAATTGTATCTTGAACGCTTTTTTTATATTCCGGCGCTGAAATTAAATTTACGCAAGGTGCGTGACATCTGCGAATTTGATATTCTAGACAAGGTTTTTTGCGACTATTAAATTCAGAATCAGAACAGCTGCGCAGTAAAAAACTTTTTCTTAAAATAGAAATTGTGCAATTGACGTCAAAGCCAGAAGCAAAAGGACCAAAATATTCGCCTTGCTCTTTTTTAGCGCCGCGATGTTTGGTGATTTGCGGAAAATTATGTTTGGTAATTAAAATGTAAGGAAAAGTTTTATCATCACGCAGCAAAATATTAAATCTTGGTGCGAGTTTTTTGATTAAATTATGTTCGAGCAAAAGCGCTTCAACTTCGCTTTGAGTTTGAATATATTCCAATTTTTGTGCTAAAAAAACCATGCGCGCAATTCTTGGAATTAAAGCGTCAATCTTGGTATAACTGATTAATCTTTTATATAAGTTTTTGGCTTTACCAACATACAAAACTTTTTCATCGGCGCCAAAGAATTGATAAACTCCGCTAGTTTTTGGAATATTGGCAAGTTGCGATTTTATTATTTCAACCGGCATTAAAAAATTCTTTTATTAATCAAAATGTTGTTTAATTTACTTACGAAAATTCAACAATTATTTATAAAATGGTTATTAAAAAAGAACAACTTGCAGAAATAGATTTTCTGCGCCATCAAAGCAATCAAACAATTCGACCAGTTGCACCTGAACTTGAAAAAATTCTTTATCAACCGTTTGCAGTTTTAGATCATGGCTTTGTTCGCGTTGTCGATTATATGGGAAATGACGCAGCAGTTGTGCAAGCAGCTCGAGTTTCTTACGGTCAAGGCACGAAAAAAGTTAATGCCGACAAAGCTTTGATAAATTATTTAATCGCCCATCGTCACACCACGCCATTTGAAATGTGTGAAATAAAATTTCATATTAAATTGCCAATTTTTATTGCCCGTCAATGGATTAGACATCGCACCGCTTCGGTTAATGAATATTCAGCGCGTTATTCAATTATGGAAGATGAATTCTATATTCCGCATGCTGAAAATTTATCAGCGCAATCAAAAGTTAATCATCAAGGTCGCGATGAAGCAAAAGTTTTAAATAAAGCCGAACAAAAAAGAGTTTTAGAAATTTTAAAAAATGATGCAGCGCAAACTTATAAACATTATCTGGAAATGATAAATCAAAATAGCGCTGGTGAAATTGTTAATTTGGATAAAGAAGGCTTGGCAAGAGAACTGGCGCGCATGAATTTACCAGTTAATTGTTACACGCAATGGTATTGGAAAATTGACTTACATAATTTGTTACATTTTTTAGCGCTGCGCGCTGATAAGCATGCGCAATTTGAAATTCGTGCTTACGCACAAGTGATGCTCGATATTGTTAAAAAATGGGTGCCACATTGTTTTGATGCTTTTGAAAAATATCGCCGTAATGGCAAAGAACTTTCTGGCGCTGCAATTGCGGTTATTAAAAAAATGATAAAAGGTGAGAAAGTTAATCAAGAAAATTCTGGTTTAAGCATCAGAGAATTTGACGAATTAATGAATTTAATTAAAAATTAATTGAGGAGAAAAATGTCGATCGGAATCTGGGAGTTATTATTAATTTTAGCAATTGTCTTTGTACTTTTTGGTGCTGGCAAATTGCCACAAGTTATGTCTGATCTTGGCAAAGGTGTTAAAAGTTTGAAAGATGGTTTGAAAGGAGATTCAAAAAAAAGCGAAGAAAATAAAATTATCGAAAATAGTGTTGCGGATAAATCAGAAAAAAATTCCTAAAATTACATTTAAGTGACAGATCAAAATAAATTAATAACTACGCAAGTTCTTGAAGATGTTGTAAATAAATCTTCCGCAGATCGGGTTTTGATCAAAGATTTGGTTGAAGCAATGGAATCGATTGGTTTTGGTTTGGCGATAATGATTTTTGCTTTTGGCTTAATTATTCCTCTGCCGCCGCCATTTCCCAGCATTATTTCTATACCTTTGGTTATTTTTGCGGCGCAGATGATTATTGGCTACAATTCGCCAAAATTGCCAAAAAGATTTGCTAATTTAACGGTTAAAAGATCGGTGCTGGCAATGTTAATCAGAAGATCTTCTCCTTATATTGGCAAAATGGAAAAATTTTTAAAACCACGCTTACATTTTATGTTTTATAAAGGCGTGGAAAGATTTTTAGGAGTTTTTATTTTTATTTTTGCCTCCTTTGTTTTATTACCAATGCCACTTTCTAATTTTATTCCCGGTGTTGGCATTCTAATTATTTCTTTCGGTCTTTTGGGTAAAGATGGCTTAATAACTATTTTAGGAATTATTATTGGAATTAGTGGAATTACAATTTCTGTCACCGCAGTATTAGTAGGTGTTGAAGCTTTATACTACGTTAAAAATTTAATTTTTGGCTGATCTAACAATAAATATTTTTAATTATTTAGGTTGATCTTGACAGTAAAAAAAATCTTCTTAATTAACCAATTCTAATCTTTTTTAATGTCTTTTCAATTCTTGGTCATTATTGATCAAAACGAAACCTCCAAGAATCTATTTCGAAAAATCTTTTCAACTTATCAAATATAAATCTCTGCAAAATTATTTCGGGATATGCTATAGACACTGTTAGCTAATTATTTTAAATTCATATTTCGTCCTATTTTTGAGAAAAATCAGAATCGCAAAACTTCCAGAGAATCCTATTTGCGGCAGCTTCCAAACCACTTGTTAACACTATGAAAAGTGTGAAAGTGCTATTATCAACAAACCAACTTTTTACTAACCAAACCAAACTTTAAATGTCATCAACTTTAACTCTGCGTTACGGCTCGTCAGGTCAAAATAATAATTCTGTTAATCAAGATGCAAAAGAAAGCAATCAAGAGCAGCAAGATAATCAGCAAGAAAGCAATAATTTAACCCCAAATTATAATAAGCCTTATCAAAGCCAAAATGCTGAAACTCAAGCAAGTCGTGGCTATTTACACACCGGAAATCTAATTAGCCGCGGCAATCAATCTGCGTCTTTAAATAATTCAAGCAGTAATCAAAATGATGATGAAGAAGAAGATAACGGCTCAAGTAATTCTGGGCGTTATGATCAATATAAAAGAAATGCTGCAGCTTCTGGAAATGCCAAAACTCTTGAATTGAAATCATTAAAATTAAAATCGGCAGAAAAATTAATTGAAGTTGCCAAAGATCATGGTCTAGAAAATGTTGGTGATTTTGGTCGTCAAGATATTATCTATCATATTTTAAAAAATTTCTCTGATCAAAATCCTGAAAATGTTATTATTGGCGAAGGAGTTTTAGAGATTTTGCAAGATGGTTTTGGATTTTTAAGAGCGCCAGAAACCAATTATTTTCCGGGTTCGGATGATATATATGTTTCGCCAAGTCAGATTAAAAGATTTGGTCTTAGAACTGGCGATACTATCAAAGGACAAATTCGTGCACCAAAAAAAGGTGAAAGATATTTTGCATTACTTCGGGTTAATGAAGTTAATTTTAGCACGCCAGATAAAATCAGAAATCGCGCTTTATTTGACGATTTAACCCCGCTTTATCCGCAAAAAAAATTACAATTAGAAGAAGATAAGCCAATTAACAATGACATCAGCACGCGCGTGATGGATATGGTTTCTCCGCTTGGAAAAGGTCAAAGAGCTTTGATTGTTGCGCCGCCACGCACCGGTAAAACTTCTTTGATGCAAAATATTGCTCACGCTATTACCAGCAATCATCCCGAAGTTGTATTAATTGTTTTATTAATTGACGAACGTCCAGAAGAAGTTACTGACATGATTCGCACCGTGAAAGGCGAAGTTGTAAGTTCAACATTTGACGAGCCAGCAACGCGTCATGTTCAGCTTGCTGAAATGGTTATTGAAAAAGCGCGTCGTTTGGTTGAGGCAAAAAAAGACGTAGTAATTTTACTTGATAATATTACGCGACTTGCGCGCGCTTATAACACGGTTATTCCTTCTTCAGGAAAAGTTTTAAGTGGTGGCGTTGATTCAAACGCTTTGCAGCGTCCAAAAAGATTTTTTGGTTCAGCGCGAAATATTGAAGAAGGTGGTTCGCTTACAATCATTGCTACTGCTTTGGTTGATACTGGATCAAAAATGGATGAAGTAATTTTCGAAGAATTTAAAGGAACTGGCAACTCAGAAATTATGCTTGATCGTAAAATCTCTGACAAAAGAATTTTTCCAGCAATTGATATCACAAGATCAGGCACCAGAAAAGAAGAGCTTTTGGTTGATCGTGCAACTTTGTCAAAAGTTTGGATGTTAAGAAGAATCGTTAATCCGATGAATCCAGTTGACGCCATGGAATTCTTGCTTCAAAAAATTGAACACACTAAGACCAATGAAGAGTTTTTTAAAGCAATGAATTCTTAAATTTAAAAATTTTTTCAAAATTAGAATGTTTGAGAAGCTGATTTTAAAAGGTCTTGCAATATTTTTGGCATTATTAATTTTTTCATGTGCTGAAGAAAAGAAGCCTGAATTTGATGTTATCGCTAATGAAAATGCTCTTAAGAGAGTTGGAACTTTCAACACTTATCTGGCGCTTGAATATCTTGATTTTTCGCGCAATCTGGCTGCTGGTAAAAACAAAAAAGATGCACAATATTTCTTAAATAAAAGTTCACTGATTGCGCAAGATAAAGTTATCGTTCCTGAAAATCCTATTGATTGGAAAGCTGATCCAACGCAGATCGAAGAATTAGTCGCCATGCAAAAAAGACTTGATATAATTTCAACGCCGCAGTTGCAAAACCAACTGCCAATTCAGTTGGCGCATTTAACTTATCTTTATGATTGTTGGGTAGCAAAAGAATCGCAGCCAATTTTTAAGGCTAATGAGATAGCAAAATGTCGCGGCAGATTTTATAAATTATTGGAAGAAATTGAGTTCTATGTTGATAAACAAAAAGAAATTGCAAAGCCAGAAACCAAGATTACCGAGCCTGAATTTAAGCGCTTCGAAATTTTATTTGATTTGGCGAGCTATAAATTTAACGATAAAGCCAATAAAGATTTTCTAAAAATATTAGATCATTTAATGACGCTTAACGGCAATTATCGTCTGCTTTTGGTCGGCAGCGCCGATCGAACCGGTAAAGAATTATTGAATAAAAGTTTAGCATTAAAACGCGTTGAAACTGTAAAAAATTATTTGATCAAAAACGGCGTTACGCAAGATTTGATTGCTACCAGATCTTTTGGCGAAGATTTTCCTGACATCATCACCAGCAAAGGTGCTCAAGAGCAAGGTAACCGCGCTGTTGGAATTTATGTTTTAAAAGGCGCTAACTCTTTTGAGAGTTTTCCGTTGCCGTTAATTGAAAATTTTGTTTATCGTGAAGGTGTACAAAAAGCGCGTCGTGAGCGAGGCTTAAAATGAAATTAGATTTAACCAATAAAAAAAAATTAGTAATCAAAATTGGCTCTTCTTTATTAGTTGAAAATGGTAAATTACGCCAAAAATGGTTAAAAAATTTTACTAAAAATGTCGCTAAATTAATTGATCAAAATCTTGAAATAACCATTGTTTCATCTGGCGCGATTGCGCTTGGTCGTGCTTTTTTAAAAGTTCAAGATCAACAATTATTGCTTGAAGAAAAACAAGCTGCCGCTGCAATTGGACAAATTCAATTAATGAGTTTTTATCGTGATTTTTTTAATAAATTAAATTTGCCAGTTGCACAAATTTTATTAACTGGCTCTGATTTTAAAGCGCGCGATCGTTTTTTAAATGCTAAAAACACTATTGAAACTTTGCATAAAAATCGCGTTATTCCAATCATCAATGAAAATGACACGGTGGCGGTTGATGAAATTAAAATTGGTGACAATGATCAACTTGCCGCGCAAGTTGCGCAAATGATTTTGGCGGATGTAATGATTTTATTTTCGGATATTGACGGTCTTTATAATCAAAATCCACGCTTGCACAAAAAAGCTAAATTTATCAGCCAAGTTGATTTAATTACTAAAGAAATTGAAGTAATGGCCGGAGGCACAAATTCTCTGGTTGGAACTGGCGGCATGGTGACGAAAATTCTTGCTGCTAAAATGTTAGAAAATTCAAAATGTCAAACTGTGATTACCAACGGAATTGGTGAAAATGCTTTGCAAAAATTAATCAATGGCAAACAAAATTTTACTATTTTCTTACCGCAAAAAAAATCTAGAGCCTGTTTTCAAACCTAATTATTCTCATATTTAGTTCTATTTTTGCTCTTTTTTTCACGAAATTTTTTAAAATATTTTCCGATATTATAAAAAATTTCATAAAAAAATCGCTAAAAATATACCAAAATCTGAAACTAATTAGGTTTAAAAACAGGCTCTAGGCAAAAAAAATCGTGGTGTTTTTTGGTATTAATTGACC
>JANRKR010000016.1:0-1572 GCA_033763375.1 Rickettsiales bacterium
CAATAACGCAAATTTTAATGAAGCTTCTAAAAACTTTAATAATAGTTTTTGTTTTTCTTTCAGCGCCAGCCAATGCCAAACTTACAATTTTAAGTTGGGAAGAAAATTCACAATTAACTTTAACTGGAAAAATTTCTGAAATTGTTATCAAAGCTGATGTAAGCGAATTGCCGGAAAATATGGCGATGTCGTCTTTCTCGATTGTTTTTGATCCAACTCAAAATATTACCATAAAGCGCGTAGTTAGTGACGAAAAACTTTCCGATGAAAAAAATACTGATTATTCTTTCAACAATAATGCACTGAATATCAAATTTCCCAACGGTAAAAAAAATGGCGAAGCAATCACAATTTATTTTTCTTATGCAGAAAAATATGATAAAATTCACCAGTTTTTGCGCCAAGAAGCAATTTACGTTCCCGCTTTTGCAGCAGGCGCTAAAGCCACTGTAACTTTTAATTTTCCTGGTTATTTCGAATCAGCAACTTTCAATCCTAATTTAACCAAAAAAGGCAATAGCTTTGTTTATAGCAGCATCGTTCCACCGCAAGGCGTACGAGAATTTATTAAACTTACTCCTTCGCAAAGCACTTGGGAAATTGCTCTTAAAACTGAAATTAAATCTGAACAATCTTTAGGAAAAATAGTTGCAAAAGTGCCAATATTTTTTCAAAGCGCTCATCAGAAAGTTGATAATTATCAAACTTTTGCCAGCGTTGATTGGAAAGATCAGAAAACTGATAATAATTTTAAAACTTTAAGTTTTGATACCGTCGCAAATAAAATTTTAATTATTAATAACGCAAAAATTACTACCGGAACAGTTAATCGTCGCATTTCATCGCGTGATCCTAAAAATTATATTAATGTAACTTTAGAAGAAGCCAGCCTGCTTTCACCAATTTTGCAACAAATTAAAAACGAACAAATCTACAGCAACATTCCGCTCTACGCCAAGATTGGTAAATTTGTTCATGAATATTTAAAATATGATATCAGCTATTTGGGCAGATTACCTAATCTGCAAGAAATAGTTCGAGGTCGCGTTGGCGTTTGCACTGAATATGCCAGACTTTACGATGCTTTGGCGCGCTTGGCAGGAATTCCTTCAATAATTATCGACGGCGCTGCTTGCGGAGAATATCAAGAATGTCAAGGTCACAGCTGGAATATGATTTACCACGAAGGCAATTGGATTGAAGTTGATCCAACTTGGGATTTAATGTCCGGAATTGTTTCATCTTCTCATGTTTATTTTAACGATAATAACAAAGGCATTACCGGAGTCGAATATTTTAACAAAAGCGCTAACATTAAAGTTAAAATTGATTTGGAAATGAATTTAATTGACACCATAAATTATTAGAGCCTGTTTTCAAACCTAATTAGTTAATTATTTTTTAACAGAACTTGAAAACAGACTTTGAGATTAGACACTGTTAGCTAATTATTTTCATCCCGTATTTAGAACTGTTTTTGCTTATTTTTTGATAAAATTATTCAAAATATATCCAGATATTTATCTTAATTTTATCAAAAAAGCGCTAAAAACATTCCAAAATCTGTGCTAA
>JANRKR010000017.1:0-3375 GCA_033763375.1 Rickettsiales bacterium
TGACAAAATTAAGAATGTCACCCCGTCGTATGACGGGGCCTAGAAAAACCAACTGTCACCCCGTCTTCATGACGAATGTCACCCCGTCTTCATGACGGGGTCTGGTTTTTGACAAGTAATAATAATTTATTTTAAGGAACAATTCTCCAAGAAAGGAGTGGTTTAGAATGATTAGTTTTTTAACTCCCCATCAAAACCTGAACTCTTCGCGAAAAATCTTTAGTGTCTTTAATTGGCTCGTCTTCAATGATACAAGCTAAATCGAAAAGCGTAAAAATACTATCCCGTGTCTGATTTTTTTTAGTTTCATCAAGATAATCTTTATTAAGCGATTTAATAATTGAATTACTTGGATTGATTTCAAAAATTTTAGCCGTGCCTGATTGAATTTGCTTTTGCTCAAGCAAAAAGCGCTCAAGGCGAATATCCATTGAACCCGCATCCACCGCTAAACAAACCGGACTTTGATTAAGTTTTTTTGAAATTCTCGCATCTTTAATTTTGTCGCCCAAAGTTTCTTTAATAAATTTTATCAAACCTTCAAATTCAGAAGTAACGGCGTCTTTTAACTCTGGCTCTTTTGGTTTATTTTCATCTTCTTCGGATTTTTCTTGCTGCGTTTTATCGATGTTTTCCAAATCAACGTCATGGCGATTGATTGATTGAAATTCCCACTCGTCATTTTTCACCTTGTAAGGCAGCGCAACTGTAACCCAAAACTCGTCAACCGAGTCAGTTAAAAACAAAACTTCGACATCTTTTTGTAAAAAAGCTTCTAATTGCGGCGATGATTTTATTTTCTCGACATTTTCACCAGTTAAAAAATAAATCTTATTTTGACCAGCTTTGGCGCGGTCTAAATATTCATTAAGCGAGATTAATTTATCGCCAGATTTTGACGAATAAAAACGACAAATTTCTAAAATTTTTTCTCTAAATTCTGAACTTTCGCACAAACCTTCTTTCAAAACGGCGCCAAAATTATTCCAGAATTTTAAATATTCTTCTTCGCTTTCCTGAGCTTTTTTCTTCAATTCTAAGAGCACTTTGTTGACAATTGATTTTCTGATTTTTTCTAAAACCAAACTATGTTGCAAAGTTTCGCGACTGATATTTAGCGGCAAATCGTCAGAATCAATCAGCCCGCGCAAAAAGCGCATATTGGCTGGAACTAAATTTAAATCCTCAGAAATAAAAACTTTTTTGACATAAAGTTTAACCGAAGTGCGACGATCAGGATGAAATAAATCGAAAGGTTTAGTTGCTGGAATAAATAACAAATTTGTATAGCTAATAATTCCTTCAACTTTGTTGTGAATTGTCATCAGCGGCTCGCCTGGCAAATGCGAGAAGCTTTTGAAAAAATTTTGATATTGCTCTTTGGTAATTTCTTCTTTGGGTTTTTTCCACAAAGCTGATGAAGAATTCAGCGTTTCAATTTTAGCGCCGGCTTCTAAATTTTCTGGGATAAATTCGATTTTGAAATTAATGTGATCGCAGTAAGTTTGCACCACGTGCTTAATGTGAAAGCGATCAAGAAAATCGGCGGTTGCGTCATCTTTTAAATGTAAAATAATTTTAGTGCCGCGCGGCGTTTTTTCGCTAAGTTCAGCAATTTCAAAATTAGAATTACCAGTTGATTTCCATGAATAAGATTTGTCTTCATTAACTTTGTGCGAGATCACTTCCACTTCATTTGCAATCATAAAGCTGGAATAAAACCCAACACCAAATTGACCAATTAGTTGCACATCTTTTTGCTTGTCGCCAGTTAAAGATTTAACAAAATTTTCAGTGCCAGAGCGCGCAATTGTGCCTAAATTTTCAATTAAATCTTGGCGATTCATGCCAACACCATTATCCGAAATTATCAGCAATTTTTTGGCTTTGTTAGTAGTAATTGAAATTTTTAATTCTTCATCATTTTGCAAAATCTCAGAATTTTGCGCTGATAAATAACGCAATTTATCGCAAGCGTCCGCAGCGTTGGCGATCAATTCGCGCAGCGCCACGTCTTTATTGGTGTAAAGCGAGTTAATCATTAAATTTAAAACTTTTCCAACTTCAACGTCGAAGTTAAATTCTTGAGCTTTTGTCATTTTTTAATTGATTTTATTAGATTTAGAAAGTTTGTTCTATCAGATAAGAATGGCACTATCGTAAATCAAGTTTTTCTAAAAAAATTAATCATAAAAATTATGTCAAAAAGAGATAATCCGGAAATAGACAGTTCAAATAATTCTAATAATCGTAGACAAAGACAAAGAAGCAATTCGCAACAAAGTCAAACCGCTCAAAATCAGCCTGATCAAAATCAAGTTCCAAATAATAATTTAAATCAAACAGTTCAATTGCCACGAAGAACAGCTGAGACAGAATTACAAAGAGCTAGACAACAAGTATTAATCGCACAACATCTTTTTCTTGGCGGCATTACCAGCGAAGAATTAGAAGAAGCCGAAGAAGGAAGAAAAATTAATGTGATTCCTCAAGAGCAAAATCCAGATAATCGCCAAGGTCTTGTCATCTTGCCAGCTCGAACTCCTGTCAATACTAACGTAATCCCAAATTATGAAGAGCAGGAAGCAAATCCTTCAACAACCATAAATCCAACGAATAATCAAAATTTATCTGGCAATAATCAAAACAACCAAAACCAAGGCAATAATCGCTAGATCAATAAAATTGTGCTTTGCCATAAATCAGCCCAAACTTTTCTTGCACAATTTTATCAAAGTTTTTTTGATCAATAACCTGCCCTAAAACTTCAGCAATTGAAGTTATGCCAAATTCTTTGATGCCACAAGGAATTATGTTGTCAAAGCCTGATAAATCTGGGCTCACGTTGATTGCAATTCCGTGATAACTTACCCATTTTTTTAGTTTTATGCCAATTGCGGCGATTTTTTTTTCTGATTTTTCTTCCTTGGCATTTTTATCCACAACCCAAATTCCCACACGGCCTTTTTTAATTTCGCCTTTAATGCCAAAATCAGCTAAAATAGAAATTATCCAATTTTCTAAAAACTCGACAAAGCGTGCCACGTCTGGCTTTTGCGGCGCAAAAAACTTTTTTAAATCGAGCATCACGTAAATTATTTTCATGCCCGGTGCGTGATAAGTATATTTGCCACCGCGATTAGTTTGAAAAATTGGAATATCGGTTTTAACCAGTAAATCCGAGTCTTTAGCGCTAATTCCTGCGGTATAAACTGGATGATGTTCAAGCAACCAAATCAGTTGCGGTTTTGTGCCAGCAATAATTTCTTCAACTCGATTTTGCATAAAACTCAGCGCATCTTCAAAATGTACTGGCTCTTTACTTACGCGCCACTCAATATTGGACAAAATTTTTTTGGTCATTAAAAGTTGAAA
>JANRKR010000018.1:0-9427 GCA_033763375.1 Rickettsiales bacterium
TGCCGCCGCTATCAATTAAATTTATGCCTTTAAAGCGTCCAATGCCATGATCGCGATGAACAACCAGCTCGTCAATTGCAATGCTTAAACCTTCTTCAATTAATCTTTGCGAAGCGGCGGCGCTGGTTTTTTTACGAATAACTTTTTCACCGAAAATTGCCTGTTCGCCAATAAAAAAAAGATCAGAACTATAAAATCCAAAATGGCTTTGAAGCACGCAAGTTGCAACTTTTCCGGCTTTAATATTATGTAAATCTGAAAAATTATTTATTTCTTGCGTGGCAATTTTGTAATCAAGAAAAATTTTTGAAATGCGCTCGCGAAAGCTTGCTGTCAAACAGGCAAAAACAATGTTTTTAACACTGGAATTTTTTAAAATAAATTCTTGTAGCAAATCAATAGGATCGCGTTGATTGCTTTTGCCAGCTAGTGCGAAATCAGGAATTGCTTTTATTTCCAAATCTAAAATGCTTTGATTTTTCTGCGCTTCATCAAATTGATTAAATTGAATTGTAATATTTTTTGCTAAATTTTCTTTGAGCTCATCGGCTGAAAAATAAAGTAAGTTTGGTGTAATCGGATTGTAAATTGCGCCATCTTTGATTTTTTGTTCAGCAACGCGAGCTTGATAATATTCGCTGATTAATTTTTGACGCTGTAAAGCTAAAGCAAAAATTTTATCACTAAAAAATATCACTGGTTTTTTTAGATAATCAAAAAAACTAACTAAATTTTCCTGATAAAAAAACGGCAACCAATGCTCCATTCCGCTATATCCGCGCATTTGTGAAATTGCCAAGTAAAGTTGATCATCAACTGAAATTGAAGAAGCGCCAAACTCTTGACGATATTTTTGGCGAAAGCTTTCAACAGTTTTTTGATTAAGAATAACTTCTGATGCTGGAAGAATTTGTAATGATTTAACGTTTTCATTAGTAATTTGGGTGATTGGATCAAAAACTTTTATCGATTCAATTTCATCGCCAAAAAAATCAATGCGATAACCAATTAAATCGGCAGCTTGTTCCATAACAATATCAATCAAACCGCCGCGCACCGCAAACTCGCCAACATTGTTAGCGCAGGCTTGACGCTCATAACCTTTGCTAACTAAAAATTCAGCAATTTGTGCCAAAGAAATTTTGCTGCCAATTTGCAAGTAAAGTCCAAAATTATTTATTTGGTTTGGTGCAATCGTTTTTTGTAAGACTGAATTTACTGAAGTAATAATAAAAAATTTCTGATTCTCATCGCGTGTTGCCAAGCGATAAAGAGTTTTGATTCTGCTGGCAATTATTGCTGGCTTTGGCGAAGCGCGATCATAAGGCAAACAATCCCAAGCATAGAAATTTAAAACTTCCAAATGTGGCGCAAAAAATTCAATTTGTTTTTGCGCTATTGCCATTTCGGCATCATTTTGGGCGATGAAAACCAAATCACGAGTGGCGTTAGAAAAATTTTTGGCAATCAAACTACTTAAAAATATTTCAGCATCTTGAGGAACTTTGTTTAAAATACAGGATTCGCCAATATTTTTAAGTTTTACTTTGTAATCCATTTTTGAATTTGATTTGAGTATTTATTTTTATTTAAGGCTTAATTTTAAAACTTGTGATAACTTAAAAACTATAGTCAGAAAAACTATTGCTATTTAGCTGCTCGCTTGGCAATTAAGTTAAAGCCTGATTTTAATCTGATTAAATTTACTAATATTTTTCAATGATAAGACTTCTTCAAAACCTTAACAAAAACAGAATAATATTTTTAGAAAGAATATTTTTTTGTTTGATTTTATTTTTTATCTCCAGTCAATCTTTTGGCGCCACCAACAGAACTAAAGGAAATTACCTAGAAATTGATGCCGTTGGTTTTTTATCACATAACGATCCTTTGGTTGCTCAAGATTTTATTGATGAAAATACTTCTTTAGATTCTAGCAGCTATTATATTGAAGGTAATAGTCTAAAAGCTTCTGGTCCAGGATATGGGCTTTCTTATAAATATGCTTACAGCTTTCATAAAAAATTAATTCATCCTTTTGATCGAATTTTTATTGCTCCAGGATTGTTCTATGAAAACCTAAAAGCCAATGGCGAAGACAAAGTTTTTGGCGATAAACTTTCTTTCAATAAACGTTACGGTGCAAAGCTGGATATTGGTTTTGATTTTGATTACAATTTAGGAGTTTATTTCACCAATGGAATTTCTGCCTTAAACTATACAGTTGATTGGATGAATTGTCTTTACGTTCAAAATGTTGGTGTTTCTTGTCCAACTGATAATAGTGCAATTTTTGGAACCACTAAAATTTCTGGCAGAAGTTATGCTTATTTTTATGGTATTGGTGCAACTTATCATTTTTTCAAAAACTTTGCACTTATTTTAGAATATAGTATGCAATCAAACACTCTGAAAGCCTCTACTTCTGCTGGCTATAAACAAAGTGGTGTAATTTTTGATCGTATTAAAAGTGAAAGCCAAATTTTAAAATTCGGTCTGGCTTATCGATTTTAATGTTTCGCAATCAGAGCCTGCTTTCTTAGAATTTTTAGAAAAGTTCTTGGTTTGATCTAATAAACTTCTTCAACGCTGAAATATGCCTCGCTGTTGTTAACGCTTGGTGGTAAAATTTTAATACCATTATCTTTGGCGGCTTGCAAAAAAATATTAATTTTATCGGTATTATCGATTTCCAAATTGATGGAAGCTGTAAAAAATTCGACCGGAAAATGTGCCTTTAAATAAGCAGTTTGATAAGAAATTAAAGCGTAAGCTGCGGCGTGTGATTTGTTAAATCCATAACCAGCAAATTTATCAAGCAAATCAAAAATTTCTTCAGCTTGTTTTTCCGCAATATTATTTTTTACAGCGCCAGCAACGAAAATTGCGCGTTGTTGATCCATTTCTTCTTTGATTTTTTTGCCCATAGCGCGACGCATTAAATCAGCGGCGCCAAGACTATAACCAGCTAAAACTTTAGCAATTTCCATTACTTGCTCTTGATAAACAATTACGCCGTAAGTTTCTTTTAAAGTTGGTTCTAAAAGTGGATGGGGATAATTAATTTTTTCAACGCCAAGTTTGCGGCGAATATAAGTTGGAATATTGTCCATCGGACCCGGACGATAAAGTGAAATTAATGCGATAATATCTTCAATTTTATCAGCCTTCATTTGACGAAGTACGGCGCGCATTCCTGAAGATTCAATTTGAAAAACACCAATTGAATCTCCAGTTGCCAGCATCTCAAAAGTTTTTTTGTCATCAAGTTTAAGATTGGAAATATCAATTTTTATGCCATTGGTTTTTTCAATTAATTTAACTGCTTCGAAAATTGTTGTTAAAGTTTTTAAGCCCAGAAAATCAAATTTTACCAAACCAGCGTTTTCAGCATATTTCATCGAATAGCCAACCGCCGGCATATTTGAATCTTGATCATTATAAAGCGCGCAAATTTCATGCAGCGGTTTATCGCCAATAACAATTCCGGCGGCGTGAGTTGAAGCGTGACGATTTAAGCCTTCAAGCTTCAGGGCGATATCAACTAATTTTGTAACTTGTGGATCTTCGCGAATTGCTGTTTGTAAATCTTTGTCCATTTCAATCGCTTTTTGTAAAGTTACGGCTTCGATGGCGTTAAATGGAATCAGTTTGCAAATGCGATCAACCTGATTATAAGGCATTTGTAAAACGCGACCAACGTCTTTTAAAACGGCGCGTGCCTGTAATTTTCCAAAAGTAATAATTTGCGCCACATAATCTTTGCCGTATTTTTTTTGTACATAATCAATAACTTCGTCACGTCGTGATTGACAAAAATCAATATCAAAATCGGGCATGGAAACGCGTTCCGGATTTAAAAATCGTTCAAAAAATAAACCAAAACGAATAGGATCAAGATCAGTAATTTGTAATGACCAAGCCACGATTGAACCAGCGCCCGAGCCTCTTCCAGGACCAACAGGAATTTGATTATTTTTTGCCCATTTGATAAAATCTGAAACGATCAAAAAATAGCCGGCAAAATCCATTTTGATTATCACCGATAATTCAAAATCTAATCGGGCAAAATATTCTTGGAAAATTTTTTCTTTTAATTCTTCGTTAGTTTCTTCTAGTTTAAATTTAGTTGTAAGTCTTGATTTTAAACCTTCCGTAGCTTGTTTTTTTAATTCAGCTTTTTCATCAAAATTTTTTTCATTGCTAAATTTAGGCATTGAAGGAGGGCGTTCAAACGCCATAATATGACATTTTTTAGCAATATTAATTGTGTTTTCTATGGCTTCTGGAATATCGCTAAATAAGCTTTCAAGCTCTTGCGGAGTTTTAAAATATTGTGATGGCGTTAATTTTTTTCGATCAGTTTCAAAGAAAAATTTTCCTTCACCAATGCAAGTTAAAATGTCTTGCGCTTCATGCATTGACTGATCAAGAAAATAGACATCGTTAGTTGCAAGCAAAGGCAAATTATGTTTGAAAGCAATTTCAATAAATTTTTCTTCAAGTTCTTCTTCAATTTTGGTGCCATGGCGAGTGATTTCGATATAAAAATCTTGCCCAAAAATTTGAGCAAATTTTTCAAGCAAATCTGCCAATTTTTTTTCTTGAGATTGTTGTAAAAGTTTTCCAATAAAACCAGCTTCGCCACCAGAAAGAGCAATTATTCCAGCCGCTTTTTCCTGCAATAAAGTAAAAGAAATATGAGGCGAAATTCCACTTTGGCGATTCAAAAAACTATGACTTACCAGAAACATTAAATTTTTATAACCCAAATCATCTTTGGCAATTAAAGGCAATTTAACTAAAGAATTTTCAAGATCTAAATTTGAAATAGCTTTACGATTTTCATCTTCAAAATTTATTAAAATTTCACAGCCCAAAATTGGTTGAATTCCGGCTTTTTTGCAGGCGGAAGAAAATTCCAAAGCGCCAAAAAGATTTTGACAATCCATTATGCCAAGGGCTGGAATTTTATAATCGGCAGCGCGTTCAACAATTTCAGAAATTTTGATAGCGCCTTTGCATAATGAATAAGTTGTGTGATTGCGAAGAGGAATGAACATCAAAATCAAAAATTTTCAAAAATTATTTATAGAAATTATTTGTTATACCAAAACATAAATCTATTGACTCAAGTAACGAAATATTTTTGAGATAAAAATTGTAAAAAAACGAAGTCGTATTTCCATACGGCTAAGGCTTTTTTATAATTTTTAGCCAAAAAGATAAAGTTAATTGAGTTAATTAAAAACCAGATCAAGAGATTTATGATTTGGTATATACCAAATCTAAAATCTATTAGTATTATTTGATTTGGTATATTGGGTTCCCCGCAAGGCGGGGCGTGACTCGTGTCACGAAAAAAATAAATCATATCAAATCTAAAATCTATTTTAAGTAGATTTGGTATAGTGCCATCAAAATAATTTTAGAGAATAAATATTAAAATCTTAATTATTAGTAAATGCGAATAATTTTACTTGAAGATGATCAAATGCTTGGAAAAGCGATAAAAAACGCTCTTGAAAATGAAGGTGACGTTGTTGATTGGTTTTGTGATTTTGAAGAATGTGAATTAGCTCTTAAAAGTGCTGAGTTTGAAATTCTTTTACTAGACATCAATTTGCCAGAAAAATCTGGTTTAGAAATTTTAAAAAACTTACGTCGACAAAAAAATAATTTACCAGTTTTGATTTTAACGGCGCGCGATTCAGTAGCGCAAAAGATTGAAGGACTTGACTTGGGCGCTGATGATTATTTAGCAAAACCCTTTGATTTGGAAGAACTTTGTGCGCGAATTAGATCTTTGGTGCGTCGCAGCAAAGGAATTTCATCAACAATTTTACGCCACAAAAATATTGAGCTAAACCCAGCAAATTCAACACTTTTGGTTGATAATATTAAAGTTGATTTATCGCCAAAAGAATTCGCCATTTTAAAATTTTTGCTCGAAAATATTAATAAAACTATTTCTAAAAATCGTCTTGAACAACTGCTTTACAGTTGGGAAGACAGCCTTGAAAGCAACGCTGTTGAAGTTCACATTCATAATCTTCGTAAAAAAATTGGTAAAGATATGATAAAAAATATTAGAGGTTTTGGTTATATCATGAATGATTTATGAAAAATTTTTTACAAAAATCTCTTAAGAAAAATCTAATTATAACCTTGTCATCCTTGGTGGCATTAACATTAATATTAATCTATTCGATTAGTTTTTTTGCTACTAAAAAACAAATTCAAGAAGTTTTTGATGCCAATTTGGTGAAGTCAGCAAAGCTTATTTATGGTATTACTGAGAATGAAATTTTTATCAAAAAAGATTTTAGAAATTTTCAAAAATTTGATTTTAAGCTTGATTTTGAAGCTTCAGCGCAACAAAAAACTTTTCATCGCTATGAACATAAAATGCATTCACAAATTTGGGCAGGTGAAAATTTAATTTATAATTCCAGTAAAGATCATCTAGTTTCAAAGCCCGATTATAATGGATTTAGAGATATTTCAGTTGATAAAAAAGATTGGCGATCATTTGCTTTTTTTGATGAAAAATCTGGTTTAACTATTTTAGTTTTAGAGCAAAAAAATATCAGAAATAAATTAATCAACGAAATTGTATTTTCACTTTTTTTGCCGCTGCTTTTATCTTTCATTCCGCTTTTTATAATTATTTTGGCAACCGTTGATAATGGCTTAAGACCGCTTAATTTTTTGGCGCAAAAAATTAAAAATATGTCAACCAAAACTCTTGCGCAATATCACGATCCTAACATCCCAATTGAATTAAAACCTTTTTTTAATTCTTTTAATTCTTTGATTTCAAGGCTGTCTGATTCAATGGCTTCAGAACGCAGATTTACTGATTACGCAGCGCATGAATTAAAAACTCCGCTAGCGGCAATTACGCTGCAAGCGCAACTCCTGCAAAAAAATAAAAATAGCGAAAAAGGTCAGGAATATTTACAAGATTTAATCAATGGAATTAATCGCATGACGCATTTGGTAAATCAAATATTAACTCTTGCCAGAATTGAGCCCGAACAAAAAAATATCGCTAAAGAAAATTTTGATTTAATTAATTTAGCAAAAATTTTGCTTGAAGCTTATCAAAATCATATTGCTGATAAAAGCTTAGAAATTGAAATAATCAGTGAGTTAAAAACTCAAGAAATGAATATTTTTGCCAATAAATTTTACATAGAAATTTTACTGAGCAATTTGATAGATAATGCCATAAAATATAGTGACTGTAATCAAAAAATTATCCTTAATTTTTGGCAGAAAAACGAAATATCCAAATTTAAAATCAGTAATTTTGGTGCACAAATTTCGACAGATGCTAAAGAAAAAATATTTGATAATTTTTATCGCGCTAACAACGCTGCAACTCTTAATAAAAAATCTTATATCGAAGGTTGTGGCTTGGGACTAGCAATCGCCAAAAAGATTGTTGATTTACACGGCGGCGAAATTTGTTTTGAATCCAAACAAAATCTTAATTGGGTGGAAGTGAGCTTTTAGCTAATATTTAAACTATAATTAACTTGTCAAAGTCAACATAAGTCTTGTGTTTGCAAGACTTATGTCAGGAGATATTTGATGATTATCCCTTGATTCACAATTTTTTCAAAACCCCGTCATGAAGACGGGGTGACAATCTTGGTTAAGATCTAAGTCACAGTTTCACCTTAGTCTTCATGACGGGGTCTGGTTGTGCTTCTTAGGATGATCGCCAGATATTTGATTGAGTTGAAAGAATAATAGTTCTTAGA
The DNA here is from genome assembly GCA_033763375.1 of Rickettsiales bacterium. GTDB lineage: Bacteria > Pseudomonadota > Alphaproteobacteria > Rickettsiales > UBA1997 > UBA2645. Next base: position 7,773 of record JANRKR010000018.1, read on the forward strand.
GCCTGTTTGCAAACCTAATTAGTTTCAGATTTTGGTATATTTTTAGCGATTTTTTTATGAAATTTTTTATAATATCGGAAAATATTTTAAAAAATTTCGTGAAAAAAAGAGCAAAAATAGAACTAAATATGAGACTAATTAGGTTTGCAAACACGCTCTAACGCTTTTGGAGATTAACGCTGTCGCGTTAATGCTCATTTAAAAAATACTTTTGTCTTTAACGCTTTTGGAGATTAACGCTGTCGCGTTAATGCTCATTTAAAAAATATTTTTGTCTTTAACGCTTTTGGAGATTAACGCTGTCGCGTTAATGCTCATTTAAAAAATATTTTTGTCTTTAACGCTTTTGGAGATTAACGCTGTCGCGTTAATGCTCATTTAAGCTAAAAACGTGCATTTAGCACGTTTTTTTAACGCTTAAATTACTCAAACTTTACATCAACTTTGGTGATTTTTTTGTTCAATTTTTTTAGAACTTCAGCAGAAATATCCATCTCATCTTTGTAGAAAAGAGTTTGCGAAGTTGGCACGATCAACTCGATATCTTTTTCTTTAGAAATTTCAGCAATGATATCTTTGATTTTATCATTAACTTTGCTCATGGCGTCAATTGAAGCTTTTTTCAAGCTGTTTTGTCTTTTTTCAACAAAAGCCTTAAGATCATCAACTTTGCCTTCAAAGTTTTTTGTTTCTTTTTCAAAAGCTTCTTTAGCTAAGAGATTTTTTTTGCCTTCAAGTTTTTTTTGTTCAGATTCAAGATCTTTTTGTTTTTTGGTAACTTCTTTTTGGTAGTCATCCTGCTTTTTAGTAACTTTGCTTTGAATATCGCGCATCGCGGTTGATTCTTTAACAATTTTTTCAACATCTAAAACCGCAATTGATCCGGCGTTGGCGTTAAAAGAAAAAATTGTAGAAATTGCTGCCAAAGCAACAAAACGGGTAATAAAAATTTTATTCATAAAACTCCTTGAAGATTATTAATTTGATTTTGTAAGTGGTGCCTTAAATTGATATTTGATTTGAACAAGCCAATTTAAAAAAGACTGGCGCAATCTATTTTTGGCTTTTTTATATTTCAAGTAAGTCGAAGCAGAAAGTTTATTTGTTATATCAAAGCTAGTTGAAACCAAAACTTTGATTTGATATATGGAGTTATACTTGTATTTCTTTTTAGCAAGCTTAGGTTTGATTTACGCTTTTGTAAGCGAGTTTGAAGTGCCTTTAAAATTTCTAAAATCTCAATCAAAAAATCTGTGAAAAAATCTGTAACCCGTAATAATATTACTCGTCCTTCAATCAAAGAAGCCGAAGCGGCTGTCAAAACCTTAATTGCTTGGGCAGGAGACAATCCAAATCGCGAAGGTTTGCTTGAAACTCCTAAAAGAGTTGTTAATGCTTATCGTAATTTTTTTTCTGGTTATGACGCCAATCCAGAAGAAATTCTTGGTAAAACTTTCGAAGAAGTTGCCGGTTACGATGATATTGTTTTGTTAAAAGATATGCGTGTTGAGTCGCATTGTGAACATCACATGGTGCCTTTTATTGGTAAAGCTCATATTGCTTATATTCCAAATAAAAGAGTGGTTGGAATTAGCAAAATTGCTCGCCTTTTGGACGTTTTTGCTAAAAGATTACAAACTCAAGAAACCATGACA
>JANRKR010000019.1:0-25231 GCA_033763375.1 Rickettsiales bacterium
GCCGCATTCCCCCCAACAAACCCACCAACCCCAACATTTGTTGCAGTTTGTTCATCGGATTTGCCTTGTGTTGATGAAGTTAATAAGGCAGCTGCAGCACCTGCAGCTTGACCAATCGCAATTGCCTGTTGTCTGTTAAAAGAACCAGAACCTTCTTGATAAGCCGAATCAGCGGCTAACTCACCAAGAACTCCCGCTGCAGCTCCAGATAACGCATCACCACCAAGTAATTTTGATGTTGTTGCACCAAGAACTCCGTGAAGTGCAAGTTGGGTTGGTTGGTTGATTTGTGATGTAGTCATAGTGGTTCCATCAAGATTTCTTAATGGATTTCCACTTGAATCAGTTAGAGTTGTAGTTGTTCCATGTGCTGCTCTTCCAATTTCTTTTGCTCCTGTTTCAGCAATTGAAGAAGCTAAAGATGTTAAAATAATTTGCTTAACTCCACCATTATCTTTTATCAAATCAGAGATTGATTGTCCTTTAATGGCAGAAGTCGCAACAATATTCGAAGCTGCATAAATCGAAGATTTGGCTAATGCAGTTCCGACGTTAGCTATGATTCTTTCACCAGCTGAAACTGTATTAGCTGCATTAGCTGTATTACTTAAACCAGCGGCATTTGATGCTCCAGTTGCAATTCCTGCAGCAGCTGCACTGATCGCGATTTGTTCTAAAGATTGTTTACTGGTTGTATCTTTTACAGCTTGTTTAAGTGTTGATCCTAAGTTTCCACCATCAATTGCAGTATTAGCTGCTGACGTTGCAGCAATTGTCCCCGCAGTTCCAATACCAGCACTAAGAGCTGCCATACCAAATGTGCCAAAAGATCCTAAACCTCCAGTTAGCGCAGCACCAGTAACGGCAATTGTAAGAGTTCCTGTTTGATTAAGACCTCGGCTAGTTTGATCCCAAGATTTATGCATCTCGCTAATTGGATTAGTCAAAGTGCTATTAGCTTTGATTGATGCAAGCTGATCTTGAATATTTTGCGAAGTGTTAGTTCCTGATTTATATTCAACATAAGCGGCATTATCTGCCGTTAAATTCATTGAATTAGTTGATGAGATTTGGTTGTTAATTATAGTGGTATCGTTGTGACCTTTATCAGTATTTTTAAAGGTAAAAGTTCCATTCTTTCTGATACTTGAAGATTCAAATGATGAATCTTGTGCCGTTAAAAGAAGAATATTTCCTCCGGAATTAATATCTGTGTTTCCAGAAGTATTATCGTCTTTTGTTCCAACTGAAATGTTTGCCGCTTGAAGTGTGGTATCGTTTACTGAACCACTATTTAAATTGCCTGCGATATTTAGATTAGACTGAATATTTGTTACACTGTCTTTAACAATATCGCCACCATTCTTCTTACGACCCCAATGAGATTCTGAATGGTTGTGAAGTTGTAAAGTTGCAATATTAACATCATCACCGGCGATGATTGATAGATTGCCGCTGGTTGTTTGGTTGTTATCTTGGTTAAGAATATTCTTCGTTGTAGAAATATTCGCAGCTAAGTTATTGAAGTCATTGGCAGCGTTGATAGTGATTTCTCCACCTTTAATTGTTGCATTTTGTAGAAGAGTGGAAGAGATATTTCCGGTTGGGTTGGCTGCTGATGAGTTTGGAGATAATTGATAAGAATCTCCTCCACCTAAACTGCCAAAGCTTGAATTAAGCAAGGCTGCATCATTAGTTTGAACAATTGCGGTGTTTAGGATATTTCCTTGTCGAGATGTTAAATTTAAACTGCCAAGCGATGTAATATTGGCACCAATGTTTTTGATGTCTCCGGTGTTAGCGGTGATATTTAGATTAGCTGCTGAAGTAATTTGAGCTTGTGATAAAGAATTGGTTTTGTTGGTAAGTGAACCAATATTTAGGTTAAGATTTCCGTTACTTCTAATTGAACCATTATTAGTTAAATCAGAATGTGCGGAATTAATTGTAAGTCCGGTGTTGCCAAAAATTGTTGATGAGCTGGCAAGAGAAGTTGCTGCTGTATTTGCATTAGGATTAAGCAATCTGTTTCTGGTATTTTGGCTTAAATAGATTTTTGGGGCTAAGACTTCGATGCCTTTGATATTTGTTAGTTCGAAGGTGATAATATCTTTGGTAAGAGAATTTACCTGATCTTTGCTTAAACCTTTTAGGGCAACATCTTCAGCGTTTAAACCAAGGGCGGCAAATTGATTAACTGAATTATCAAGAAGTTCTTTAACTTGTAGATTGGCATCGGTAACTGACTTTGAAAGAAATAAAGAATCATTAGTTAAAGTTATGAGCTGATCGATGATTAGTTTATTTTCTACAAAAGCATCACCAAGCATTCTGAGGTTTTGGTTGTTATTGTTTTGGTTGGCGTTTTGGTTACCATTTTGGTTATTATTGTTTGGATTTGGATTTGGATTTTGGTTTTGATTACGAAACTGACGTTCAATATCAGCTAATACATTTTTACCATTTAAGCCTAATTGATTAAAATAATATTCAGAGCCAAAGAATTTTGACAGGTCAGTGAATTGGCTTCTGGATTCAATTAAAGGCGTTGTGGCGCTTGGATCAAGATTGATTTTGAAGTTACCAGAAAAAACAATATCACCTTTATCAGCCAAATTAGCGTTATTATCTGAATTATTATTGCCAGCAATAGCATCGGTAATTGATGATAAATCAACATTGATCACGCCGTTTTGACTTAGCTGATAAATATCGATATTGTTGATAGTGATCGGATGATCTATTTTATCTGGACCAGATTCTTTGGTAAATCTTTGGATGTTTGAGTCATTATTAAGTTTTGCTTGCGTAACATCAGCGCCATTTTCTTTGATGGTTAGAGAAGTTCCTGATTTGATATAAGCAGGAAAAGCAACAAAATAATCTGATAAGTTTATAGTAGCACCGCCTTTATTATCATCGTGATAAATATTTCCGTGTCCTCGCCATGAGGTGTAATATTCATAAGTAAAATTTCCAATCAGAGTGTTGATTGTCTTATTATTAAATTCGTTTTTAAAATTAATGGTAAGATCTTTTGAGCTTCTTATTGAAGAAGTTTCATTGTTAAGTTTATCTAAATTAAGAGTAAGATTTCGCCCTGAAGCAATTTCAGCGGCAACTGAATTTTTATTGGCATAATTTGAATTAGAGAATAAATGCACCCAAACCTCGCAATTATCGCCAAAGCAATGTTGATGATAATGATTCCAGCCTTCCATATTGGTATTTGATGGCGAATCTGGCTCAAGCAAAATTTTATTCGCAACCTTTATCAATCTATTATTATTTAATTCATTGGCATCAATCTCAATATCGCCCGCAAATGTTTGAATATCTCCAGAAATATTTTGCACTGAATTGGTTTTGTTATTATCTGGATCATAATCTGGATTTGCTTCATCAAGCTTTTGAATGGTTAAATTTTTAGTAGCGTAAATACTTGCTTCGCTGTTGCTTAAAATATTAGCAACGTTGAGTTTCATGTTATTACCACTCCAAATTGAAGCTGATTTATTATTATTTAAATTATTGGTGATGTTGGTGGTGATATCGTTAGCGGCGGCAATTTCGCCATCATTATTAAGGTTTTTAACATTTAAAATAAGATCATAATTTGAAATAGCTTGCGCCGAACCAATTGTTGTAACATTACCAAATTGATCAGTTCTGGTTTTATTCTTATTATTAAAAGCACCATTTAAGGCATTGATGGTTAAAGTGGTGCTGCTGTTTTTAATTATGCCCGAATAATAATTATTAATATCGCCCAAAGTGCTGGTTAAAGTGATATTAGAGTTAGCGGTGATTTTGCCGTAATTTTCGATATTGTTATTGGCGGTAAGATTGATGTAACTTCCGGCGCTTAATTCAACATTTGTATTATCAATATCTTGCGAACCATTGATGATTTTGCCACTATCAGCAACTGAAGCATCAAGCGCAGTAGCATTAAATTTAATAAAATCACTGGCAGAAATTCGCCCTAAATTGATAATTTTATTAGCAGTAATATCCAAACTTTGCGCTTCAATATTACCAGCATTATAAAATTGATCATTGATAAAATCTAAGATGATTGAACTATCTGAATAAATGCTGCCTTGATCATTGTTAAAATCAGTTTGCGTTGAAACTTTTAAATAATCGCCAAGATTATAAGCTGATTGATAAGATTGAACTGGCGAATCTTGGCTGGTTAAATCTTGGCTGGTCAAATCTTTACTGGTCAAATCGTTACCAATTAAGCTTTGTGAATAAATACCACTTAGATTTTTAGCATTAAAATTATTGGTATTAAAATTGTTAATAGTTGCAAGATAATCAATTTTGATTTTAGCGCCAGCAATCATGCCCGATGAATTATCAATTTTATTTGCATTTAGATGATTAAGCCCGGATTCAGAAATTAATCCTTGGGTAATTTTAGTTACTGCAACTGTTTTGTTATCTTGTTTGGCAGAATTTTTTACCAGAGTATTTTTATTGGTAATTTCAATTGCTGAAATATTTAAATCATTTTTGGCTTTAACCAAATTACTATTGGTAAAACTTATGCTTTGGGAAGTGAATTTGTTATCTGATTTTAGAGTTCCTGAATTTGTTATTTTACTTACAGCTTCAATATCAAAATCTGCAGTTGAAATTATCGACTCGCGATTATCAAGATTTGTTAAATAAAGACGCAGCGAAGAATTAGACTGAATTTTAGCATCAAGATTATCGTTATTTTGTAAATCACCGTTAAAAAGATTAGCAGCGTAGATGGTGAGAATATCGCCGCTGGAAATTTCATTATAGTTATAAATTGTTGATGAACCTTTAATATCTAATTTTGCCTGCGAAGATATTTTGCCGTAATTTTCTAATTTATTTATCAAAGATAAATCAGATTGATCATCAAGTGATTGGCTATCAAGAGCAAAATCAATTTTAAGATCAGATAAACTTAAAATATTTGCATTAATATGATTAATAATTTGTGGCGTAGCAATAGCTAAAGTTGAATTGGCGATGATTGATCCGAAATTTTCAAGATAGGAATTGGCGTAAATATCGGCTTTGGCTTTAGAAAAAATAACTGAATTTTCTTGGTTGGTAATTTCTTTGGCGGTGATTTTAGTTTCATTAAATGATTTTATGGCGCCATAATTTTTAAGTGAATTGGCGATAATTTCCAGATTGTTAATTGCCTGAATAACGCCGTAATTAGTGATTTTATCATTAACATCAAATGCAAGCGAATCTTGTTTTGCTTGAATCAAAGCTGAATTATTAATTGTTGAACCGTTGGTTAGAGATTTAGCGTTGATGGTGAGAAGATTATTAGTCAGTAAATTGCCATTATTAATCAGCGAATTGGCAATGGTAAAAGTTAGATTATCTTGTGCTGAGATTTCTGAATCTAAATTATTTGTAAGCTGATTTGCAGATAGATTAATTTTTTTATCCGAAGAAATAACTCCAGAATTAGTAAGAAGACCAGTTAAGATGATTGAAGAATCAGCGCGTGAATAAATAGTTGATGGGTTAGAGCTATTTGATGAATTAGCTTCGTCAATGGCGTTATTAGTTAAATTAACTCCTGAAATTTTTAAAGAATCTTGCCCATATAACAAACCAGAGTTATTGATATTGGTGATATTTTCTAGATTAAGATTTAAAGCTTTAACATCGCCGAAATTGTTAAATTTATAACTATTTTTAATAGTGATGTTATTGGCATTTTCTAATTTACCAAGATTGGTAAATTCTCCGGATAAACTGCCAGCGGCAATGGAAATATCAGCAGCAGAAATTGCTGAATTAGCATCAAGAGTTTGAATATTTTGGCTGGAAGTTATTACAGCTTGATCATTGGCAGTGATTTTTTTGTAATAAATATCGCCATTAGCATCAATATTTAAAGTATCTGATGCCAGAATTTCACCTGCCATTTTAACGCCAACACCTTGTTTGGTGGCAATTAAGTAAATATTTCTCGCTTGAATTTTAGCAAGAGCTGAAACGTCAATTGCAAATACTGGAGAAAACGACCCCAAGCTTTTGTTTTCTGGATTGGTAGAAGAAATGGTTTTATTGGCATAATCATATCTGTCATCGCCTGTTTTTATGGTAACCGAATTACTTTCTGATCCATAAATTGTTGCAAGTAATTTTACAGAAGAAGCGATAATATCAGTTGAAGTAGTTCTGCTTACATCAAGACCAAGACCTTCAATTGTTATTAGTGGAACATATAAATTATCCTTGGCATTATCTTTGGCATTTGGATTAACTTGTCCCCTAAGATTAGAGCCAAGATTAAAACCAAGATTACCCGAATCATCAAAATTACTACTACCCCCAACCATCACTAAATGCGCAGTGTTAATGAAGCCACAACCAGAACATGTAATGCCATTAGGATTTGAAATTATTAAATCAGCTTTATTGCCAGCAATTTCTGCGTAACCAAGCAGTTTAGAAACGTTACCAGAAGTAACTTCGTTAAGAATAACTTTAGCACTTCCACTGTTAACTAAATTTGGATTTGCCGTAACTAAACCACCAAGCTGAGTTTGAATAACAGCATCAGCTCCATTTCCAACAGGCGCTTTTGAGCCATCAAAATTATTAATAATTTGACCCGATTGGTTAATATTGTAATCAGTAAATTTTGTGACTCATCCCGCTGGCGTTTGGGGCGGCAATATTTACCTGATCAATTCCTGAAGCAGTTTTTGTAACTTGTGTATTGGTTGTGCCATCAGGAGTAATTGGCAGATCAGCAGCCAAAGCAGTTGAAGATAAAACAAAAATAAACTGCTCTAACAATAAAGAAAAAATAGCAAGTGTGCTTAAGAAGTTCTTGGTGAATTTAAGAGCGAATCTGAATAATGTTGAAATACTCATATTTAAATCTCTTTGTGGTGAAAAGTTTTAAAAGATTGCATAATTTAAGATGGAATTTGGTATAATTTAATCAACAACAATTAGCACTAATTTCAAAGTAGACTAGTTTGTTTTCTTTTATATTCGAAGTAATCAAACGCGATTTATTAATCGCCCAAGAATAAGTAAGCGAAGCATTAAAATATTTGCTGTTAAATAAAGTTTTTACACCAGCGCCGGCAAGTCTTCCATCCGCTCCATTATCAATATATTTATATTTGACATAACCATAATCGTAAAATGGTTCGAAAGAAATTTTGTTTAGCTGCGCTAAATTCTTAGTTAAAAAATTTTGATTATCATCTTGTTGATTTTGATTAAGTGGCGCAATTATCGAACCCAAATTTATATTCAGCTTATTTCTAAAATAGTAGCCAGAATCGCCAGTAATGTAGTTTTCACGAAAGCCGCGCACTGAATAATATCCGCCGACAGAAAATTGCTCAGAACCAAAAAGTGTTTGCTTAGAATATTGGCTGTCCATTTCGGTTGAAAGCGTGAAAGGGATTTCGGTTTTTGGGATCGTTAATCTTTTTGAAACTGACGCGTAAAGTTTAAAATAATCGAACTGCGCTTTGGGTTTATCTCCAGTAAAATCTGAATTATCCTGCGTCGCATTTAAAATTTTTAATCCTTTGGAATAGCTAGGTTTTAAATAAATATTAGTTGTATCATTTAAATAAGATGAGGCTGAGAAAGAGAGATTCAAAATTGAAAGCCGGCGCTCTGAATTAGATTGTTTATAACCATTTTGATAGCTTGTAGCTTGTTTTTGGGTTAAAGCAACATTGCTTGTAACTCTGATTTTGCTTTGATTAATTAAAACACGATCAATAGCAAATTTTGAAGATTGTGAAAAGCCAGTTAAAGTATTTACATTATTTTGATTGGGCAAACTTCCTTTATATTCGCTGCGCGAAAAGTCGTAAGAAAAAGTGTTATAACCAAATGGAACTGAGATGCCGCTGAAAATGATTTAATGTCTTTTATTTGGTTTTCATCGCGAGTGTTGATTGAATAACTTAAATTAATGTTGTCATTTAGAAATAACAGATTGTCGATTGCAGCCGAAAGATTTGTTCTTTGCACGCCAGTAAAATTATTACCAAGATTGTCTTTGCCGATATTAAAATGAGCAGGAAATTTTTTATTATTATCAATCACAACTTTACTGGCACCAATTTCGTTTCCGGGCTCAATCTTGATTGTTGCAGAGTTTGATTGCAGACGATTAATTTGTGAAATTCCTTGATTGATGTCGCTGATGTTTAACGTTTTTCCTTCGATATTTCCAAAAGCTGTGAATAATTGAGTATGACATGTCACTCCACACTCGTTTTGGGGTTTACCTAAAGAAATTTTTTCAACTTTTCCCTCAATAATTTGTAACTCAAAAATTCCGCTTTGCAGATTTTGTTTTGGCACTTTGACTTGCGTAGTTATCATTCCTTTCGCGTGATAATAATCGCTAACGGTTTTTATAACAGATGCCAAAACTTCCGCTTCCATGCATTTGCCAATAAAAGGCGCGATAATTTTTTGTTGATTAGATTTTGTAATTGAATGTGAACCAGAAAAATTAATTTCTTTGATCGAAATACAACCGCCTCTCATTTTGCCTGAAACTGTTGGTTGTAAAAGATCTTGCTCTTCTTTTTTCTTCAATTCGTGATCTTTTTTTATCGCGTCAAATTCGCTGTTACGCTTTTTTTCTTCTAAAATATTTTGTTGATTTCGTATAATCCAATCTTGCTGATCGATGATGTTTTGCGTGGAATCGGCAAAAGAAATTGCCGGGAAAAGAAATATTAAGAATGATGTGATTTTTAAAAATCTTGCAGTCATAAGGTTTTTGTCGGTGATTATGGTTGATAAGATTAATATCTAACATCTTATCAACCATATTTTTAGACCTAGAATTTGTAAGAAAGACCAAGTTTTACAACATCAACATTTGTTTTGGTAGAAATTCTGCCACCATTAATTGTTGCAACGTAGCTAGTATTAGTTTTGAAGTTTTGAAACTTGTTATATTCCAAATTCAACACCCAATTTTTAATTGGTTCATAAGCAACACCAAAACCAATGAAAGCAGCTGTTTTATAGCCGGAACTTTTGTTAGCTACTACATCTCCAGAAAAACCATTATCAACTGTTTTCAATTGATAGTTAAAAGATGAAATACCAACCGGAACATAAGCTGAAAACTGATCAGTTATATCGTAACCAAAGTTTGTTTGAAAAGTTAGCTGAGATTTAAGCTTCATGCTTTGTGAATAAGAATCATTAACAATGCCACTAGAATAACTAACTTTAACATCGTTATTTAACATTGTGTAGGAAACGCCTGGCGCAACATAAAAACCGTTAAAGTTAAATGCGTATTTGTAGTTTATGCCAAAACCGTAAGCTGAATCTGTCTTCTTGTGATTATACCAATTAGATAAAAATGACTGATCGATTTGTGAAGTTGAGTTACTTGTAACTTTGGCAGAACTTCTAACTAAATCGATACCAACATAATTGCCTTCGGTTTTTGCCAAAGCGGATGAAGTAATAATTGATGCGGTTGTAGCGATGAGAATAAACTTTTTCATGATGTTTAGTGATTAAGGTGATTAAAGAATCAGCGCAGCTGCTAGCTTTTTATGATTAGCAGCATCATCACAAAACTATGAAAAAGAATTTTTGACAGGAAAAACTCTGATTAATCAAAATGTTTGTGATGAAAACACTGACTTAGCTTTTATAAAAAAACTGAAAGTAAATTTATTTACTAAGAAAAAAACTGACAACAACTTTTTTAAAAATCAGAAATTTTTTAAATAAAACAGTTATTTCTTAACAAAAAAATAAGTGAGAAAAATTCCCCAAAAAACTGACAAAAGCGATCCACTTAAAACACCAATTTTTATCTGATTAAAAGCAGAATTATTTTCAATAAAAGCTAATGATCCGATAAATAAACTCATAGTAAAACCAATGCCGGTAAAAACCGCAGCACTATATAATTGAAGCCAGTTGGCGCCTCTTGGCAAATTTGCAATTTTTAATTTGATTGCCAAAAAGCTGAAAAACATTACGCCTAATTGTTTGCCAAAAAATAAACCAAAAATAATTCCCAAAACCAAAGGCTGCATGAAAATTTCCAAAGAAAATTTGGCAATTTTTACACCAGCATTAGCAAAAGCAAAAATAGGTAGAATTAAAAAATTTACCAACGGCGCAATTTTATGTGCCAATTTTGAAAGCGGCGATTCATTTTTAACCTGCAAAGGAATAAATAAAGCTAAAACCACGCCAGATAAGGTTGGATGAACTCCGGATTTTAAAATCATCAACCATAAAAAAACTGCGCTAATCAAATAAAATAAAATTTTATTACAATTTTGATAATTTAACAAAGCCAAAAAAAACAAAGGCAAAATTGCCAAAATCAAATAAAAAATATCAATATTTTGTGAGTAAAAAATGGCGATGATTAAAATTGCAACCAAATCGTCAAGAACTGCTAAAGCAACTAAAAAAACTTTAATAGAGTTAGAAATTCTTTTGCCAAAAAGTACAATTACGCCATAAGCAAAAGCAATGTCCGTTGCGGTTGGAGTGGCAAAGCCACGCAAATTTTCCCGATCATTTAAATTAAATAAAATAAAAATTAATGCTGGAAAAATTATACCACCAAAAGCCGCAATTGCTGGCAGAATAATTTTTTGCTTGCTTGAGAGTTCACCAATTAAAACTTCTTTTTTTAGTTCTAAACCAACTAACAAGAAGAACAAAGTCATCAAAGCTTCATTGATAAAATCATGAATTGTAAAATTTTCTCTAAAACCAAAAAAGCTGAAATCAATATCGATAGCTAAAAAATCAAAATAAGTTTGATGATTATCAGAATTGGCTATGAGCAGCGCTAGTATTGTTGCTGCAAAAAGAACAATACCAATAGAAATTTCTGACTTAAAAAAAGTTTTGACAAAGTTTTTTTTGAGCATTTTTAAATTTTAAAATCTTCGCCTAAATAAACTTTTTTTACTTCCATATTGCTGACAATTTCTTCTTTTGAGCCGGAAGTTAGAATCATGCCATCATAAACGATATAAGCGCGATTCACTATTGAAAGGGTTTCACGAACATTATGATCGGTAATTAATACGCCAATATTTTTACTGGTTAAATGTGTTACCATTAATCTGATATCATTAACAGCAATTGGATCAATGCCGGCGAAAGGTTCATCAAGAAGAATAAAAGCAGGATTTGTTGCCAAAGCTCGGGCAATTTCAACTCTTCGACGCTCACCGCCTGAAAGCGCCAAAGCGTGAGATTTACGGATGTGAGAAATTGAAAATTCATGCAACAATTCTTCCAAACGCGCTTTGCGTGTAGATTTATCTTTTTCAACAATTTCAAGAATTGAATAAATATTATCTTCAACATTCATATCGCGAAAAATTGACGCTTCTTGAGGCAAATAGCCAATTCCAAGGCGCGCCCTTTGATAAATTGGCATGTTGGTAATATCGATATTATTGATAAAAATATTGCCTTGTCCAACTTCAATCAAACCAACAATCATATAAAAACAAGTGGTTTTACCAGCACCATTTGGACCAAGCAAACCAACAACCTCGCCTTGCTTTATATCAAAACTTATATCGCGAATTACAATTTTCTTACCGTATTTTTTGCTGAGATTTCTGGCGCTAAGAGTTTTACTCATATTAATATTCTATTTCCTCAAAATCAGATTTTTTAATATTTTTAACATCATCACCAATTATTACCGTAACCCTTTTGTCAAGATTCTGGGCATTATTTTCTTTGTCACTAATAAAATTACTTTTTTTAGTTTTAAGGTGATGAATAAATTTATCACCTTTAGCAATTGAAACGCCGTTATTAACCATGACATTTTTTTCCAAAATAAATATTTCTAAATTAGGATCGTAATAACCGCTATCACCGGTTGCAACAAAGTCTTGACTAAAAATTTTTACTTTTTGATCGGTATAAATTTTTTTAATTTTTGTAGATTTATCAGCATCAGAATTTTCATTTTTTTCATTGTAAAGAATGGTCATTTTTTGTGAAAACATACTGCTATCACCCTTTTCAATTACAACATTACCAATAAAATTAACCATTTGAGATTTTCTCTTGATGTCGATTATATCAGACCTTATCTTGGTTGGCGCTTCTTTTTTGGTTTTGGCAGTTTTAGATAATTCGCTAACTTGCTTTGCATTTGCAAAATCAGAGCCAGTGAAACGATAAAAAGCTATTACAAATAAAACTGACAGCAGCAAAAATTTTTTAAAAAATATGAAAAACCTAAACATAAAAAAACTAACACCAGCTTGCTTGAAAAGCTTCTTTGACAGCAATTTTATTAAGTTTGATTTAAAGCGTTTCATTATTTTTATTTTTGCTGGATCAATTACTGGATTGATAATTTTTAATGCTCCCAAAAGCCTTGATGCACAAGAGTTAAAACAGTTTAATCGCGATCCTAAAAATTATAATGTTAAGTTGCAAATTCTTAATCAAAACAATCATATACAAGCTGAATTTATGATTGCCGTGGCTGATGATGATTATAAAAAAATATATGGTTTGATGAATTTAGAACATTTACCAAAAAATCAAGGAATGCTTTTTAAATTTAACCGCGCTCAAATTGTTACCATGTGGATGAAAAATACTATGATCGCGCTGGATATGCTATTTATCGATTCTGACGACATTATCGTCAATATCGAACATAATGCCCAACCTTATTCTTTAGATATTATCTCTTCACAAAAACCGGTAAAAAAAGTTATCGAAATTAATGGCGGAATTAGTAAAAAACTTGGTATTGAAGTTGGACAAAAAATAAAATTATTTAAGTAATGCAAATTTTTTTAATAAAAGAAAATCTAACAGAAAATCTTTCTGAATCAGTAAAATCGGGCTTTTACAAATTTATTATTAAATCACAAAAAACCAATTCAGCTATCGATTTACAAGTTAAAAAAATTATTGCCCAAACCAAAAAATCAGGCGATAGCGCTTTAATCAAGCTTTCCAATCAATTTGATAAAACCAACTTCAAGCAAGCAAAAGATTTTATAGTTAGCGCAAGCGAAATTGATGAAGCTGAAAAACAAGTTAACAGCGAAGTAAAAGCCGCTCTTAAACATGCTTTTCAAAGAATTGAATCTTATCACAAAAAACAACTGCCGAAAAATTTTTGTTATCACGATGAAGACGGAGTTGAGCTTGGAAATTTGTGGCGCCCTATTGCAGCGGTTGGAATTTACACGCCTGGTGGCAGCGCTTCTTATCCAAGCTCGGTTTTAATGTCAGCAATTCCGGCTTTGGTTGCTGGTGTAAAAAATATCAGCATGTGCGTTCCAACAAACTCTGGATCGATTAATCCGGCAGTAATATTTGCAGCAAAAATTTGTGGTATTAAAAAAATTTATAAAATTGGCGGAGCTCAAGCAATTGCAGCTTTTGCCTATGGCACTAAAACTATTTCTAAAGTTGATAAAATTGTTGGTCCGGGAAATTCTTTCGTCGCTGGTGCCAAAAAAAATCTTTATGGCGAAGTTGGAATTGATATGATTGCCGGCCCAACTGACATCACAATAATTGCCGATAAAAATAATAATCCTGAATGGATTGCAATTGACGCTCTGTCTCAGCTTGAACATGGCATTGACTCAAAAGCTTTTATTATTGTTGATGATGAAAATTTTGCTAAAAAAATTTCTGCAGCAATAAAACAAATCAAAACAAAATTATCACGACGAAAAATTATCGAACAAAGCTTAAAAAATTCGGCAATTTTTATAGTTAAAAACTTAAATGATAGCTTTCATTTAGCTAATTTCATTGCACCCGAACATTTAGAAATTGTTGCTAAAAATGCGCCAGAATTTACTAAAAAAATTAATAATGCTGGAGCAATTTTTTTAGGAAATTACACGCCAGAAGCGATTGGTGATTATATTGCTGGACCAAGCCATACTTTACCAACTTCCAGATCGGCAAAATTTTCCAGCGGACTTTCAGTTTATGATTTTTTAAAAAGAATTTCTTTAATTTCCTGCAATGAAAAATCTTTTAAAAACCTTGCTCAAAGCGCTTCAACACTTGCTGCTTGTGAAGGATTATCAGCTCACCAATTAAGTATCGATATCAGAAGATGAATAAAAAATTAACCTATTTTCTCCAATTATTAATTGCTTTAACCTTAATAAATTTTGGCGCTTCCTGTTCAAAGAAAGAAGAAAAAAGCAATGCTGAAATCTCTTACAGCAAAGCCGTAAAGTTGCTAAAACAAAAAAATTATAATTCTGCTGCAGAAGCTTTTATCAAAATTGACGATGATTATCCTTTCTCGAAATGGGCTTTGAAAGGACAAATAATGGCAGTTTTTGCTTATTATAAAGAAGAAGATTATCCAAAATTAGTGCAAATAGTTGACGATTTTTTACGTCTCAATCCCGCCAATGAAAATGTGCCTTACATGCTTTATATGAAAGGCTTATCTTACTATAATCAAATTCCTGAAATTAATCGAGCACAAGATAATACTCATCTTGGATCTTCAACATTTCGTGAATTAATTGCCCGCTTTCCTAATTCTTTTTGGTCAGAAGACGCTAAAAAAAGATTAATTTATATCGACGAGCACTTGGCAGGAGAAAAAATGTCAATTGGGCGCTATCAAATAAGTCAAAAAAATTATACTGGCGCGATTAATAATTTTGTTGAAGTAACTGAACGTTATCGCTTTACCAATCAAGTTCCAGAAGCTTATTTCAGACTAATCGAAATCTATTACAAAATTGGTCTAAACCAAGAATCTATCGCAGCATTTCGTCAGTTAAAATTATTATTTCCACAAAATAATTGGACAAAGCTAGCCAAAAAAATTGATCCGGTTTATTTCGATGAAAAGTAATTTTGATTTAGGAAAAAAGCATATTTGGTTGCCTTATACGCAAATGCAAAATCATTTGCCGCAGCTTGAAGTTATTAAGGCGAAAGGTAGTGAAATTTTTTTAAAAGATGGCAGAATTTTAATTGATGGAATCAGCTCTTGGTGGTCGCAAGCTCATGGCTATAATCATCCGCATCTTATCAAAGAAATTAGCAAACAAACAAAAATTCTGCCCCATATAATGTTAGCAGGATTTGCCGCTAAACCAACTTATAAGCTGGCTTATCGTCTTTGTAAGTTCACTGAAATGGATCATGTTTTTTTTTCTGATTCAGGCTCAACTGCAATTGAAGTTGCCATGAAAATTTGTTGGCAATTTTATATAAATTTAGGCGAAAAAAATAAAACTAAATTTATTTGCTTTAAAAATTCTTATCATGGCGATACTACTGGCGCAATGTCTCTTGCCGATTTAAATTCTGGCATGCATAAGAAATTTCAAAAAATTCTGCTACAAAATTTTTGTCTTGATTTACCAAAAAACAAAAATGATCTGATAATTTTTGAAAAATTTATTGTTAAAAATAAAAATATTTTAGCCGGCATTATTATTGAGCCTTTGGTTCAATGCGCCGGCGGCATGATTTTTCATCAGCCAGAGATTTTACAACAAATTTTTAACATCGCCAAAAAACACAAAATTCTTTTTATTGCCGATGAATGCGCGGTTGGATTTTACCGTTTGGGTAGCAAATTTGCCTGCAATATCGCTAAAATTACGCCCGATATTTTAACAGTTGGAAAATCTCTAACCGGCGGCACCATGGCTTTAGCAGCAACATTAGTTAAAAAAGAAATTTATGAAAATTTTCTAAGCGATTCGCTCGATAGCGCTTTAATGCATGGTCCAACTTTTATGGGCAATCCTCTAGCTTGTTCAGCCGCCAATGCTTCGCTTGATATTTTTGAAAAAGAAAATTATCCAAAAAAAGTTTTAGAAATTGAAAAATTCCTAAAAAAGGAATTGGAAAAATGTCGTAATTTTAAAAATGTTAAAGAAGTGCGCGTTCTTGGCGCAATTGGTGTTGTTGAAGTTGAAGGTAATTTTAAAAAAATGCTTGAACTAAGAAAAAAATTTATTGCCGCAGAAGTTTTTCTAAGACCTTTTGCCAATTGTATTTATGTGATGCCAGCGCTTAATATAAAAAAATCTCATTTAAAAAAAATTACCGACGCAATTATAGAAATTACTAAAAACTATACCAAACTAAGTATCTTTTGATAGCCAATAGCGAAGTATTTTTAGGGAAAAATTGCGACGAAGAATATAAGATGTATCAGGCGATCTGATTACCCTACAATTTTTATGTAACAAAATTTTGCAGGAATTCATTTAAATCGCGGGATGTTTTTCTGGAATTTTTGGTGATGATTTTGTTGAAGTGAGATTTTGATATGGCGTAACTTTGTTTTAGTAGGTAGAGGCCGTGTTGTAATATTGATCTTTCGTATGTTTTAAGAGTTTTTTTGAACTTAATTTTAGCAATATTATTGGTAAGATTTTTCCATCCAGTGTTTATGGCTATAGCATATGAGATGAAGAGGCATTTAAGTAGATTGATGAATCTGGTTGAGTTGGTGATGTGAGTTTGTTCAAGTTGGAAGCCATTGCTTTTGCAGCCTTTAAAGGCAGTTTCAATATCCCATCTTTTTTTGTAGATTGACACAGGATTATCCAGATTTTTGCTTGAGATCAATGACAGATGTTTGTCTTGTTTAATTTTTATTTTGGTAAAATTGATATCAGATCCAAGGTAGTTGCAGGGAAGGTTTTGAGTATAAGGTGCATTACCAATCAGAAGCTTCTTACCGCTGAATTCTATGCCAATACCAGCTCTGGCCCTAATGACAAAATTAATCTGATTTCGGTTTAGATATTTAATAAATTTCCCACCATCAAACTCACGATCAGCAACAACCGCTTCTATCCTGTCTTTACCGAATTTCTTAACGAACTTCTTAAGCACAGCAATTTGTTTAAGTGAAGTTGAGGCGCCTTTATGGTTAAACACAGTAAAAGTTACAGGCATGGAAATATTATGAAATGATACCGCTATCACCATAATATTATATATCTTTTTACCCCGCTCCCAATTAGTGCGATCAATAGATAAAACCATTCTCTCGGAAGGAAAATACTTAAACATAAATTGGTGAAATTCTTCCATACCAATCAAATCCTTATTCTTCAGAAATCTTGAAACTGATTGCTCCTTAGATAACAACTTAGCATCTCCTTTTATCTCTGAAGCAAAATTCTTAAAGTTAATCCCCTTGGTAAGCAGCATAGATTTAACTATCCCGCAAAAAGTATTTAACCTTGAATTAATCATTTGAAAATCATTAGATAACAAACTGGCCAGTGTTCTCATATTATTCAAAATATTTGTTAGATATTATTATTAATTAAGCAGCTAGACACTACTTAATCTAATATGAGCACTGGCTTCTTCTGGCGCAATGATTTTTGTAGGGTAATCAGGTTAGTTGTTACCCCTTCTTACTGTTGTCACTCAATCTTCCCCGTTGCATGACGGGGTCCATTTACTTCTAAATTAGAACAAAAACCCATTAACGTGTTAGTCCGAAAAAATATTTAAAAAGCTCAGAGCCTGTTTGCAAACCTAATAAACAAAACATTTTGTTATGACTAAAACTGATGATGAAATTAAAAAAGCCAAAATATTTTCAAGAGCAGAAGCTCTTTCTGAAATTATTACTGAAGCACTAGAAAATGAAGACGATATAAAGCTAAATGAAAATTTGAAAAAATTTCTCGACGGCGAAGATATTTCTAACGGCAGAATTGAAGCTTTTTCTTTTTTAATTATTGAAGATTATGGCAAAAATGACTTTCGCCTAAAAAGCTCCAGAAGGAATACTGGATTTGATGAGAATTTTAAAACTGCGAAATTTGCTCACGATTCTAAAGGTAATTCTGCAATTTTAGCAGATCTTGATCAGAAGCTCGGTATTGAAAATCCTCATTTAAGTTTTAGAGAACTTTTTGTTTATTCTCGAATAAGAACTCATGAATATATTCATACCGGTTCCAGAAATTCAGAGACAAATGGTCATGTTGGTGCTTTATTCAATGATAACAATTCCAATGGAACCGAGTCTGCTCGAACATCTGGCTCAAATCATTTTCATAAAGAACGTCAGCAAGCCATAAAAAAAGTTATAGACGAAGGAGCAAAAGATATTGAAAAAATAATCAAGCAAATAAATTCTTTGGAAAAAAAATTAAAACTTACAAAAAAAATGAAACGGACGAGCTTCAAATAAGTGAAAAAGAGTTAGCCGAATGCGAAGAAAGATTAGAATCTGAGCGTTTAAATATTGTGGTTAAAGCAAATATTGCCGCACTTGAGTTTGTTGTAAAAAATACAATTGGTTATCGCGATGATCCGCGCAATGAAGATGGTGTTGATAAAAAAATTATTTTTAAAGGTTATACCGCTTCAGGTCTTGATTTATCAGATCAAGAACAAAGAGAGTTAGCTTTAAAAACCTATCAAGTGGTTCGAGATAAAATAAAATTAACTATTTTAAAGCTTGAAGAAAAGTTACCTGAAGACGAAAAACTTGAGGAAAGTCTTAAAATAATCAACGATCTTCTGAGTAATAGAGCTCTAAGCCCAGTAAGATCTGGAAGTCCATATTCTAATTCTAATCTTGAGTATAACTTTGAACAATTAAAATTATCCGAAAACAATCCTGCAATAAATCAAGTCGTTGCAAAATCCACTCCTCCAATAGTTAAAGCGCCCTCAACTTCTCCCGCTATAAGTTCAGTAGTTAAAGTTTCCGCTGATCAACAAAATAAGCTTCTTTAAAGCTTTCATAACTTCACTTTTGCCAAAAACTTAGTCCTTATTTTAAATTGATATTGACTATCATTTTCGCTAAACTTAAAAAGTGAGAATCATTTTCAAAAAATCATTTGTGCTTTAAAACCATGTTAAAAATTAACTTCTTTAATTATAGCAGTTCACACTTTGTGCCGCTTTTATCTGCAGCTTTTATACATGGCGCAATTGCAACTTTCACAATGTTGCCCTCAAAGCCAACTTTATTAAATCAGCAAGCAATCCAAATAAGTTTTGTAGCGCCTTCAGCGTCAAATAAAAAAACTGAAAATTTAACTCATAAAAAAGTTGTTCTAAATAATGAACAACAAAATGCCATTAAGCAAAAAAATAATGAAGTTGAAAAATCAGAAAGCGAAGCCAAAAAAAACCAACTAGCTGGAAAACAAACTTCTGGCCGCGAAGATCGAAATGCTATAGCCACAAAAGCTGCAGAAAGCGACCCAATTTTTAATGCTAATTATTTAAACAATCCTGCGCCCTTTTATCCATTATCAGCCAAACGCAAAGGTGTTCAAGGCAAAGTAATGCTTAGTGTTTTAGTAAAAGTTGATGGCACTGCCGCAGCTGTCAATGTTTCACGCTCAAGCGGTTCAAATGATCTGGACCAAGCAGCGCTTGCAGCGGTTAAAGAATGGAAATTTATCCCGGCACGTCGCGGCGGCGAAGTTGTACAAGCAAGTGTTGTGGTTCCTGTCGAATTTAAAATAATATAAAATGGATCTGTCACAAATTTTTTCTCAGGGCAATCCCGTTTTAATTGCCGTCTTTATTATTTTGGTCGCCATGTCTTTCGTCAGCTGGTACATAATTTTTTGGAAAGGCATGACGATTCGCCGCGAGAATCAAGCTTACTTAAATTTCAACAATCAAAATTCTAACATTAAAAATTGGCCAGCACGCAAAAGCTTTGAAAATACTCAAGGCAGCATAAATTTTCTTATCGAAGAGGTAAAAAAATTAGAAACAATTTTACCGCAATATGAAACTCACGAAGCTAAAGCAGAAATATTAACTATGCATTTGTCACAAGTCTTGGACGACTTACGCTCTCGCCTCGATAAAGGTTTAACCATTTTAGCTTCAATTGGCAGTTCAGCGCCTTTTATCGGTTTATTTGGCACAGTTTGGGGAATTTACAACGCTTTGCAAAATATTGCTGCTCAAGGTAATGCTGGGCTTTCAGTTGTTGCTGGTCCAATTGCTGAAGCCTTGGTTGCAACCGCAGTTGGTCTATTTGCAGCGATTCCTGCGGTTTTGGCATATAACACTTTCGTTAGATTAAATCGCCTTTTGGTGCAAAATCTGCGTCATATCGCCGAGCAAATGACAGTTTATTTATCTAATGAATCAAAAAGAAGCTAATCATGCAAAACTCTTTTCAGCGCGAAGAATTACAAGCGCCACTTTCTGAAATAAACATGACGCCGCTGGTTGATGTGATGTTGGTTTTGCTGGTGATTTTTTTAGTCACCGCGCCGATGCTTAACAGCGCAATAAAGTTAAATTTACCCGCTGAAACTGCGGCGCAAATTACCGAACAAAAAACTATTACAATTTCAATTAACAAAGCTGGCGAATATTTTATCGACGATAATTTAGTTTCAGGAAGCGAGCTTGAAAATAAGTTAAAAATTACCGCCAAAGAAAATCCTAAACAACAAATTCATCTGCGCGCTGATGTTGATGTTAATTACGGCAAAGTAAGTCATTTATTAGCAACGCTGCAAAAAGTTGGTCTTACCAATATTGGTTTTGTAACTGAGCCAAAATAAGTTTTAATACCATTTCACTAATCACAAGTTGCCATAACGAAAGATCTGTGGCTATGTGATGAATTAAAAATCAAACTAGAATTCGCTTAAACTTAAAAATCCGTCACCAAAGAAATCTTAAAGGCGCGGCTTGAGCCGGGTTGCAGGTTGTTGTTGGTATGGGCGCTTTGAATATAATTGCGATTGAAAATATTTTCGACATTTAGCTGTAGTCGATTTGCAGAATTTATTTTGTAATAAGCTGCTGCATCAAATCTGGTAAATCCTTTTAATCTAACTCTATTATCTGCGGCAGCAAATTGACTAGACTGACTAATAGAACCTATCGCCAGAGCAAATTTATTAGTGAAATCATATTTATTCCACAGACTAAATTTATTTCGTGGCGCTAATTGCGCTTGATTACCCTTCTTAATTGAGTTGGTTAAAGAAGTGTTATACGAGTCAGTCACATAAGCATCTTGATAGGCATAACCAGCAATTACTTGCCATTTATCAGAAATTTTCCCGGTAGCCCCAAGCTCAACGCCACGGGTGCGCGAACCGCCACTCAAAATGTAGCGGCTGGCGTCATTGGGATCAACTGATTTGGTGTTAGTACGATCAAGCTGAAAAATAGCAGCAGTTAAATTTAACTTAGGATTTACATCCCATTTAGCACCAATTTCATAATTTTGTAGTTGCTCAGGTTTTAACACGCTGGTTGTAGCATCGAGAGAGCTAAATTGATCGCCCGAACTTGGCAAATAACTTACGCTATAGCTAGAATAAAATGATAAATTTTCCTGCGGCTTTACAACAATTCCGGCGCGCGGAGAAATTAAGGTATCAGTTCTTTGAAAGTTTTTTCCATTACGATTATTGCTTAAATCAATTTCAAAGCGATCAATTCTGATGCCACCAGTTAATTGCAAATATTTATTAATCTCAATTTGGTCTTGAACATATCCAGCAAAAACATTGACCTCTGATTTGCTATCAGCATCAGTTGCTTTTTGACGATAAGTAATTGAATCAAAGTTTAGTGGATTATTAACCGAAACATTTGCCGACTCGCTGCTATTATTAAAATAACCAGTATTTTTAAAACTTTTAGTATCTTGTCTAGTAATTTCAGAACCAATCAAAGCTAAATGCTTGAACGATCCAGTTTCAAATTTTTTAGTTAAATCGGTTTGATTAGTAATATTATTACGACTCACGCTTTGATTATAAGCGGCAAGATTGAATTCACCGTTGCTTTGAACCTCTAAATTCGCATAGACATTTTGATAGAATTTATCGTTTTTAGTAAATCTAGTTTGATTTTTTAATTGTAATGTTGGCGAAAAATCATGACTAAATATTGAATAAACCGAGTTTAATTCGGTATCAGCATTATTTTCATTGGGATTTCCAAAAAAGGTTGCAGCATCTGTTTTGTAGGCTCCACCATTTGAAGACGGAATTCCGCGATCATTAAAACGCTGATCTCTAAAATATTCATAACCAACTTTCAAATCAGTATTTTTGGCTAAATTAAATGTTGCGGTTGGATTAAAACCGAATCTTTCAAGGTCACCATATTTTCTAAAAGTGTTTGATTTTTCATACATAGTATTGAGACGTAACGCCAAGTCTTCATTAACTTTATCGCCAATATCAGCTTGCAATCTTCTATTATCAAAAGAGCCTCCTGATAATACGATTTGACGAGTTTTTTTGCCGTCGGCAAATTTTGCAACGCGGTTAATCACACCACCGCTTCCACCTCGACCAAAAGCCATGGCATTTGGTCCTTTTAAAAATTCGATGCGATCAATATTATAAAAATCACGAAAATATTGCGCATCATCACGAGCGCCATCAATAAAAAAGTCGGCAGTAGTACCTTGACCACGAATGGTAACAGCGTCACGGTTTCCTTCACCTTGCTGAATATTTACTCCGGGAATGTAGCGAACTGCCTCTTCCATGCTGGTTATATTTTGATCGCGAATTTGATCTTGTGTAACAACTGAAACTGATTGCGGCACGTCAAGCAAAGGCGTTTCGGTGCGCGTTGAACTTCGCGTTGTACCGGTTTTATAACCTTCAACTTCGCCATCTTTTGATTCAGAGGCAATTACAGTAACTTGCGGCAATTCTATGGTTTTGATCGATTCTTTCGCCTCAATTTCAGCAGCTAAAATAATTGCAATTGCTGTGAAAATAAAAATAGAGGCGCGAGAAAAAATGCTGGGAGCGAAATTGCAAAACATAGGTATTTAGTTTAAATTGATGAATAAATAAAAATCGTTACTCAGCAAGGAGCAAAAACATAACGCGGCAATCTTGTTTTCCAACGTCATTGCGAGGAGTGCGAAAGCGCGACGCGGCAATCTCATGAGTTTTAAAAAAAGCTTCACAAGATTACCACGTCGCTGACGCTCCTCGCGATGACGAAGGTTTTGCAATGA
Source organism: Rickettsiales bacterium (assembly GCA_033763375.1). GTDB lineage: Bacteria > Pseudomonadota > Alphaproteobacteria > Rickettsiales > UBA1997 > UBA2645. Next base: position 23,015 of record JANRKR010000019.1, read on the forward strand.
CGCCTTTATTTAGGTTTGCACATGTTTTTTAGTCTTGTGGAAAGATCGACAAATAAGATAATGATAATCATTATTAAATTACAAGTAATTATTTTATTAAAAATTTCAGACTAACAAGTTAATGGGTTTTTGCTCTAATTCAGCAAGTAAATGGACCCCGTCATGCGACGGGGTGACAAAAGTAAGACAGGATAACAAGAGTACGACGGAGTGACAATAGTAAAGCGTGTTGACAAGAGTAAGACGGACTGAAAAGAGTAAGACTGAGTAACAAGAGTAAGACGGGGTAACATAGTAAGAAGAAACAACAACTAATACTCATGTAATCCCTCACATTGATAAGAGTAAGAAGAAACAACAACTAATACTCGTGTCACCCCGTCGCATGACGGGGTCCATTTACTCTGGTATTAAGATATGATTAGAACCGATAACTCGATTAACGGATTAATCAGAAAAATTTCACAATTAAAAAATGCGGAAAATCTTAAAAACACTTCATCTTTATTTAGCTTTAATTCTCTGTATTCCTTTGATTTTACAGGGTTTGACCGGCTCGATTATGGCTTTTCGCAGCGAAATTTCTAACGCAATTCTTCATTATAAATTTACGTCAAGTGAAGGAGAAATAAAAAGTGAAGATGAAATTATTGCCGCAGCTTCAAGTGTTGTAGATTCTGATTTAAAAGCCGCACCGCTTAAAATGCCGGAAGGGAAAAATTTTGCTAAAGTTCGCTTCACCAAAAATGGCGAGAAAAAATCAATTGTCGAAGTTGTGATTGATCCAGTTTCGCTAAAAATTCTTGAGATAAACGATCCAAGCAAAAACTTTTTTCGTTTAATCAAAAAATTTCACGAAGATCTTTTTTTGAATAAAATCGGCAAAAATTTCGTCGGAATTTTTGGCATTGTAATGTTGTTTATGGCCTTAAGCGGCTTGGTTTTATGGTGGCCAAAAAAAGGCAATTTAAAACGCGCTTTAACTTTCAAATTTTCTGATAAGGGTAAAAAATTTCATCGCGATTTACACAGCTCAATTGGCTTTTGGTTTATGTTGCCACTTTTAACAACCAGCGTTACTGGCATTTATTTAATTTATTTCAAAAACAAAGAAAGCAACAAACTGTGGCAAAAAATTCACGACGGAACTGTTGCGGGAATTTACGGCGAAAGCTTGATATTTCTGGTTGGATTATTGCCCTTGCTTTTTGCAATTACTGGAATTTATTTGTGGCTGCTTAAAAAGAAAAAAGTTGGAATGAACAACTAAGTTTAGATTTCTGATTTATGACAAAAGCTTATCAAAATATCTTACTGCCTGAAGTTTTAGGTCGCGAAAAGTTAAAAAAAATCAGAGATAGCCTTAGTAAAGATAAAAAACAGCAACTGGATTTTAAGATATCTGCGATTATTTCTAGATACAAAAATAATTCTTCAAAAGTTGCAACGGCTCTTGCAATAGCTGAGACAATAAACGAAGGAGGTGAAATTGATGGGTTACTAACGACTGGACTCTTACCTTCTTTAGTCCCCATAGTTTTTGCTGCTAAGCACGGCTGGACAGATCTTGTTAAATTTTTGGTAGATTCTGGAGCTGACATTGATAACATAGATTTTAATAATGGCCGTACAGCCTTGATATATGCTGCCGAAAATGGTCACGCTGAAACTGTTAGAGTTTTGTTAGAGCTAGGAGCTGACATCGAGGCCATAGATAGTTATCGTAATACAGCTTTAGATTATGCTTTCTCGAATATTATAATAGTTTTGGCATCCTCAACTAAAAAATATCATATAAAAAACAACCTCGGAGAAAGCGTTTGGGAATCCATCCTTAAAAAAATTAATCTTTCTCGGAATAACGCACGTATAGCATATATAGATCGCTTAAACAAAAAAATGGCTATTTTCTTAGCAGCCATCGTTCCCGAGATGGATCGAACCGCTGGAAATTATAATCAAAATAACGATTTAAGAAGAAAAATTATTGAACAATTCAGCGCTGAAAATCCAAATCGGCTAAATCCTACAAACAATGATAATCGTCTAAATGAAAAAGACTTGGAGCTAATAGACGAATTAACAGAACTAAGAAAAATAAATTTGGACTATTTTACTAACAAAGAAAATAGTTATAAACAAAAAGAGTTCACTGCTGAAGAGGCAATCGCCAAAGCTAATAAAAGAGTTTACGATGTAATAAAAATCAATTCTGAT
>JANRKR010000020.1:0-8638 GCA_033763375.1 Rickettsiales bacterium
TCAAGCTCTAAACCTTTTGCATCAAGCCACTTCATAGATTTTTCGTCAAAAGAAAAATAATCAGCGCCCGTAATTGGCGAAGAATACCAAATTTTTTGATTACCCGAGTTACGATTAATAACATAAGTTTGTTTGGTTGAAGTGATTACAATTTCTAAAATTCCATCTGAATATTCAACATCAAGTTTGGCGTTTTTGTCGCGTTCTTCGAGTTTTTGTGCCAAGTTTGACAAGGTTTTTTCGCAGTTATTTAAGAAGTTTGTTTCGGACATTTTTTTGGATTTTCAGTTAAGTCGTTGGATTGCCGCTTCGCTAACGCTCCTCGCAATGACGGGAAAAAAATCTCCTTCGCACAAATGATGGAGGAAAAATCTTCTTGCAATGACGAGAAAAAAATCTCCTCGCAATGACTGAGGAAAGATTTCCTTGCAATGACAAATTATAAAGAGATTGCCACGTCGCTAACGCTCCTCGCAATGACGTGGAAAGAATCTCCTCGCAATGACGAAATACAAGAAGACCGTCATTGCGAGGAGCACGAAGTGCGACGCGGCAATCTCATGAGCCTAGAGCCTTTTTTTAAACCTAATTAGTTTCAGATTTTGTTATATTTCTGGCGATTTTTTTATGAAATTTTTTATAATATCGGAAAATATTTTAAAGATATTTCGTGAAAAAAAGAGCAAAAATAGAACTAAATATGAGACTAATTAGGTTTGAAAACAGGCTCTAATAAGTGGTGTTTGTAAAATTTGTTGCCAATCGTTGCCAATTGTCAATCCAACAACTTTTGAATTTATTTTCCTTGGTAAATTTGAATGATATTTTCAAGCATTTGCAGCGCCTCTTCTCTTGGACGTTGGAAAGTGTTACGACCAATGATTGAGCCATTTGCGCCACCTTTGTAAATTTCACGAATTTCGCTGTAAATTTCATTTTCACCTTTGGCATTACCACCAGAAAAAACTACAATTCGGCGATTATTAAAAGTAGATTTCATCACGTGGCGCACGCGATCTTCCAAGGTTGCTACCGGAATTTGTAATTTTTCATAAACCTTAATTGCCTCAAGATTTTCTAACGCCTGAGTTGGTGGTTTAACTTTAATAATATGAGCACCAAGCAAAGCTGCAATATGCGCTGCGTAAGCACAAATATCCATCGCAGTTTCGCCAATTTTTGATAAATCACCACCACGCGGATAAGACCAAATAACAGTTGCCAAACCATACGATTTAGCTTCTGCTGACATTTCACGAATTTCTTCAAACATATCAAAAGCGGCGTCTGATCCGGGATAAATTGTAAAGCCAATTGCCGAGCAACCCAAGCGCAAAGCATCTTTCACCGAAGCAGTTGTTGCTTGATGTGGCGCGGTTCCGCCATTATGTAACGAGTTGGAAGAATTAACTTTCAAAATTGTTGGGATTGCGCCAGCAAAACTATCAGCTCCCGCTTCAATCATGCCAAGTGGCGCGGCGTAAGCGTTCAAACCCGCATCAATTGCTAATTGAAAATGGTAATGCGGATCGTAAGCGTCAGGATTAACTGCAAAACTGCGGTCTGGTCCATGTTCAAAACCTTGATCAACTGGTAAAATAACCATCTTACCGGTTCCACCAAGTTTGCCATGCATTAAAATACGCGCTAAATTTGTCTTAGTACCAGCATTGTCGCTTTCATAACAAGCAAGAATATTTTTAACCTTTGGGGTAATTTTCATAATTTAGGAGAATTTATTTTAAAAATTGAGAAGATAATAAAATTTATATTTTGCAGATCAGCGCGGTCAAGTTTTTAGTTTTTTAAATTGCGAAGTTTTTTATCACTTCATAAAATTACTTAACAGTGTCTAGATAATTTATCGGCTAAAAAATAAATCGTCATGCAATTCGAGATCAAAAAAAATGCCGCTCTTAGCGAAATAAAAAAATTTACCGATCTAAATAAAATTCAGATAAAAGCTTTGGAAGACTTTGTTTTAATGCTTTTATCGCAAAATGATCAATTTAATTTTATTGGTAAATCAACAGTTGCAGAAGTTTGGAATCGCCACATTTTAGATTCGGCGCAGCTTCTGCAATTCATCGAAAATAAAAATATTAAATTTGCTGATTTCGGTTCAGGCGCTGGTTTCCCGGGTTTGGTTTTATCAATTTTAGGTTTGAAAGAAATTCACTTAATTGAAAAAGCTTTTCGCAAAGCGGAATTTTTGCGCCAAGCAAAGTTATTTTCACCAAATCGAGTTTTTATTACACAAACAAAATTAGAAGAAATACATAATCGTCAATTTGATTGCATTGTTTCGCGTGCTTTGGCGCCTCTTGATCAGCTTTTAATTTATTGTCAAAAATTTTTATCAAAAGATGGTTACGCCTTATTCTTAAAAGGTAAAAATTTAGCGCAAGAAATTGCGCTTGCCAAAAAATCTTTTCAATTTGAATATGAACTTCATCCAAGTTTAACTTCGCTTGAAAGTAATATTATTAAAGTTACCAAAATCTCTCAACTAATCTCTTAAATTTTATGTTAATTGGCATTCCTAAAGAAATTAAAGATCATGAATATCGTGTGGGCGCAACACCTTCTGGCGTGCGCGAATTAATCAATGCTGGTCATCAAGTTTTGGTCGAGAAAAATGCCGGCGCTGCAATTGATTTTTCTGACGAACAATATATCACAAACGGCGCAAAAATTGCTGCCAATGCTGCCGAAATTTATGGCAAATCTGACATGATTTTAAAAGTTAAAGAACCACAAAAATCTGAGTGTGAAATTATTCGCCAAGGTCAAATTATTTTTTCTTATTTACATTTAGCCGCCGAACCACATTTAACCGAAATGCTGATTAAATCTGGCTGCGTGGCAATTGCTTTTGAAACTGTCAGCGCCGCTGATCGCTCGCTTCCTTTGCTGGCGCCGATGTCTGAAGTTGCCGGAAAACTTTCAATTCAAGCTGGCGCACGTGCTTTAGAAAAAGCTCAAGGCGGACGCGGCGTTCTACTTGGCGGCGTTCCTGGAGTAGCGCGCGCTAAAGTTACAATTCTTGGCGGCGGAGTTTCTGGAACCAATGCTGCCAAAGTGGCAATTGGCATGGGCGCGCAAGTAGTGATTTTAGATAAATCTTTAGCGCGTGTTCGTTATTTGTGCGATATTTTTGGCAACAGCGCCGAAGTGCTTTACGCTTCACTCGAGAATATCGAAAAAAATGTTATTGATTCTGATTTAGTCGTTGGCGCCGTTTTAATTCCTGGTGCCGCTGCGCCAAAATTAATTTCTGCTGCAACTGTTAAAAAAATGAAAAAAGGTTCGGTGATGGTTGATATTTCAATTGACCAAGGTGGTTGCTTTGAAACTTCTAAACCAACTTCGCATTCAAATCCAACTTATGTAATTGACGGCGTAGTTCATTATTGCGTAACCAACATGCCCGGAGCCGTGGCGCGCACTTCAACGCAAGCACTAGAAAATTCAACTTTACCTTTCTCTTTGGCGCTTGCAAATAAAGGCTATAAAAAAGCTTTGCTTGATGATGTTCATTTAAGAAATGGTTTGAATGTGATTGCTGGAAAAGTTACTTACAAAGCAGTTGCTGAAGCTTTGGGACATAGTTTTGTAGAAGCTGAAAAAGCTTTGTAAAAAAACTAAATGTCACTTTTATCAACTTCCGAACTAATAAAAAAATATGGCCTCAATGCTAAAAAATCATTGGGGCAAAATTTTATTCTTGATAAAAATTTCACTGACAAAATTGCCCGCGCCGCTGGCGATTTAACTGACTTCACGGTTTTAGAAATTGGTCCAGGTTTGGGCAGTTTAACCCGCTCAATTTTAGATGCTGGCGTAAAAAAATTAATCGCCGTTGAAAAAGATCAAAGATGTTTGCAAGCCTTGGAAGAGTTGAGAGATTTTTACGGATCGCGCTTGCAAATTATTGAAGGCGACGCGCTTAAAATTGATGAGATGAAAATTTTCCAGACCCCGCAACAAGTGCGGGGTGACAAGTCACAAATTGAAGATGGCAAATTAAAATTTAAAATAATCGCCAACCTGCCCTACAATATCGGCACTTTGTTACTTTTTAAATGGCTAAAAATTGCGCCGCAAATTTCTTCGATGCATTTAATGCTACAAAAAGAAGTGGCGCAAAGAATTGTTGCCAAAACTGGTGAAAATCATTACGGAAGGCTAGCGGTGATGGTAAATTTTTTATGCCAAACCAAAATAGTTTTTAACGTTAGCCCTTCGGTTTTTACGCCACCACCAAAAGTTACATCAGCAATTATTGAAATTATTCCGCGCGCCAAACCGCTTGTTGATGTGGAATTTGCCAAATTAGAAAAAGTCGTCGCGGTTGCCTTTAATCAAAGAAGAAAAATGTTAAAATCATCACTGAAAAGTATTTTTCCAAATGCTGAAGAAGTTTTAAAAGACAGCGCAATTAATCCAGAACTGCGCGCCGAAAATCTAACAATCGAAGAATTTTGCAAACTGGCACAGCGGTTAAAATAAACCGTTATTATTTTAGTCGTCATTGCGAGTGCAGCGTTACAAATTCAGCAACTATATTGGTCTTTATTAACAGATTAGTCGTCATTGCGAGCGCAGCGTGGCAATCCAAGTCAAAATATCAGACAATTTCACTTGATTGCCACGCTGCGCTCGCAATGACGTAACCATTAAAATCGTGCTCGCAATGAAATGGTGGTCATTAAAAACTGCATTCGCATGATTTGACCATTAAAACTGCGCTCAAAATAACAAAACGTGACGACAAGGCATAAAAAAAGGTAGTAAGAAATTTTCTTACTACCTTTTTTAAATATATTTTGTTGCGGAGGCAGGAATTCAGTTCCCGCGCAGCAACTCAAATCAAATTTAAACCAAATTCAAATAAAATTTGAATTTGATTAACGTGAATAAAACTCCGTAATAAAATGTGGTTGCATTTCAACAGCGTAAGGAACTTCGGCAAATGCTGGTTTGGCAGTTAATTTAACTGAAAAAGCGTCTTTATCTAACTGCAAATAAGATGGCACATCGCGTTCCATTTTTTGAATTGATTCAAGAACAATATTTAGTTTGCGTGATTTTTCGCGCACTTGCACAACATCGCCAACTTTCAAACGATAAGATGGAATATTAACTGCTTTGCCATTTACCAAAACATGTTTGTGATTAACAAATTGTCTTGCCGCAAAAACTGTTGGCACAAAATTGGCACGATAAACAATTGCATCTAATCTGCTTTCTAAAAGAGCAACGAAGTTTTCACTAACGTCACCTTTAGATTTTGAAGCCAAAGTAAAAGTGTTAAAGAATTGTTTTTCAGAAATATTGCCGTAATAAAATTTCATTCTTTGTTTGGCGCGAAGCTGCATTCCGTAGTCGCTAACGCGTCCTTTAGAAGAAGCGCCGTGTTGTCCGGGTTTAGAATTTCTTTTAGTAAAAGGATCTTTCGCTTGTCCCCAAAGGCTGGCGCCTAGTTTGCGGCTAAGTTTTTTCTTAGCACCAATTCTTTTTGTCATTATTAGTAGGATTTTTAATTTCTCTTCCCATTGGTTTTTCAGGATTGGTTTAAAACGTTGGCTTAAAACGTTATTTTAAAACCATTTGCCGATGAAAAATTTTTGAAAAATTGACTTTCTCAAAAGGGTGATTTTTCTAACTTATTAAGAAATAAGAAGGCGGGCATTTTTAAGATCAAGAATTGCTTGTCAATATTAAATCTTAATTGGAACTGCGTAAGATCCTAAAACCTTGATATAAGGACGAATTTTTGATTGTTTAAGCTCTTTAATCGCTGCGCTGTCATCTTCAAAAAAACCGGCAACTTCAATTAAATAAAAAATTATATCATCAATTTGCGGCAATTTTACCGACTTTAAAATTGTGATTGTTAAATTTTGTTTAGCGAAAATTTCACTAACTTGTGAACGCGAAATTTCTTTTTTAACTTCCAGATAAAATAAGCTGTTATCTTGTTTTGAGCGTTCTGCTGCTTTGATCGCCAAAGCTACCAAATTAATTTTGTTATCATTATTTCCTAACTTATTATCAACTTCCAAAAAAGGAATTTTAGCAAAAATTTTTATACCAGATTTGTTATTTGCCAAGCCAATCCACCAATTTTCAGTAATGTCACTTTTGTCAAAATCTTCATTATTATTTTTTGGCAAAGCAAAAACACCGATTTGAGCTTCGTTTTTTTCAAGATCAGAAACAATATTAGTAGCGCTGTCATGCGTATAAATTGGAACGGCGTCAAAATAATATTCGCGCAATAAGTAAAAATAATCAGCAATATTTTTTGGATTATGCAGCGCAATTTTTATTTTTTGTTCATGCATATTTGCCGCTGCAATAATTTTACGCCAAATACCAACAATTGCTGAATGCGGAAAATTACCATCTGATTTTTTAATTAATTCTTTAATCATGTCAGCTTCACGAGCGGCGCGAATAAAGAAATTTTCGTGATTATTTTTTTTTAATTCACCAACCCGATCAATAACTTTCATTCTTTGATTTAGAAGCGCGATAATTTTGTTATCGATATTATCAATATCTTGACGCAACATTTCTAAAGTTACTTCGGCGCTTTTATTCTGTTGATTTTCCATGTCGTGAAATTTACAAAGTTATGATTAAAATTTTAATCAGATTTAAATTGCATGAAAGTCAAGTCAAGTTTTGGACCAAGTTACAAAGAATTTGAGATTGGTGAAATTGTTTTTTTAGCCGAGGAAAAACCACTTAAATTAATTAATGGTGCTGAAATAAAAAATTTTCCTCTCGCCTTTCAAACTTATGGCAAACTTAACGCCGATAAATCAAACGCCATTTTAATTTGTCACGCCTTGACCGGCGATCAATATTCAGCTTCAATAAATCCAGTTACTCAAAAAGAAGGCTGGTGGAATTTTATGATTGGTGACAAGAAACCAATTGATACCGAAAAATTTTTTGTAATTTCTTCGAATGTAATTGGCAGTTGCATGGGCTCATTTGGACCAAAAGAAATTAATCCACAAAATTCTAAACCTTACGGATTAAGATTTCCTGGCATCACAATTAGCGATATGGTTAATGCCCAAAATTTATTAATTGAACATTTTGGCATTAAAAAATTACACGCCGTAATTGGCGGTTCAATGGGCGGAATGCAGGCGCTTTCTTGGGCAACACTTTATCCGCAAAAAACTAATATCATAATCGCGCTGGCAACTTCTTATCGTAATAGCGCCCAAAATATTGCCTTCAATGAAGCTTCGCGCCAGGCAATTTTAGCTGATTTAGATTGGCACAGCGGCGAATATTTATCTGAAAAAAAATTTCCCAGCAAAGGTTTGGCGGTTGCACGCATGACCGCAAATATCACTTATCTTTCTGAAAATGCCTTACAAAAAAAATTTGGTCGCGAATTGCAAAATAAAGATAATTTTTCTTTTTCTTTTGACAAAGAATTTCAAATCGAAAGTTATTTACATCATCAAGCCAATAGCTTTGTTGAGCGCTTCGATCCTAATTCTTATCTTTACGTTACCAAAGCCGTTGATTATTTTGATTTAGAAAAAGATTTTGGCGGACAATTAAGTAATGCTTTTGTTGAATTTGCCAAAATTAATCGCGCTAAAATTTGTTTAATCGCTTTTTCGGATGATTGGCTTTTCCCAGCTAGTGAAATTAAAAAAATCACCCAAGCTTTAATTGCCTGCGGAATTAATGTTAGCGCCGTCACAATTAACAGCAACGCCGGACATGATTCATTCTTAATTGAAAATGACGCGCTGAAAAATACTATTCACGGATTTATCAATTAAAATTAAGACATTTGTGACCAAGTCAATTGTAGAAACCATTGTCAAACATCAAATTCGTTACGATTTAGAAATCATCGCTAAATTAATTAAAACAAATTCTAAGGTTTTAGATATTGGTTGTGGCGATGGTGAATTATTAGAATTTTTACAAAAGACTAAAAATATTGATGGTCGCGGTTTAGAGATTTCGCAAATGCAGGTAAGTCGCGCTTTAAGCAAAGGCATTTCGGTAATTCAGGGCAATGCCGAGGATGATTTAACTTTTTATCCTGATCGCAATTTTGATTATGCAGTTTTAAGTCAAACCATTCAGGCAACGCATAAGCCAAAAGAAATTCTGCAAGAAATGCTGCGAATTGCCGAATATGCCATTATTTCGCTGCCAAATTTTGCCCATATTAAAAATCGTCTACACCTTTTATTTAAAGGAACGATGCCAGTTAATAAAAATATTCCCTTCACTTGGTTTGATACGCCAAATATTCATTTTTGTTCAATTGAAGATTTTGAAAATCTTTGTCGTGATTTAAATTTTATCATTGAGCGCAAAATTTTTCTAACCAACAAACATCGTCTTATCAGTTTTTTTGGTCACAAATTTATTGCCAATTTATTTGCCCAATATGGAATTTTTTTGATCAGAAAAAATCATTTAACTCCAAATCTGCAGCAAGAATTTGTTTTTTCATCTAAAAATATTTTAAGCTTTATTCCTTCAAGATATGGCAACGCGACACGAATCGTGTCATAATTATTTAATAATAAATTCAGGAACTGCTATTGATTTTCAATAAGCAAACTACGCTAATAATTTT
>JANRKR010000021.1:0-3101 GCA_033763375.1 Rickettsiales bacterium
TCAAGCTCTAAACCTTTTGCATCAAGCCACTTCATAGATTTTTCGTCAAAAGAAAAATAATCAGCGCCCGTAATTGGCGAAGAATACCAAATTTTTTGATTACCCGAGTTACGATTAATAACATAAGTTTGTTTGGTTGAAATAATTACAATTTCTAAAATTCCATCTGAATATTCAACATCAAGTTTGGCGTTTTTATCCCACTCTTCAAGTTTTTGCGCGAGATTTGACAGGGTTTCTTCGCAGTTATTTAAGAAGTTTGTTTCGGACATTTTTTTGGATTTTCAGTTAAGTCGTTGGATTGCCGCGTCGCTAACGCTCCTCGCAATTACGGTCTTTTGTATTTCGTACAGGCTCTAAGGATAAAGTTTTTTAACTTGCCAAAAGCGCTCTTCAATTTTTCTTTCAAAAATTTCTCTTTTATGAAGACGAAACTCGCCTTCTTCCCAAAATTCAATTCTTTTTGGAATAACTCTAAAACCAGACCAGAATGGAGGTCGTGGCACTTCTTGATTTGCAAAATCTTGTGTAACTTTTGTAATTCTATCTTGAAATTCTTGCCATTCTTTCATCTCGCAAGATTGTTTCGAAGCCCAAGCGCCAATTTGACTGCCGCGACGTCGTGATGAAAAATAATCGTCGGCTTCTTTGGCTGAAACTTTTTCAACCGCGCCTTCAATACGAATTTGTAGACCTAAAATTCCCCAATAAAAACACAAAGCTACACTTGGATTTTGCAACAATTCTTTACCTTTGCGACTGGTTAAATTAGTAAAAAAACAAAAACCTCGCTCGTCAAAACTTTTTAACAAAATCATTCTTGCGGAAGGACAATTATTTTGATCAACAGTTGCCAAACACATTGCGCTTGGTTCTATAATTGCAGAATTTTCCTGAGCTTTTTTAAACCAATTATGGAATTGATTGAAAGGCAAATCAAAATCAACAGTCATTTGTAAATATTAAAGGTGAAATTAAAATCGAAGTTTGTTGTAATTGTAATACTTATAAATCGAATTTTTATTAAAATTTTTTAAATATCATGCATCCTTTTTTACGCAAAATAGTTTTATTGGCTTTAATATTTTTTGCAATTTTTTGCATATTGCAGCCTTATAATCGCTTTTGCATCAATAGCGGCAAGTGCAACGAGATTTATTTATCCGATTTAATTCCGGATCGTGAAGGAAAAACTCAAATTAATATTATAGCTGAAGTAAAAAATTATCGAACCGATCTTGATTTTGCCTTACAAAATCCTCAGCCAATTTCTACCGTTTCTGGCAAAAAAAATATTGTTAATTATCGCATACAAAATCTGACCGATCACAATATAACTTTTAGACCAGATTTTTATGTTGAGCCAAAAGAGTTTGAAGATTATGTGATTCGTCGCGCCTGTTTGTGCGCAAGAGAATATGAAATTAAAAAAGGTGAAACAATTTTTTTACGCAGTGTTTTTAAAATTGATCGCAGAATCGACGACGATTTAATCTTAAAAGAAAATAATAATTCGGTTAAAATTGGTTACTCTTTAAGATCAAAATCTTAAATAAGATTGTTTTTCTATTTTGATGCAAAGTTAAGATAACAAAAAATAAAAAAACTCCTTATAAATTTTATAAGGAGTTTTAATTTTTATTTTCAAAAAGATGTCAGGAGCCACCACCACGCAAACCCGGCGTGTGTATCCATATTTCCCGTAAAGGTCTTTTATTCTGGTACACTCCCGACAAAAACCATTTTTCTGCCAAAATTTTTTTTAGCAAGAAGTTTTTAAGAAAAATCTAAAGCCCGTTTTCAAACCTAATTAGCTATGGTTTTAAAAAATGGTTTTAAAAAATGGTTTTAAAAAATTTTAAAAAACTGATAAAAAGAAAAAGCAAGATTGAAAGCTTTACAAAAAACCAATTAAATAACGAAAAATTTTATGGTGAAGCTTGTCGCAAAAACCAGAATTTATAGCAACATCATAATCCTTTTGGCTTTTTGTTTTCCTATTTTCACGCCAGAAAAAATTTATGCTGAAGAAAAAAATAATAAAATCATCGTAAAGAAATTAGAATTTTCCAAACAAAATAATTTAGAAATAACACTTTCCAATAAAGCCAATTTTAAAGCTTTTGTACTAAAAAATCCTAATCGCTTGGTTGTTGATATTGAAAATGCCAAACTCGACCAAAGCTCATCGCAAGCTAATCTGCCTTATTTTGTAAATTTATCGCGCAGCGGCACAAAAAAAGATTCATCGGGACAAAATAATTTACGTCTGGTTTTTGATCTTAATCAATCAATCACGATTAAAAAAAGCTCTTTTCGAAAAATTAAAAATCAAAATTTTGCTATAATTATTGTTGAATTTGACGACGTTAGAAATGCTAAAAATAGCGAAAATAAAAAAAATTTAGACAAAAATACTAAAGAAGATTTGGCAATTATTATTGATCAAATTGATAAAAACGAAAATTTACCAACTTACATTGTAAAAAACCCCCAGCAAAATTTGCTAAAAACGCAGCAAAAAATTTCAATTAATAAAACTCCGATAATTGTGATTGATGCAGGTCACGGCGGTAAAGATCCGGGAACAATCGGCGATTATGCCAGAACCAAAGAAAAAAATATTACACTGGCTTACGCTAAAGAGCTAAAAAAAAATCTTGATAAAAGTAAAAAATATAAAGTTTTTTTAACTCGTGATGCTGATTTTTTTATTCCGCTGCGCCAAAGGGTTGAAAAATCGCGCCGCTTAAAAGCTGATCTTTTTATTTCGCTGCATGCTAATTCAATTGCTGATCAAGAAACTTGTGGCTTTTCAATTTATACCTTATCACAAAAATCTTCCGATAAACAAGCAGAGTTATTAGCGCAAAAAGAAAATCGTGCCGATATAATTGCTGGCGTGAATTTTGCCAATGCCAGTCCGGAAATTATGAAAACTCTGATTGATTTATCTCAACGCGACACTATGAATAATTCAGCACGCTTTGCTAATATTGTCATTCAATCAATTAAAAAATCTGAAATAAAAATTCTGCAAAATAGTCATCGTTTTGCCGGCTTTGCTGTTTTAACCGCGCCAGATGTGGCTTCAACTTTGA
>JANRKR010000022.1:0-9467 GCA_033763375.1 Rickettsiales bacterium
TACTAATCAATTAGTTGATTATTGTAATCAGGTTTCACAATTAACCAACGATCAAGCTTTGGCAGAATATGATTCAATTACTGCAACTGGTGAGCAAGTAACTTGCGGTCTTTTAGCATTAGAACTTCAATCAATTGGCTATAAAGCGCGTTCTTTTTTGGGTTGGCAAATTCCGGTAACAACCGATAATGTATTTAGCAAAGCGCGCATTGATGAAATTGACGGCAAACATATTTTAGAGGCGATGAAAAAATATGATGTAGTTGTAGTTGCGGGCTTTCAAGGCATTTATGCCAAAGAAAATCGTATCACAACTCTTGGAAGAGGCGGTTCAGATACTTCCGCCGTTGCAGTTGCAGCGGCGATAAAAGCTGATCGCTGCGATATTTATACCGACGTTGATGGTGTTTATACTACAGATCCACGTATTACTGACAAAGCTCGTAAGCTTGATAAGGTTACTTATGAAGAAATGCTGGAAATGGCTTACAGCGGCTCGAAAGTTTTACAAACTCGTTCTGTTGCAATGGCAATGGCGCATAATGTGCGCGTGCGCGTGCTTTCAACCTTTGTCAATACTACAGAAAATTCAGGGACAATTCTAGTTAACAATAATGAGGAAATTATGGAAAAACGCGTTATCACCGGAATTAGCTATAGCAAAAATGATGTCAGAATTACACTTACCAAAATGCCCGATCATCCTGGATTGTCTTCAGCAATATTTGGTGCGTTGGCTGAAAAAGAAATTAATATTGACATGATTGTGCAAAATATCAGCGCTGACGGTAAATCAGTTGATATAACTTTTACCACCAGCAAAGAAGAACTTGAACGTGCTAAAATAGCGATTGAATCAGTTAAAGATATCGCCAAATTTGAAGAATTAAAAATTGATGAAGCGATTGCAAAAATTTCAGTAATTGGCGTGGGCATGATCAGTCAATCGGGTGTTGCTCACACCATGTTTAAAAAATTAGCCGAAAAAGGAATTAACATTTTACTGATCTCAACTTCGGAAATTAAAATTTCAGTTTTAATTGCTAAAGAATATGGCGAGCTTGCAGTTCGTGTGCTTCACAGCGCTTATGAATTGGACGAAAAATAATTTAAAATCCAATCTCACATTGCCTGATTTTCTAAATTGATTTAAAGAGCTGAATTTTTGCAAAATAAAACTATTGCGGATGCGACAATTTACTTGTCGCGCAGCAATTCTTAATAAACCAAATTCAAACATGGTTTGAATTTGATCAAATTAAAACCCAATCATCAAATCGCCATCATCTAATTTATTTTCAAAAGAAAATTTTGCTGAATTTTTTATTTGATCTGAGTTGTTAACGCAATTGATGGAATTAGCCAAAACTTGCTCTTTGATGTAATTTTCAAAGGTTTTTGCAACTGCCAAAATGCGAGAATTATTCGAGAAAATTTTTAAATTAATTTGATCAGAAATATTTAAATCAGCATCTTTGCGATTTTGTTGCACGGCGCGCACAATATCGCGAGCAATTCCTTCATCTTCTAAATCTTTAGTAATTTCAATATCTAATTGAACCAGAAAATCATTGGTTGGAAGCGCTAATGTAACTAAATTTTTTTCATCATTATTTTTAACTGCTAATTTAATTTCAAAGTCATCGTCGCTTAAGATTTCGTCAGCAATTTTAATTTCGTTTTTAGAAATTTTTTGCCAGTCATTTTTTTTTGCTGCTTCAGTAATTTCTTTTATTTTTGCACCGAATTTAGCGCCAATTTTCTTGAAATTTATTTGTAATTTTAACTCGGCAATTTCAGAAATTTCTTCTTTAATTTCGATATTTTTAACATTCACTTCTTCGGCGATAATTTCTTTGAAAGGCAAAATATTTGCTGAATTTTTGCCAATGATAATCAATTTTTTCAGCGGCAAACGCACGCGCAAATTTTTATTATCACGAATTGACAAGGCAGTTGAGCAAATATTGCGAACCAAATCCATATTGCTGACTAATTCTTTTTCTTCCGGCAAAAAAGAAACGTCAGGAAAATCTTGTAAATGAACTGAAATTTTGCGATTGATCATAAATTAAATTAATTGGCCAATAATAAAAACTTCTTCATCAAAATTTTTTAAAACGGCAATAACTTCATCAGCATCTTTTTTGTCAACGATCAAAACCATGCCAATTCCGCAATTAAAAGTGCGATGCATTTCATCGTCATTAACTTTCCCCAAATCTTGTAAATAGTTAAAAACTTCAGGGCGTTGCCAAGATTTAAAATTAATTTTTGGTGTAACATCTTTTGCTAAAACTCGAGGCAGATTTTCAGTCAAGCCGCCGCCAGTGATGTGTGAAAGTGCTTTGATTTTACCAGTTTTAATTGCTGCCAAACAAGATTTAACATAAATTTTGGTTGGCGTTAAAAGCAATTCGCCAACTGATTGTTCGTTGTCAAATTGCTCGGAAAAATCAATGCGGGCTTTTTGTAAAATATAGCGTGCTAAAGAATAACCATTTGAATGTAGGCCACTTGATTGAAGACCAATTAAAACATCGCCAGCTTTGGTGGCTTTAGGTAAAATTTGATTGCGTTCAACGGCGCCAACAGCAAAGCCAGCTAAATCATAATCGCCATTTTGATAAATTCCGGGCATTTCAGCAGTTTCGCCGCCAATTAAAGCGCAATTGGCAATTATACAGCCAGCGGCAATTCCTTTAATAACTTGCGAAGCTACCTCAACATCAAGTTTTGAAGAAGCAAAATAATCTAAAAAGAAAAGCGGTTCAGCACCTTGAACTACAAGGTCGTTGACCGACATTGCCACTAAATCAATGCCAATTGTATCATGTTTATTAATTTCGATAGCGACTTTTAATTTTGTGCCAACGCCGTCAGTTGAAGAGACCAAAACCGGATCTTGAAAGTTACATTTTTTTAAATCGAAAAGAGCGCCAAATCCGCCTAAATCAGAAGCAGCGCCAATTCTTTTAGTAGCTTTGGCAAATGGTTTAATGCGATTGACCAATTCATTACCAGCGTCAATGTCAACTCCGGCTTGTTTGTATGTTAAAGACATATTTAAAAAATTTGGATGGATTTTTTGTTCGTGATAATTAGCTTGTGCGAGACCTTGCCGCACTTAATGGCAAAGGCTATCAAGTGATCGCGATATTATTAATCGCAAATCCAATGTCAATTTAGATTATGAGACCTTCGCAATTACTATTTTTTGTGCGCAAACTTATTGTTATTTTATTAATCATCTTTGGTGGTTCAAGCCTGGCGCAAGCGCAGCAAAGTGATATTTATATGATAGAAAATACACCGGCAACTGCTACAGCAAAATCAGCTGGCGATGCTAAAATTATCGCCACCAATAATGCGCGGCGCAACGCTTTTATAAGTTTATTGTCGCGTTTAAATCTTTCGCCGGCAATTGCTGAAAATGTAACCGTTGATGAAATTTTTGATATGGTGCGCTTGGAACAAATCACCGATGAAAAAATCGCCGGCAATAATTATTCAGCAAATTTTAATATTTTATTTGCCAAAAATGCTGTTGATCAGGTTTTAAAAAATAAATCTCTAAAAAAAGACGATGCCAATCAAGATGCTTATTTATTGATTCCAGCTCAAATTATAAAAGACAAAACAAAAGTTGAAAATAATCAGAAATTTTTGTTGTGGGAAGAAGAAAATGAATGGAAAAAAGCTGTGGCAGAAGTTTTAAAAACCAATTTAAAAACCAAAGCGCAAAATAAATTTATCATTCCACAAAATGACTTTAGCAACGTCACAATTTTGAATCAGGAAAATATTGATCAGCTTGAATATTCAACAATTGAACCGCTTTTTGCCCGTTATAAAGTGGCTGGCGCGTATTTAATATTTTTCTATTTCGACAATATTGAAAATAAAGTTAGCATTACTGTTAAAGACATCAGAAAATTACAAAAAAAACAAGTAAAGCTCAGTTTCATAAATGTTGATCGCTTGGATCACAAAGCTTTGCTTGATAAAGTTGCTGATAAAACTATTGAATATTTGATCAACAGCCAAAGTTATCCAGCTGCCAAAATAGCAAATATCATCAAATTAGAAGTGCAAATTAATAGTCTGAATAATTGGCTGACAATGAAAAGCAAAATTGAAAATAGTAATTTGATCAATCAAATGAATATTGAAGCGATTGCAAAAGATTATGTTAGAATCAGCGTTAATTATGTTGGCTCTGATCCGGATGTAATTTCAACTTTCGCTAAATTTGGCTTAACTTTAATCAAAAAAACCGATAATTTTTTTATCATTCCCTTAAATTAAAAGTTGAATTGAAAGATGAAATTAAAAGAAAAAATAATCGCCGCTATTTTAATAGCCTTGGTTTTGGGCTCTTTAATTTACTTGGTTGGTTCAACTCTAATTCCTTTTATTTTTGCAATTGTTATTGCCTATTTTTTAAATCCTTTAGTTGGAAAATTTTGTCGTAAATATCGCATCAATAGAACATTCGCTACTTCGTTAATTTTAGGATTATTTTTAGTATTTCTGATCAGCTTTGGTTTGTTAGTGTTTCCGATTATTTATTTGCAAACCGTTGATTTTATTAACAGTGTTCCTGATTACTTCAAAATTTTTGTTAGCGATTTTTATCCAAAAATTTGTATAACCTTAAATAAATTTGGCTTCACTTTTGATAGTGATTTTTCCCGCCTTTTAGAAAAAGAGCAAATCACCACAAAATTTTTAACTTTTTTTAAAGATTTTATCAGCAACGCAATCAGCTCTTCTTCAACCATTATCGATATTTTATCACTGATTTTTATCATGCCGATTTTACTATTTTATTTTCTCAAAGATTGGGAAATTATGCTGACTAAAATCAATAGTTTCATTCCAAAAAATGGCGAAGATCAAATCAGAAAAATTTTTAGCGAAATTGATAAAACTATGTCTGGCTATATTCGCGGTCAGTTTAATGTTTGTCTAATCCTTGGTATAATTTACGCTGCTTTACTAAGTATTGCGGGTCTTAACTTTGGTTTTTTGATTGGTTTTTTAACCGGCATGTTAGTTTTTATTCCTTATGTTGGCATGCTAATTGGCGTTACTTGCGGTATTATTGTTGCTTTATTTCAATGGGGTTTTGACTTTGCCAATATTGGTTTGATTGCGATAATTTTTTTGATTGGACAAACTATTGAATCAAATTTTTTGACGCCAAAATTAGTGGGATCACGTATTGGCTTACATCCTTTGTGGTTAATTTTCGGACTGTTTTTTTTCGGCGCTTGTTTTGGATTCTTCGGTGTTTTACTTGCAGTTCCGCTAACTGCAATTTCTGGAGTAATTATCAAAAATCTGGCAATGCAATATAAAAAGAGATTCGTTTAATAATGACAAACGACATTGCGCGAGAAGTAGAAAAATTAGCTGATGATTTAGGTGTTGATCGTAAGAGATCAATTGGCGAAGCTGCTCGAGAATTAAAAATTGAAACTCATGTTATACGATTTTGGGAAGAAAAATTTCCTCAGATAAAACCAGAAATTGGCGCTGGAAAAAGACGCTATTACTATAACAGACAGCTAAAAGTTTTAAAAAGAATCAAGCAATTTCTCTATGAAGAAGGTTACACTATCAACGGTTTGCAGAAATTGCTTAAAAAACGCAAACAAAATAATTATCAAGATGAAGATCTGGATATCATTTTAGAAGCTGAGATTTTAACTAAAGAAAGTACAGCAAAAAATAATGCTGAAAATTTTTCTATTAACGATTTTATTTTGACTGATGAAGTAAAAAAACTTGATCAAGAAATCATCATAAAATTGCAAAATCTTACCAAAAATATCCGCAACAATCTTGTCAAATTAAAATCTATTTTTGAGCAGGAAAAATGAATAATAAAAATCTGCTTGATCAATTTTGTCAAAAAATTGATTACGCTTTTTCAAATGAAAAATTATTGCAAGAAGCGCTTACTCATCCAAGTCTTTCTAAGGAAGATAATAAAAAATCAAATTACCAAAGATTAGAATTTTTAGGTGATAAAATCTTATCTTTAGTAATTGGTGAATTTTTATTTGAAAAATATTCAAACGAAAATGAAGGCGATCTTTCCAAGCGTCAGGCTGCTTTGGTTTCTGGTGAAACTTTAGCAAAAGTTGCCTTAGAAATTGGCGTTGATTCAGTTATAAAAATAAGCAAAGGTGAAAGGAATCTTGGTGGTGCTGTCAATAAAAGAAATCTAGAAAACGCTTTGGAAGCTTTGATTGGCGCAATTTATCTTGATGGTAATTTTGCTTCAGCAAGAAAGTTTATCTTAAAATTTTGGCAAAATTTTTTGGAAAAAAATGTTGCTCCGCCACAAGATCCGATTTCGCATTTGCAAGAAATTATTCAGCTTAAAACTAAACAATTGCCACAATATTTTACCAAGCAAGTTGGTGGTCTTGATCACGAACCAGAATTTATTTCAACTCTGAAAATTCCACAGTTAAATCTAGAATTTAGTGCCAGTGGAAAATCAAAAAAAGCAGCGCAAAAGGAAGTAGCAAAAATTGCTTTGGAAGCTTTACAAAATATCAACTAAAATTTCTAAATTTTAAAAAAATCTTTTACCGCAGCGCTCAACATTGATTTTGGTGCGTCCATAATTTTTGGATAGGCTAAAATTTCATTGTTATTTTGATCTAATTTGGTTTTGTTTTGATTCAAATTATAATGCCACCATTCTTCGTTGTAAGCCATAAAACCCGCATTCATCATTATTTTTTTTAGTTTTTTTCTATTTGCCAATGTTGATTCAGGAAGTTTTAAATAATCGTGATGCGAAAGTTCTGACATTTCATCAAACTTTGTTCCCATATCTAACTGATTATTATTTTCGTCAACCAAAGTTAAATCAACGGCAATGCCGCGAATATGAGTAGCAACACCAGTTTTTGGATGAGAAACATAGCCGCCTTCAACATCTTGCGGAAATTTTTCTGCCATAAAAGCTTGAACTTCAAAAGGACGAAAGCCATCCCATAATTTTAATTTGTAGTCACTTTCTTTGGCTAATTTTGCGGCAATTTTTAAAGCAGCAAAAGCGTCTTGATGTAAATAAAAAAATGAATAGCCGTAAAGTTTAGTTCCAAAAGCGTTGATTTGATTAGGATGTTGCCTGGAAAGTTTTGGGTTTGGTTCAACAAAATAAGGGACAGGATTTTCAATAATCACATTATCAATATTGGCTTTTGCAACATCAACCAAATTATTCTGCGCTAAAAATTCTTTAATATTTTCAGATTTCATAAGCTGTTATTTTAGTTAGAAACTTAATTAAGCTAAGATTGAAATTTATTAATTCCAAACTTTGTTTGAAATTAATTTATTGAAGAATTTTGATTGGTGCACTCGGCAGGATTTGAACCTGCAACCTTCTGATCCGTAGTCAGTTGATTAAAAATTCTCATCTCACCTAGAATTTCTAAACGAAACTCTATTTAACCTTTAATCTCTAAGGTTGGTGCTGATTTATGTCGTTTGATAAAGATTAGTTTCGTTTGACAATTATTGAGTTTAATTTGTAATTCTGGCGGACACCAAACGGACACAAATAAACTTCAATAAATGCCGAATATCAACGACAGATTCATAAAATCCTTAAAAAAACCAAAGAGTAAACACCAAATTTATTGGGATGATAAGCTAATTGGTTTTGGTATCAGAATTACAAACAATGATGCGCGGTCTTTTGTTTTGCGCTATGTTGTTGGTGGCAGAGAGCGCAAATATACTATTGGCAAATATCCTGATCTTTCTTCCGGTGCGGCCAGAGAAATAGCAATCGAGTTGAAAGGTGAAATAGTAAAAGGTGGTGATCCACTTGATGACAGAAAGAAATCTTCCGAAATACCAACGATAAAAGAGCTGGGTGCTGAATATCTGGAAACAAAGCGCAAATCCTTGCGGCCGAGAACTTTAGCCGATTATGAATTTATCTTAAGAAAGCACATCGTTCCGAATTTCGGCAATTATAAAACCAACACTATCACCCAAAAAGACATCCAAAAATTCATGAATGATTTGAGTGATCGCCCTTATGCGGCCAATCGTGCTTTGCAGCTTTTTTCGGCGATGCTGTTAATGGCAAAAGATCACGGCTGGATTGATTCAGAGCCAGCAAAAGATATTGCCAAATTTCAAGAAGATGAACGCCACCGCTATTTATCTGATGCTGAAATTACCAAATTGCTCAAGGTTTTAGACGAGGAAAAAGCCAATCCAAATTCAAAGATAATCAGGCTAATTTTTACCACCGGCTCAAGAAAGAGTGAGGTTCTGGCTGCCCGATGGAAAGATTTTGATTTAGAGAAAGGTATGTGGTTCAAGAAGGCGGCAGACACCAAACAAAAGAAGATTTCTTACATTCCTTTGAATAGTGAGGCGTTGGCTGTGGTTAAGGAATTAAAGCGAAGTATTTTATCCGCCAAGAAACTTGAAGACTGCAAAGAGTTGATTGTAAGCAATGAAGAATACCTGTTTTACAACCCTGAAACCAAAACTCATGTTAAAGATTTAAAGGCTTTTTGGAAAAAACTTTGCACCAGCGCCGGAATCAAAAATGCCAGAATCCATGATTTGCGCCATACCTTTGCATCAATTCTAGTTAACAAAGGAGTCAGCCTTCAAGTGGCTGGTAAGCTGCTTGGGCATTCAGATACCAGAACCACCGAACGATATTCTCATCTAATCAACGCTACTTTAAAACAAGCGACCGACATTTTCGGCGATAAGATAGGGAACATGTGAAAATTAAAAAAGTTACTCTATACCAACGAACCAAGACAATTTAAGTAAATAAAATGAATTACATCGTACCGCAACTTCCACTAAAAAAAGATTTCGAAACCAAAGAAATTTTAAAAAAACTGACTAAGGCACATCAAGCTTTGGCAGAGTTGAAAGGCGTTGCGGCAATTATTCCCAATCAAAATATTTTGCTTAACACTTTGGCTTTACAAGAAGCGAAAGACAGCTCGGCGATTGAAAATATTATTACCACCGATGATGAACTTTATAAAAGTGACGCTGCAACACATAGCTTCGTGAGTCCGGCCGCAAAGGAAGTTTATAATTATGCAGCTGCTCTAAAGAATGGTTTTGAAGAGATTAAAAAATCAGAGTTGCTGACAAATAACTGCATTTTGGAAATTCAGGCCAGACTAGAAGAGAACAAAGCTGGTTTTAGAAAATTGCCCGGTACGGCTTTGAAAAATGATAGAACTGGTGAAGTGGTTTACATGCCTCCACAAGATGCAATGCAGATTCAATCCCTAATGTCCAATTTGGAAAAATTTATCAATGACGATGATATTTCTGACTTAGACCCGCTTATCAAAATGGCTATTATTCACCATCAATTTGAAAGTATTCACCCTTTCTACGATGGAAACGGTAGAACCGGAAGGATCATCAATGTTTTGTATCTC
>JANRKR010000023.1:0-20902 GCA_033763375.1 Rickettsiales bacterium
CTGGTTTCTTATATGTTCACGCCGATTTCTGATTCAGCCTATAAGGCGTTTAGGGAAGAATAATTTAGGTATAATTAAATCTAATTTTGGTTAACCACTTGTGGTTTTTTGTAGTTTTTATTGATACTGGTTGATTAATTGTATGATTAAAATTCACCAATTAAAATCATAATTTTTATGAAATGTCTCAGAATATGAAATTTTATAAAGCTTTAAAGCTTTGATCTTAAATGGTGCTGCCAGCGGGAATCGAACCCGCGACCTCTTCATTACCAATGAAGTGCTCTACCGCTGAGCTATGGCAGCAGTTTTATCCGCTGTTTTCATCGCTTCCGCCGCTCTCATTGCTTGAGGAAGATCCTGAGCTTTCTGATTGGCTGGATTCTGAACTATTTTGACCCTGATCTGTAGGTGCTGCTTTTGCCGAGCGTTCATCGGATTCTTTGTCCTTCATATCTTTAATCATAGAAGAGCTATCCGATCCGTATTTCATACCGCCACGTATGGCACGGCTTTGGATCGATTCGGCAATTCCAGCAACTGATTTCATCATATCTAAACTTTTAATGCTACTTGTTTTTAAGGCGGCGCCACCAATTAATTGTTGAGTAATATTTGGAATCTGATCCATAAATTGAGATAAAACATATAAAATAAAAGCGCCTTTAACTAAAGTAAGAATTTTTTCTTTCGGATGAGAAGTGAATAGACTTATGATGTCTGGAACTGATATGCCAATTGTTTCCAAGAAATTAATTTTGCCATAATCGTCAACGCTGACCAAGCAAGCTATACTATCGGTTAAAGGATCAACCAGCTCATGTCCAGGTGCGGTACAGTTAGGATCGCCACCAACATTATTGCCGCTGGCATCTTGACAAGTGCCGCCAAACCAAGAGTGACCAGGGGCGCTACAAGTTGGATCGTTATCGGAAATTACATTGCCAGCAGAATCTTTGCATATTCTGCCAACCATGGCGTGTCCGGGTTGGTCACAATTTATATCGCCGTTAACCATATTGCCGCTTTGATCTTTGCAAACTGATTTGCAAGATATTGTTTTATTTGGAGGACTGCCACTGAAGGTGGCGCTGCCAATTAAAGTATTATCTAAAACCACAATAAATATCGAAATATAGGCAAATAAAATCATCGGCTGTAAACAAAAGCTGATCAGATTAGTTAGCCAATTTTTAAAAATACTGGCGGTTTTGCTAAATAATGCGGTTGGAATAATTATCGGCGAGACATAAATCATCAGGATTATTGATACTGCCGAAGATAAAAAAATGTGTAAAGCCCTGATAGTAGCCGCTAAAAAGAAAAATCCAATACACATCAATCCAACCACAAAATATATTCCGTAAGGTCCGGTAAAAAGTCCGGCAAATATCAGAGCGGCAATATTTGCCGTAGAAGCTGAAGGTCCAAAGCCAAGATAGCGTGCGGTTTTGCAATCAAGAGTATCCCAAATTGAAAGATAATCTTTGCCGTAAGGATATTGGTTATTGGCGCCCAAAGATTCAGAATCAAATTGACAGCCATCTTTTTTGTAATCTGGCAAAGAGCTTTCTATATCAAAAACCATTTTGGAAAAAACGTTTGAAGCATTGTAGACTCCTTCAAAGAAAAAATTCTGCCAAGCATCTCCGGTTGCAAAATACATCACCAAACCAATTTTAATGCAGAACATCAAAATATCGGATTTTTTGATTTCCTGCATATTATGTGCAACCAAAAGTTTTAAACCGTAAAACATTATCGCTAAAGTTAGAACCAGTCTTACAGTGTATTGCAGAGTATTTTGTAGACCGCTAAAAAATGAGATATCTTTGACCAAGTTACCTTTTTTATAGATGAAAGAGCCTTCTTTAATATAGTTGCCGCTGATACATGTTCCATCAGAATTAGGAATTTCTTCTTGTCTAAAACATTGGCTGTGACCGGCGCGATTATAAAAAACATTTTCTAAAGTTTCTTTGACGCATTGTGCAATTGGAGCGCTGAAGTGTCTTTGATTCCCAACAATTATTCCAGTATCAAAGCTGGTTTGATTGCGTGAATCGCCGACAAAGTTAATACAAGCGGCAGAAAAATAAGGTGAATTTAAGCTACTTACATATTGATAAGTTGAGGCGCCAACCACTGTGCAGTGTGTTAAGTAATGACAATAATTTTTACATTGACCGGCTTTGCTATTAAAAGTGCAATCAGCATTTCTAATTTCACTTTTAGTATTGCAATCATTGGCTGGAGTGCTGCCGCTAGTCGCATTTTTTATATCATCTGGTTTTATATAATTGTATGAACCGTCAGATTTTTCGATGCCATCTTGAAAATAATCACAATATTTTGATCCGCCTTTACCAATCGTAAAATTATAAGGACAAAGACTATAACTTTGAGCGCAAATTAATCTTTGATTGCCGGTTTCAATTGGCGCTGCTGAAAAAGTAATTCCTTTAATTATACAATTAGTACCTGATTGACAAAATACTCCGTCATTATCGCCAAGAGGGTCTGGATCTGGATCGGTATTATTAATTTTATTAGCTCCAGAACCAACAGTGTTATAATTAATGCAGATAAAATTTTGACTACGGCTTTTACAGCATTGATAGGCTTTGTCATAATCACCTTGTCTGTTTCTAGTTTCTTGGTCAGCATTGCTTGGAAGAAGTGAAAAATCATATTTTGAACAGTTATAATTTCCTGGTTGCGTGCCTCTTAAATAATATTTTTGTCGTGGATAATGACCATTTGAATTTTTTACATTACTGCCAGTTGGATCTTGGCAAAAGTCACCACTGACAGGATTGTCTTCATATTCAACTCCATCATAGAGCCATTCGCGATATTTTTTGTCATTTGTTGTAGCTCTAGGATTATTGCTAATCCAATCCTCAACTTCGGCTTTATAGTTGGCTTTGCTAATATTATATTTTTTTGGATCATTTGCTAACCATGATGCACCGCAAACCTCGGTATTTTCAAAAACAGTTTTAGCAATACCATATATAACTGATATTTGGGCTAAGGCAGTAGCAAGGCTGGCTGAAGCGCCTGCAACTGCTGCTCCACATGCTCCATTACCCGAGCTAGCTGCTTTTATTGAGCCTTGAGTTATTAAATATAAATCTCTGACTGGGGAAGGAGTAATGCTTGGATAAGATTTTAGACCGCAAGCGGAGCACATTAATGCTATTGAAGCTTTGACAGCAGCATAGCTGGTTAGTATAACTGTCAAACAAACCGGATTACTGAGATCAAACATGATATCAGCACCGCTTTGAGTTGGATCAAACTTTAAAGTTTCAACATATCCAGAAGGGCTACAGGAGCGAATTCTTCCAATACCGCATTGAGTTGGGTCATCGCAATCATTTGAATCAGCGTAAGAATTTTGAGTGATTGCAAAGTAAGTGAAAAAAAAGACGACAACAAAAAATGCTGCAAAAGTTTTTCTTAGAATCTGAAAAAATCTTTTTTTCACCTTATTGTTTTTGTGTACGTTGATAAAAAATTGGTAACCAGTCATTTGGATCCGAACCAACTTCTGCAATTACTTGATCTAAAATTAAAACTGTATCAACTCGTCCTGAAAGTACGCGAATTATTTCATCCATACCGCTTAAATCAATGCGGGCAATTACGCCATCATTATCTTGTTTTACCAAGAAAAATCTGCTTCCCGGATCGGTTGTTTTAACCAAAGTAAATTCACGCTCAGAGAGCATAAATACTTCACGATATAAAGTAGTGGCACGAAGATTTGGTAGAAAAATTTGGGTGGCAGTTTGTTGCACTAAAGTATCGGAAATACTGCTTTTAGCAGCATCTTCAACTGATTGAGTAGCAAAGACCACAAAAGTATTAAGCTTTCTTAAAACTTTTAGCCAATCTTTTATTTTGGGTGCAAAAATTGTGTTGCTAATCAAAGCCCAAGCTTCATCAAGCACAATCATGGTTGGGCTGCCATCAAGCGAACTTTGGATGCGATGAAATAAGTAAAGTAAAGTTGGACCAAGAGCTGATTTATCTTGCAGCAACTTGGTCATATCGATGCCAAAGGTTCTTGAGACAGAAAAATCAATGTGATCTTCAGCATTATCAAATAATTTGGCATGCGATCCTTCGGAGTGCCACATCTCCAAGCGTCCAGCTAAAGTTCCTGGTCCAGATAATCCCATAAACGGCGCCAAGTTACGAATTCTTCTTTGATGTTGTGGTAATTTATAATTGCCGTTCACCGCCTCATTGATGCGATCAATTTCATGAGCTGGCAAGTTTTTGCCCTCAGGTGAAACTAAAGTTTTTATAAATTCGGTCAAGAAAGCACGATTTTCGTTAGTATCTGGAAGTTGAAAAGGATTAAAGCCTGAAGGTGCTGCAACATCAGGACAAGTATAGCGACCGTTAATAGCGCGGATAAAAATTTCAGCACCACGATCTTTGTCAAAGAAAAATAAACGACATCTAAATTTTTGTGCTTGCGCACACAAGAAATTCAAAAGCACGGTTTTACCTGAGCCGGTTGGACCAATAATCATTGAATGTCCAACATCACGAACATGAAAGTTGAAAAAGAATGGTGTGCCAGAAACAGTGTTTAAAACAGTAACTGCATTGCCCCAATAGTTTTTTCTGCGCTGACCCGAAGGATAATTATGAAAAGAAGCAAAAGCAGCAACGTTCAAAGTATTAATTACGCAGCGTCTTGCCATAAATTCAGCATTACCGGGAAGTTGTGACCAATAGGCTGGTTCCATATTTATTTTTTCACGAACACCGCTAATTCCAACATTTGCTAACTCAACTACCGCAGAGGAAAGTGCGCTTTCTAAAGTTTTTGGTGAATCTTCAATACATAAAACTGTCATATGATGATTGCCAAAAGCTATAGCACCACTCATTGTTGAATCTAAAGCCTGATCAATTTCTTGAATTTGTGAAACCGCCACGTCTTTTGATTGAATTAAGCGTCTTTGTTGCAGTTGCATTGAGCTAATTGCAATCATGCGATTAATAAAAGAAAAAGATTGGCTGATTATAAGTTCAAAAGGTAATTGCATAAAGCCATCAAGTAAGCCGGCATGAGTTGAAGGGCGATATTCCTTAATTGAAACCAAGCCACCATATTTTACTGTTGTGGGATGATGAGCCTCAATAGATTTTTTGCCAAAATATAAACGGCTTATAGGTAAGTGATGAGAAATTTTGCCAGCTGGCAGCATAACTGGTTGTGAATAGCCGCAATTAACTAGTCGCGATAAAAATTCTAATAATTCTGAAGTGGTGCCGTCAGGTCCGTCAACAAGACCAAGCAGTCGTGGAGAGTAATTGCTAAAACCGCTCATAACGCGTTCGGTCATTTCTTCCAGCTCGTCAAAAGACTCACGCATGTCAGCTTCCCATGATGATTTATCAGCTTTATGTTGAAGCTTCTTGGCTAAGTGTTCGATAACAGCAGCGCCTGACTTATCTGAACCTTTAATTAAAGTTATGTAATGTTCGTTGACAAAGGTTTTATCGTCAGAATGTTTGCTTGCCCATTCTTTGTTGATGCGATCTGAAAATGCATCTGGCATATCGCCGTCAGGAAAGCCTTGTTCCTTACGGCGGACGGTGTGAAAATAAAGTGAAAAACCGCCGGTTGACATGCCTTTAAGCAAATTATTGCGGGCATTCTTTTTCAAATCGACGTCAATATCATCTGCTGTTTCAAAGGCAAAGCCTTTAATTTTTATCGTACGGATTAACTCTTCTTTGTAAGTGAAGATGGTGTCAGAACTCCAGTGACATTTGTAAGGAATAAAATGTCCAGCCGATGTTTCGTATTTGGTCACCTTTTCTTTTGCAGGCTTGACTGTTGAGAGTCGCAACATTTTAGAAATCGATAAATTATTTTTTTATATACTTAGGCAGTGATAAAGTAAGCTTTAGCAAATTTTGTTTTATAAATTGAGTGTCTAAAGCAAGTTTATTTTAGCAAGATTTTTTGATTTGTTTTTGTAAGTAAAAGTAAAAAAATTAATCCGGGAACTGCTAAAAAAGTTGAGAAAATAAAAAATTGGCTCCAGCCCAAAACTTCAGCAAATGCACCTGCGCCAGAAGTTAAAACGCTGCGCGCCATTGCTGCAAAAGAAACCAAAAGCGAATATTGTGTAGCGCTAAAAGCTACAGAACAAAGATTGCTTAAGTAAGCCACAAAAACTGCATCGCCAATTCCGCCGCTAAAATTTTCGATAAAAATTGTTAAATAAAGCATATTTTGATTATGACCAATTGATGCTAAATAAGAAAAAGTAAGGTTAGACATCATTTGCATAACGGCAGCAATCCATAGCGATTTTATCAAACCAATCTTTTTAACTAAAACACCGCCAATAAAAACGCCAAATAAAGTAGCAAAAAGCCCAAAGGTTTTAACAATGCTGGCAATTTCAATATTGTTGAAGCCGATTTTTATCAGGAAAGGCAAAGTTAAATTGCCGGCAAAAGCGTCGCCAAGTTTAAAACAAATTATAAATGCTAAAATTACGTACCAGCGATCGTGGCGAGCGAAATCAACAAAAGGATTAATTACTGAATTTTTAAACCATGAAGTAAAATCATGACTTTTTTGTTCAAAATTTTCTCTGGTTTCTTTGGCAAAAATAGTAATTAAAATTGTGCTTAAAGCGAGAGCGGCAATAATAAAATAAACCGCAGACCAACTTATTAAATCTGCTAAAATTAAAGCTAAAGCGCCAGAAATTAACATGCCGATACGATAGCCGTAAACGTAGAAACTAGCGGCCAAACCCTGATCTTCCTTTTCGATTAATTCAATGCGATAACCATCAATTACAATATCCTGGCTGGCAGAAGCGAAGGCGATTAAAATGGCAAAGGTTGTAATGGCAATCAAATTATTGCCAATTGATGCAATTCCAAGAGCAAAAATAAAAACAGCCAGAAGAATCTGAGTTAAAATTATCCACGATTTTCTTTGTCCAAAATTTTTGGTTAAAAATGGTACGCAGCAAGAATCAATAATTGGTGCAAAGCAAAATTTTATGCTGTAAGGAATTGAAACCAATGAAAAAAGACCGATGGTTTTTAGATCGAAACCTTTTTGTAATAGTGTAACTTTCAGAGTTGATAGAATCAACGCCAGAGGCAATCCACTCGAGATTCCTAAAAAAAATATTATAACTAAATTTTTGTAAGATTTTTGTTTTGACAAAGTTTAGCAGTTTAAATTTGAAAGAATATGTTTATCTATTTATAAAAATGTAACAAACTACAACTAAAAAATTTAATCTAACTAAATAAATCAATTTTCATCTATGTTTGATCACAAAAATCCACTGCAACTTTATGGCACAACAATTCTTTCCGTGCGTAAAAATGGCAAAGTTGCAATTGCCGGTGATGGTCAGGTTTCGCTTGGACAAACTGTCCTAAAATCAAATGCTAAAAAAATTCGTAAGCTTGGCGATGGTTCAATAATTGGTGGTTTTGCTGGCGCCACCGCAGATGCTTTCACTTTATTTGAGCGCTTAGAATCGAAATTAGAACAATATCCCAATCAATTAATGCGCGCTTGTGTTGAATTAGCAAAAGATTGGCGCACTGACAAATATTTGCGTCGTTTAGAAGCGATGATGATTGTGGTTGATAAAAATATTTCATTAGTTTTAACCGGAAATGGCGATGTGCTTGAACCTGAAGATGGCGTTGTTGCAATTGGTTCTGGTGGCAACTATGCTTTAGCAGCAGCACGTGCTTTGATTGAAATTAAAGAAATTGATGCAGAAGAAATTATTAAAAAATCTATGAAAATTGCTGCTGATTTATGTGTTTATACCAACAATAATCTAATCATTGAAACCCTCTAAAATTAAAATCTGGAAAATGAAAATCTGGTTAAAATTTCCGCAGCTTTCTTGTTCTTCTATTGCCATTATCACTTTGATTTTGTCTTTTTTTTCAGCAACAAGTTTTGCTTTCACTTCCCTGACAGTTAAAAACGAAGATGTTCCAAAAAGCAAAATTTTGTTTTTTGGCTTTGAATCAAATGATCCAGTCGCAAGCAATGAAATTAACGAGATTTTCGAACATATCAGAAAAAACCTTAAAACCACCGATCTTTTTGAACTTTTAAAACAAAATGGTCAGATGGAATTTGCCTCATCGCAACCAAATGTTGTTTTAAACAAAAGCAATAATGTTGATATTGCTTCGCAAACCATGACGGTTGAATCTTTGCCTAATTTTGAAAAATATAGTAAAGCCGGAATTGGTGCGATTATTATTGGTCAGTTTAATTATGATATGGCTGGAAATTTAGAAGTGCGAATTCGCATGTGGGATGTTCTTGATCAGCGTCAACTATTTGGCAAATTTTATTCGGCATCAGCTGATAATTATCGCAAAATGTCCAATGCAATTTCTGGTGAAATTTTTAAGGCAATTACCGGCGAAAAAATTAGCCACTTTGATTCACAAATTATTTATGTTTCTGAAGTTGGAAGCGCTAGTAAGCGTGTTAAAAAAATTAATATAATTGATTTTGATGGCGAGAATAACCACGCCATTACTGATGGTCGTGATTTAGTTTTGACGCCAATTTTTTCTAAAAAACCTGATGAAATTTTTTATTTGCGTTATTTACAAAATAATCAGCCGCAAATTTTTAGTTTAGATTTAAAAACTTTGCAGAGCAAAAAAATTGGCGGATTTCCGGGCACAACATTTGCGCCAGCGGTTCATCCTAAAGATCGTAATATAATTTTACTTTCAGCAATTATTGACGGAAATAGCGATATTTATGAAATGGATATTTTAAACAACACGGCACGTCGTCTTACCAAAAGTCCAGCAATTGATACAACTCCTGCTTATTCACCTGATGCCAAATATATTACTTTTGTTTCTGATCGCGAAGAAGGTCAGCAAATTTATGTTATGGAAGCAAATGGCGATAGTGTTAAACGCATAAGCAACGAAGGTGGCAATTATTCTAAACCAATTTGGTCTCCAGACGGCGCTTTAATCGCTTTTACTAAAATTAAAAATAATCAATTTATGATTGGCGTCATGACTCCTAAAGGCAAAAGTGAAAAAATTCTAGCCAAAGGATATTTGGTTGAAGGTGCCAAATGGTCGCCAAACGGACGTTATTTAATTTACTCGAAAAAGCGTGGACCTTATGGCAGAGAATCAATTCCACGACTTTTTGTGGTTGATATTATTACTGGCTTTGAGTTTGAGTTTCCAACTCCTGTAAATGAAGGCGCTACCGACCCTGATTGGGCTTAAGGCGAAAAAAAACAACCTAAACGGTTGTTTTTAGCCTTAAGCGGGCGAGGCTGTGCCTCCGCCCTGGCGCGAGTCGTCTTCAAGTTAAACGAAGTTTAACGCAGAAAAGCGACGAAGCGTTTTAAGCGGGCGAGGCTGCGCTTCAATCAAATTCAAACCTTGTTTGAATTTGGTCTTAATTGAATTGCTACGCACCGATCAAATCGGTGCATCCGCAATAGATTTATTTTTCTGATTAATCCGTTAATGGGTTCTCGGTTCTAATCATATATTAATACAAGAGTAAATGGACCCCGTCATGCGACGGGGTGACAAGAGTACGACGGAGTGACATGAGTGTTAGAGTTGTACCCCCTTCTTACTCTTGTCGCTCCTCCTTACTATTGTCACCCCGTCGCATGACGGGGTCCATTTAATTGCTGAATTAGAACAAAAACCCCATTAAGGTGTTAGTCCATTATTCTTTTACAACTAGAGCCTGTTTTATGTAGATATAAACGAGTGCTAATCGTCTTCAAGTTAAACGAAGAATTTTTTTAATTTAGAATGTATTTCCTCAAGCGTTTTCTGCTTATTTTTCCAACTCTTTTTATAATCATGTTGATTAATTTCATGATTATTCAGACTGCTCCAGGAGGACCTGTTGAACAATTTATTGCTAAAATGAATCATGTTTCGCAAGTTGGTGGTGAAATTGCTGCAACCGATTTTACCCGCAGCATTTCAACCAACTTAACAGCAAATTCAGATGCTAAATATCGTAGTTCAACTGGCATTGATCCAGAAATTATCGCTAAAATAAAAACGCTTTACGGCTTTGATTTACCTTTGTGGAAAAGATTTATTTTGATGATGAAAAAGTTTCTTACCTTCGATTTTGGTGTTAGTTTTTATCAAGATAAAAAAGTTACTGATTTGGTTTTTGAAAAATTGCCAGTATCAATTTCAATTGGCTTATGGAGCACTTTGCTGGTTTATTTAATTTCAATTCCTCTGGGAATTAAAAAAGCTTTATATGACGGTTCAAAATTTGATGTTAGTAGTAGCACAATTATAATTTTTGCTCATGCTATTCCAGCTTTTTTAATGGCAATTTTGTTGGTAATATTTTTTGCCGGTGGAAATTTTTTGAGTATTTTTCCGCTGCGTGGTTTGATTTCAGAAAATTTTCAAGATTTGAAATGGTGGCAGAAAATTGCTGATTATTTTTGGCATATGACTTTGCCAATAATTGCCATGATAATCGGTGGCTTTGCTTCTTTAACCTTTTTTGTTAAAAATTCTTTTTTGGAAGAAATTAATAAGCAATATGTTCTAACTGCTTACGCCAAGGGTTTAGATCAAAAAGCAGTTTTATATAAACATGTTTTTCGTAATGCGATGATGATTGTTATTGCAGGCTTTCCTGCTGCTTTGATTGGAATTTTATTTACTGGATCAATGTTAATAGAAGTAATTTTTTCTTTAGATGGGCTTGGGCTTTTAGGATATGAATCTGCAGTGTCACGTGATTATCCAGTGATGTTTGGCACGCTTTACTTTTTTACTTTGATTGGTTTGATTACCACAATTATTAGTGATTTGACTTACAAAATTGTTGATCCGCGCCTTAATTTCAATTCTCTTTCTTCTTAAATTTTCTTACTAAATTTATGACCAACTCTGTTGAGTTTGATTTTATAATTGTCGTTACTTTGATTTTTATTTCAGCTTTATTTGCTTGTTTTGAAACCGCAATTGTAGCCACTTCCAAAGCTAAAATTCATCGCCTTTCTAACGAAGGAAATAAAAGAGCTAAAGTTCTTGAGCGTCTTTTACAAAGTCGTGAAAAAGTTATCAGCACCATGTTATTTGGTAATAATGCTATTAATATTTTATCTTCAGCAATTGCTACCAGCCTTGCCATAAAATTATTTGGTGATTCCGGATTGGTTATTGCAACCGTTTCAATGACTTTAATTGTTCTGATTTTTGCCGAAGTAATTCCTAAAACTTATGCGGTAAAATCGCCTGATGAAATTGCTTTATTTTTTGCGCCGCTGATCAATTTTTTGGTAATGATATTTTTTCCTATCACCGATTCGGTTCATAAATTGGTTAACTTTTTTTTCGTTGTTAAAAATAAAAAATCTTCAGCAGTTGAGTTGGAAGAAATTCGCGACACCATCAATCTTAAACATAAAGAAGGCTCAATTTATAAATATGATAAAGACATGATTGACGGTGTTTTAGATTTAGCAGATACCGAGATCAGCGAAATTATGGTGCATCGCAAAGATATGGAAACCATCAATATTGAGGCGCCGATAAAAGAAATTATTCGGCTGGCTTTGGAAAGCAGTTACACGCGAATTCCTTTGTGGCAAGGTAATAAAGAAAATATCGTAGCAATTTTGAATGTTAGAAAATTATTAAAAGCGCTTCATTTTTATAAAGGCGATTTGGAAAAATTTAATCTTAAGTTAATTACTACTGAAGTTTGGTTTGTGCCAGCCAGCAACAGTCTACGCACGCAACTTTTTTTATTTCGTAAAAGAAGAAGACGCATGGCTTTGGTAATTGACGAATATAGCTCGCTTATTGGAATGGTAACTTTGGAAGATATTCTTGAAGAAATTGTTGGCGAAATCAAAGAAAAAGAAAATAGCGCTGATGCCAATATTATCAAAATTAAAAGCGGTGCTTATAAAATTTTTGGTCGATCTTTAATTCGTGATATTAATAAAAAACTTGACTGGAATATTAGTGAAGATGACAACGCTTACAATCTTACAGCCTTTATAATTAATAGTTTGGGACGTATTCCTGAAGAAAGAGAAAATTTTGTTATTGCTGATTACTATTTTGAAATCTTGAAAAAAAGAAATAATGACTTGCTTTTGATCAAAGCCAAAAAATTAAAAACCAGCGACAACGCTGCTTCCTGATTTTTTTAAGAATCAATCAAATATTATACCAAACTAAGGTGATTATACCTTGACTCACAATTTTTTCAAAACCCCGTCATGAAGACGGGGTGACAAAGTTATGAAGACGGGGTGGCAGAGTTATGAAGACAGGGTAGACCTTAGCCAAGATTGTCACCTTAGTCTTCATGACGGGGTCTGATTGTGCTTCTTGAGGGTGTAATCGCCCAAATTAATCAGTGATAAAGCCGTTATCGCGTAATATTGATTTAGCGGCATTACTTTTCAAAAACTTTAAAAATTCTCGCGCTGTTTCCATATTATCGCCAGCAATTACCAAAGCCTGATAAAAAATATTGCTATCTTTTTGTTCGGCTAAAACTTGTAAATTTTTTTTATTTTTAATCTGACTTTTTAGAAGAATTGCATAGTGTTCAACGTTGTCGCCAGTAAGATCTAAAGCTTCTGATTTATCTTCGCTTAGTTTGGTAAATAATTGTAAATTATTAAGTTCTAAAGATTTGACGAGTTCTTTACTATATTTTCCAGAAGAGCTGCCTTCTTGATCGATAATTAAATAAGCTTTTTGCTGATCAAGAATTTTTAATGCTTCTTCAATAGTAAGATTTGAATTTTTTAAGTTGGCGTTGATATTGTGATTATCTTTGGAAGTTACTAAAACCATTTTGTCGCGAGCTATATGTCCGGTATTGTAAACATCAACAAGACCTTTTTGTTTTAAAGTTTCAATCCAGCCAGTATGAGCCGAGATAAAAATGTCTGCCGGTTCGCCAGAATCAATATCGCTGATTAATTCTGCCGAAGAATTAAAATTTACTGCGACAATTACGTGATTTTTTTGAGAGTAAATTCGTGACAATTTTGTCAAGGCTGCGACGGTGTTTTGTTCAGCAAAAACAGTTAGATTACGATTTACTGAAGCTAAAGAATTATCAGGAAGAGAGCAGATAAAAAATAAAATAAAAAAAGTTTTCCGCAGATTTTTTTTTATTACATCGCCGTAAATTTGTTTTTTTAGCAACAAACTTTCCATAAGCTTCACATTACCAGCATTTTTTGACGATCTTTATCGATATTTTCAAAGACATCTTCCCAAGTTCCGGTTGTAGAAGCTTTGCTATATTCAGTAACACGATTTTCAAAAAAGTTGGTATGTTCAACGCCGTTTAGGATTTCATCAAGCCAAGGCAAAGGATTATCATCGATCATGTAGATTTCTTTCAGCCCCAGTTGATTCAAGCGACGATCGGCAATGTAGCGAATATAGCGTTTAACCTCGCGCGAAGTAAGACCTTCAATATTGCCGGTCTCAAAAGCTAAATCGATGAAGGCATCTTCAAAATGCACAATTGTGGCGCAAGCTTTGTAAAGCCGGCTTTTTAATTCTTCATCCCAAACTTCTGGATTTTCTTGTACAAATGTTCTGAATAATTTGATGATTGAATTAGTATGTAAAGTTTCGTCGCGCACGGACCAGCTGATGATTTGTCCCATGCCTTTCATTTTGCCGTAGCGTTGGAAATTTAACAAAATTGCAAATGAGGCAAAAAGTTGCAGACCTTCAGTAAAGCCGCCAAAAACTGCCATAGTTGTGGCAATATCTTTTTTGGAAGAGATTCCAAACTGATGCATGTAATCATATTTATCCTTCATTTCCTTATATTTCATGAAGGCTGAATATTCGGTTTCTGGCATGCCAATTGTATCAAGCAAATGCGAATAAGCAGCGATGTGAACTGTTTCCATATTTGAAAAAGCTGATAACATCATTTGCACTTCGGTTGGTTTAAAAACTTGTGAGTAATGCTTCATGTAACAGTTATTAACTTCGATGTCAGCTTGGGTAAAAAAGCGAAAAATCTGGGTAAGTAAATTTTTTTCAGAAGCAGTTAAATTATGTTTCCAATCGCGCACATCGTCAGCTAAAGGAACTTCTTCTGGAAGCCAGTGAATTTGTTGTTGTTTTAACCAAGCATCATATGCCCAAGGATAATAAAATGGTTTATAAATTGGCTTTGAATCAAGTAATGACATGGCTTCGTAAAATTTAAGTTTTTTTAAAAAATTAGCTAAACAGGTTCTAAAAACTAAATTTTCATTAACCAAAATGCAAAGTAAAAAATAAAATTCTTTGGTTGATTTTGGTTTGGTGATTCTTAACTTAAATTTTAATTGAGTAATTTCTCAGTTTTCATTTTCACTTAAAATAAATTTTAAAAAATCATGTCAGTTTTAGTTGGAAAAAAGGCACCAGATTTCACTGCCTCAGCAGTTATGCCAAATAATGAAATCGATGATCATTTTAATTTACACGGTTTTTTGAAAGGAAAAATCGGCGTATTATTTTTCTATCCGCTTGATTTTACTTTTGTTTGTCCATCAGAAATTATTGCTTTTGGTAATCGTCTGAAAGATTTTAAAGAGCGCGGCGCTGAAGTTATCGGCGTTTCGGTTGATTCAAAATTCACTCATTTAGCTTGGAAAAATACTGAAGTTAATAAAGGTGGAATTGGTCAAATTAAATTTCCTTTGGTTGCTGATTTAACCAAAAGCATCGCTCGTGATTATGACGTTTTGATGGGCGAAGCTGTTGCACTGCGTGGCACTTTTTTGATTGATCAAGAAGGCGTAGTGCGTCATCAAGTTGTTAATGATTTGCCTTTGGGGCGAAACATCGATGAAGCAATTCGTATGGTTGATGCGCTTAAATTTTTCCAAGAACATGGCGAAGTTTGTCCTGCGGGTTGGAACAAAGGTAAGCAAGGCATGAAAGCCGATGCCAAAGGTGTTGCTGATTATTTAGCTAATAACGCTTCTGAATTATAAAATTTAAGCTGTCGTAGAATTTTAGTTTTGCGGCAGCTTCTTTTTACAACTAACTTAAGCATATTGAAATTTTTATTGACTAAATTTTTCAGCTTACTAAAAAGCCGCCTCCTTAAATTTGGATGTTGATTTAGATGGTCACGATCAATTCGTCGCAATTTGTCGTGATTTTGATTGCAACTTCAGTTTGTAACAAAGTTCGCTCCAAAGCTTACTAAACAAGCTTCCTAAAATGAGCTTCCTAAAAACTATTAAATTCAAAAAATAAATAAAGGTATTCATGCCTACAATTAATCAGCTTATCAGAAAGCCGCGAGTTAAACAAGTTGCTAAAAATAAAGTTCCAGCAATGAAAGGCTGTCCACAAAAAAGAGGTGTTTGTACTCGCGTTTATACAACAACGCCAAAGAAGCCAAACTCAGCTTTGCGTAAGGTTGCTCGTGTTAAATTAACTAATGGATTTGAAGTTATTGCTTATATTCCTGGTGAAGGTCATAACCTTCAAGAACACTCGGTTGTAGCAATTCGTGGTGGTCGTGTTAAAGATTTGCCTGGTGTGCGTTATCACATCATTAGAGGATATTTTGATACTCAAGGCGTTAAAAACCGTAAACAAGCGCGCTCAAAATATGGTGCGCAAAAACCAAAATAAAATAATCGATTTGCAAATGCGCTAATTTATTTAGCGCGCAGCAATTCAATCTAAGTAAATAATATTAATAGAATGCGGAGCATTTTAAATGAGAAGACGTGCAGCAAAAATCAGAAAAATTATTCCTGATGCTAAATTTAATGAAATTATTGTTTCAAGATTCGTCAATCGCTTGATGAATGACGGCAAAAAATCAGTAGTTGAGAAAGCAGTCTACGAAGCTTTTGATAATTTAGAAAAAAAATTGAAAAAAAGTCCAATTGATGTTTTTAAAGAAGCTATCGAAAACGTTACACCAAGAGTTGAAGTCAGATCAAGAAGAATTGGCGGCGCAACTTACCAAATTCCAGTTGAAGTTTCAGCAAGACGTGGTTCAGCTCTTGCTTTAAAATGGTTGAAAACTGCTATTGAAAATATCAAAGGTCGTGACTTAGCAAATAAAGTTGTAACAGTTGTTTTGGAATCGCTCGAAAACAAAGGCTGGGCGGCTAAAAAGAAAGAAGAAGTTTTTAAAATGGCCGAAGCCAACAAAGCTTTCGCTCATTATCGCTGGTAACTAATCTAATTAAATCTTTTTTTGATGGATCTGGAAAAGATACCAACCATTGATGTTGTAATTCCAGCTCATGAAAAAGATGTTGAAACTCTAAAATACTGCATTCGTGGCGTTAAGAAAAATGTAGTTGGTGCGCGCCGAATTATAGTAATTTCCAAAGAAAAATATACAGATGAAGCGCAGTGGTTTGATGAAGCGCTTTTCCCTTTTTCGTTTCAAGAAATTGCTGGATTAGTCAAAGGAGCGGTTGGTTGGCACTTTCAACAATTACTTAAATTATATTCGCCTTTAATAATTCCTGAAATTTCTCCCGATGTTTTAATTGTTGATGCTGATACAGTTTTCTTGCGTCGGGTAAAATTTTTCTCTGATGATAATTTACCGCTTTATAACTTAAGCAAAGATACCGATTTAGAAAACTCGCCTTTTCATCAAATTACCTACAAACATATCACAAAAATTTTGCCAGAGATTGACGCTAATTTGCCGCAAAATTTCAAGAACGTCTCGGGCATTTGTCATCACATGCTTCTGCAAAAACACATAATTGAAGATTTATTTTTTAGAGTTGAAAAACAAGCTGGTGGAGCTGAACCATTTTATAAAGTTTTTCTTAAAAATAGCGAAGCAATGTACGGAGTTGCTGAATATAATTTATATTTTTATTTTTTAGTCAGTTTGCATCCTCAAGAATATAAAATCAGATTTTTGCGTTATAAAAATACGGCAGATTTTAGTTTGTGGAAATATCGCTTTCGTCGCAAATATCATTATTGCTCATTTCATTCTTACATGCGAAAGCCTAAAGAAAGCTTAATTACGACTGCAAAAAATTTTTTTTTAAAAAAATTAATTCGTATTTTCTATTTTGATCATTGGGATATTGGAGTTATAAAATTTCCAATTGAGCAAATTATCAAGCGCCAGCCCGAAATATTTTGGATCAAAAATCACGATAAATTAAATTTCCTGGCTGATCCTTTTGGTATTGAAATTGCTGGGCAAAAATATCTGCTTTTTGAAGATTATTCTCAAATTAAAAAGTATGGCAGAATTGGTCTGGCTTTGCTTAACAATGATCTAACCCTTAGTCAAAAAAAAATAATTCTCGATGATAAAAAACATCTTTCTTATCCTTTTATAATTAAGCATGAAGATAAAATTTATTTGGTTTGTGAATCTTACAAAGCCAATAAATTATCGCTTTATGAGCTTGATTGCCAAGAGTTAAAACTGAAAAAGATTCGTGATATTTTTACCGATAAAAAGATTGTCGATCCAACTATTTTCTACCACCAAAATAAATTCTGGATGTTTTATACTATTGCCGATTCTTCGGATTTTAAACTTAATATTGCCTTCGCCAATTCTTTATTTGATGAATTTATTGAGCATCCAAACAATCCGGTAAAAATCGATAAATCTTCTTCAAGATCAGCTGGAACGCCGTTTTTAGTTGATAATAAAATTTATCGTCCAACTCAAAATTGTTCGCAAAGTTACGGTTCTGCGGTGATAATTAATCAGATTGTTGAATTAAATGAGAAAGTTTTTAGAGAAGAATTTGTCAAAGAGATAAAGCCTGAGGAAGGCTCAATTTACAAAGGTTTTCACACTTTAAGTGCCTTTGGAAATTTAACTTTAATTGATGGCAAAAGAAGAGTTTTTCTTTGGTATAAGCCTTTGATTTCGGTGTTTCGCAACTTGGTTAGAATCTTTAAATAATTTCTTGTTAATTAGAAAATCGAAAACTAAGTTGCGGCGCCCTTATCTTGCGAAGGAAGTTAAGCTCATCATTCAAGTTCAAGAAGCTAGAGTCTGTTTTCAAAACTAATTAAAAACTGTTTATTTAATTTATGGCACGTCAAA
This sequence comes from Rickettsiales bacterium, assembly GCA_033763375.1. Taxonomy (GTDB): domain Bacteria; phylum Pseudomonadota; class Alphaproteobacteria; order Rickettsiales; family UBA1997; genus UBA2645. Next base: position 18,137 of record JANRKR010000023.1, read on the forward strand.
TCGAAATAGAAAAATATCGTAATATTGGCATCATGGCGCACATTGACGCTGGTAAAACGACAACAACTGAACGCATTCTTTTTTATACTGGAAAATCGCATAAAATTGGTGAAGTTCACGACGGTGCTGCTACAATGGATTGGATGGAACAAGAACAAGAGCGTGGCATTACAATTACTTCTGCGGCTACAACTTGTTTTTGGAAAAATAACCGCATCAACATTATTGATACTCCGGGACACGTTGATTTTACAATTGAAGTTGAACGCTCGCTGCGCGTGCTTGACGGCGCAATTTGTGTATTTGACGCTGTTGCTGGTGTTGAACCACAATCTGAAACCGTTTGGCGCCAGGCTAATAAATATCGCGTGCCAAGAATGTGTTTTGTTAATAAAATGGATCGCGTTGGCGCTAATTTTTATCGCTGCGTTGATATGATGAAAACCCGTCTTGGCGCTCGTCCAATTCCAATTCAATTACCAATTCATGAAGCTGAAAACTACGGTGGTTTGATTGACTTGATAAAAATGAAAGCTGTAGTTTGGAAAGATGAAACCATGGGCGCAGACTACACTTTAGAAGAAATTCCGGCTGATCTTTTGGATAAAGCTAAAGAATATCGTGAACAACTAATTGAAGCTGCGGTTGAGCAAGATGACGCTTTGATGGAAAAGTATCTTGGTGGTGAAGAAATTTCCGAAGCTGATCTTAAAGCTTGTATCCGCAAAGCCACAATTGCCGGTGCTTTTGTGCCAGTTTTAAACGGAACAGCATTTAAAAATAAAGGTGTACAAACCTTGCTTGATGCAGTTGTTGATTTTTTACCAAGCCCAAAAGACATTAAGCAAATTCCTGCTATTAACGGCGCTAATGACGAAATAATTAATATCACTTGCGAAGATAAAAAATTTGCTGGCTTAGCTTTTAAAATCATGACCGATCCTTTTGTTGGTTCGCTTACTTTCGTGCGCATTTATTCCGGTGTTTTAACCGGTGGTAGTGGCGTGGTTAATACAACTAAAAATTCGAAAGAAAGAATTGGTCGTATCTTGTTAATGCATGCTAATAATCGTGAAGACATTAAAGAAGCCCACGCTGGCGATATCGTTGCTTTGGCTGGTTTGAAAGCTACCACAACTGGCGACACTTTAGTTGAGCCAGATTATAATATTATTTTAGAGAGAATGGTTTTTCCAGAACCAGTAATTGAAGTTTCGGTTGAGCCAAAATCAACTGCAGATCAAGAAAAAATGGGCATGGCTTTATCGCGCCTTGCATCAGAAGATCCATCGCTGCGTATCGAATCTGATCCTGAATCTGGTCAAACTATTTTGCGCGGCATGGGCGAATTGCATCTGGAAATTATTATTGATCGTATGAAGCGTGAATTCAAAGTTGACGCTAACATTGGTCAACCAAAAGTTGCATATCGTGAAGCTATAACCAAACAAGTTGAAATTGATTACACACACAAAAAACAATCAGGTGGTTCTGGTCAATTTGCTAAAGTTAAAATTATTTTCGAACCACTTCCAGCTGACACTAAAGAAAATTTTATTTTTGAAAGTGAAATTGTTGGCGGTCGCGTTCCTAAAGAGTATATTCCTGGTGTTGAAAAAGGTTTAAAATTAGCCAAAGAAAATGGCTTTTTAGCAGGCTTCCCAGTAGTTCGTCTAAAAACCAGATTAATGGATGGCGCGTATCACGATGTGGATTCTAGCGTTTTGGCTTTCGAAATTGCCGCGCGTAGTGCTTTTCGTGAAGCAATGGAAAAAGCTGGATCAATCATTTTAGAGCCAATCATGAAAGTAGAAGTGGTAACGCCAGAAGATTATATGGGCGATGTAATTGGCGACATTAATTCGCGTCGTGGACAAATTCAAAACCTTGAAGGGCGTGACGTGGCGCAAGTTATTACAGCAAAAGTTCCGCTTGCTTCAATGTTTGGTTATGTAAATAGTCTGCGTTCGCTTTCACAAGGTCGTGCTAGCTACAGTATGGAGTTTGACTCTTACGAGCCAGTTCCAAATGCTGTTGCCGAAGAAATCAAAGCCAAAAAAGTCTAAATTATTTGCAACGTTAAAGCTTCAAGTAAGTTAATTAATTAGCATTGAATTTAATTTTTGAAATTTGGCACTTTGAAACGAATTTCATGTTGCTGCTTTAAATTTTTAGACACCATAAATTTTTTTTAGATTTATGTTGCAAAATATTTTTGCATTCCAAGAATGCGCGACCTCGTTGAATTCAAGTTGAGTTAATTTTTCAGTTTGCATAGGGCGCAAAGTCCTGATCTTATTGATCTCTTAGTAAGTTTCACGAATTTTTATAAAACTAAAAAATTTCGAAAAATTTTTTCGAAGCTGTAATTTTTTTTCGAAATTTTTTAAATTTACTTTGTAACTCTGTCACAGAATTACAAATTCATTTCAATCAAAATTATTCTAAATTTTTAGATTAATTTTGATTATATTATCGTAAATAATTGGTATAGATATGACCAAACAAGTCTTCCAACGCACTAAACCTCACGTTAACATCGGCACTATTGGCCACGTTGACCATGGTAAAACAACTCTAACTGCTGCAATTACCACTTATCTTTCTAAAGCTGGTTTAGCAGAGAAAAGAGGTTATGATCAAATCGATGCTGCTCCTGAAGAAAAAGAACGCGGTATTACTATCAACACCGCTCACGTAGAATATGAAACAGCCAAAAGACATTATGCTCACGTCGATTGCCCAGGACATGCCGATTATGTAAAA
>JANRKR010000024.1:0-2714 GCA_033763375.1 Rickettsiales bacterium
AAGACGGGGTGACAAAGTAATAAAGACGGAGTAACAATTTTTCATTGTGTCACCCGTTTTTCCATTTTGTCACCCCGTCGTATTTTCCATTTTGTCACCCCGTCTTTAGGACGGGGTCAATAAATTCAAATAATTGGCATACAATATAAAATAATGCAAAACGAAAATCTTAACCCCATAAAACTTGAAGAAGAGCGACACGATAACATCTTGCGCCCTAATTATTTGCAAGATTTTTTGGGCCAAGAAAAACTCAAAAGTAATTTAGAAATTTTTATTCGCGCCGCTAAAAATCGCGGCGAAGTTTTGGATCACACTTTATTTTACGGACCACCTGGGCTTGGAAAAACCACTTTGGCGCAAATTATTGCTCACGAAATGGGCGTTGGTTTTAAAGGTTCTGCGGGTCCGGTAATTTCAAAATCGGGCGATTTGGCGGCGCTTTTAACCAACTTACAAGAAGGTGATATTTTCTTCATCGACGAAATTCATCGCTTAAATAAAAATGTCGAAGAAGTTTTATATTCGGCGATGGAAGATTTTAAACTCGATATCATCATTGGCGAAGGTCCGGCAGCACGCGCCATTAAAATTGATTTACCTAAATTCACTTTGGTTGGCGCCACCACGCGCATTGGACTTATCGCCAATCCGCTGAAAGATCGTTTTGGCATTCCGCTGCGCCTTAATTTTTATACTGATTTTGAATTGGAACAAATTGTTAAACGCGATGCCAAAATTTTAGATATTGCCATTAACGACGATGCTGCTTGCGAAATTGCCCAAAGATCGCGCGGCACGCCAAGAATTGCCATTCGCTTGCTAAAGCGCGTGCGCGATTTTGCTTCCGCTGCAAATGAAAAAATTATCACTAAGTCAATTGCCGATAATTCGCTCAAACGCTTAGAAATTGACAAAATTGGGCTTGACGCTTCGGATTATCGCTATCTAATTTTCATTGCTAATAATTATCGCGGCGGTCCAGTTGGCATTGACACTATCGCTTCGGCAATCAGCGAAGAAAAAGATTCGGTTGAAGATACAATTGAACCTTTCTTAATTCAAAAAGGTTTGGTTGAAAAAACCCCGCGCGGTCGTGTTTTAACTGAAACAGCAATTAAACATTTAGGAATTAATAACTAAATTTACTACCATGCCTTTTGAAGAAAAAAGTTTCTCAGGTTGTCAAATAATTGATGATAATTCAAATAATACTGTAAAAGCTATCAGCGGTCTCAGCACTGAAAGAGGAATTTCAGTTTGCGAAGCTGCAAATTTAAAAAGAGGAGGTCAGGGTCGTAATTCTAATCAACAAGATGCGTTTTTTGTTGGAACTGTTGAAGCAGATGTTGCAAGCAATCCCGAAAAATCTTTTGCAGAATCTTTAAAACCAATCATTGAAAAATATGATAATTTCGAATGTGGCACAACCTTATGCAGCGCCATTGCCACGCCAGATGGAAAAGGTGGCGTAAATATTACCACCGCCAATCTTGGCGATTCAAGGGCCGCAGTTGTGGTGAAATATTTACACAAAGACAGTAATGGCGATGAAAAAATTGGCTATCGATCAATTCTTCTAACCGAAGATATGAGTCCAAAAACAAAAAGGTTTGCGAACCAAGTTATAGAAAAAGGCGGCATTATTTATGGAGATAGAGTTAATGGCGATTCAGCAACTGCTGGTTCAATTGGTGATTCTGACATTAAAGGACTTAATAAAGAAAGTGCACTAATAAGAAATCCGGAAGTTTGGCAAATTAATTCAGAACGTTTTTTTTCTTCCTCTCAAGAAACTTTATTAGAGCTTGATTTAATTGTCAGCTGCGATGGCTTGTGGGAATATAATTTAACTTGTGATTTTTCCTATTATAAAGAAAAAAGTACAGATACTGATATAAAATTTCGTGAATTAAATGCTAGTTCAGAAAAAAGATTATCGAACTTAAAAAAAACTTACGACAAACAGACTGAATCAGAAAAACAAAAACAATCTTTTGCCGATTATCTTGTTGCTCATGCTTTAAAAAGTGGCAGCAGGGATAATATCACCGCAATTTCGGTGCCATTAATTTCTGAAACAGAAGGTGTACTTATTGAAAATGGAAGCGGCGGCATTATTGCCACAGTTTGTGATGGTCATGGCAAGGGAGCTAACAAAGAAATTCAAGAAGGAAGAGAAGATGGGTTTTATTTCAGAGGCATAAAATATAATAGCCGTGAAGAAGCTGAGACAGAAGCCGATAAAAAAGCCACTGAAGAAGCCAGTTCAGAAGCAAACACACAAGCAGAAACCTTCCGTAAAAAAGATCTTTCGATCGAAATTGAAGAAGTAAAAGATGGCATATCTTCCAAAGATGATGGCTGTTTGGTTGCTTCATCAGTTGCAGCGGATGTTTTTACAGCGCTTAAAGTTAAAGAAATTAAAGGTTTAGAAATTTCAGATAAACATCAAGAACCTTTAGCCCAAATTATAAAAAAGAGAAATCCTTCTCGTTCTTCAAACGATTCTTCAAAAACTGCTAATAACAATCAAAAAACGCGTGAAGAAATTTTAAGAGATGTAACTTCGGATCATCTGCCGCAAAGATTTACTATTGAAACTCAAAAAGGATCAAAAATAAACATTGCCACTTGGAATGTTTTGCAACAATGCCAAAGCAAAGCTAAATCTGGAACAGGATATTCAAATAATCCGTGGGATTTTGATGAAG